>CAMMDS010000001.1 GCA_946495655.1 uncultured Clostridium sp.
TGGTTTCTCAAAGTTTATTGTTTACTTTTCAATGTGCTTTCTTTTCTCTCTCAATTCCATTTGTGTGGAACGTATTTTATTGTACTATATTTGAAGTCATATGTCAACACTTTTTTCTAACTTTTTTAAAGTTTTTTTAGATTAAAAAAGTGCAAAATAATAAACTAGTATTGATGTAAGATTTTCATTAATTTTGCTAGAACTTTACTAATTTATATATCAATTTTTCATATGTTCTTAGTACATTTATAATAATACCATAATTAGAATTTAAAGTCAATACTTTTTTAAGGATTTTTGTCGATTTTTTTAGATTTTTTTCGTCTGTCAAAAATCTTCTATTAATGCAGGTACTTTTTCCTCTTTATCACTTCTTTAATTAAGATTATATATCTACTAAAATCACATCTTCTCCTATGCATTTTATATTCTGCCATTGGATAACTACTTCATTTCCTCCAGAAAATATTCCCATGAATTTATTACTACCAGGAACAATTATACTTGTTATAGTTCCTGTTTCAAGATCCGCACATACATCTTGAACAAAACCAAGTTTTTTTCCATCATTAATATTTATTACTTCTTTATGTTTAAAATCCATACCTTTCTGATTCATATAATTCCTCTTAATCTTTAAATTTTTTTCATATTATATTATATATTCTTTCTATTATATATATGATACAAAAATTTAAATTAATATAATATAAGTACATCTAAAAAAATAATGCAAATAAATGGAATGGAATGTGATTTGAATATAGAAATTTTTTTAAAGATTTTGTTAGGGAATCTCGCAGACTTGTGAGGGCGCTGACAAAATCTTTTTAAAAGTTCTATGAAAATCAGCTTGACCGACATTTCTTTCGTACTATTTTTTTAGATGTACTTGCTATTATTATAAAATTTCCTACTATTTATACAATCTCTTTATATGATTTATTGCGTTTTTTTCTAATCTAGACACTTGTGCTTGTGATATTCCTATTTCTTCAGCAACTTCAATTTGAGTTCTCCCTTCAAAAAACCTTTTACTTATTATCATTTTTTCCTTTTCATTAAGTTTTTTCATTGCTTCTATAATAGTTATAGTTTCTGCCCAATAGCTATCACTATTTTTTTTATCGCAAATTTGATCCTCGATATTTATATTATCTATATTATTACCATTAACAGGTTCTTGTAAAGATAAAGGTGATTGGATTGCATCCAAACTCATAATTACGTCTTCTTTGGAAACATTTAATCTTTCTGCCAGTTCATCCACTGTTGGTTCTCTATCTTTTTCTTTTGTAAATTTATCTTTTTCAACTATTATTTTATATGCCAATTCCTTTATAGATCTACTTACTCTGATAGAATTATTATCTCTCAAATATCTTTTTACTTCCCCTATTATCATTGGTACAGCATATGTCGAAAACTGTACATTTTGTTCTATTTCAAAATTATCTATTGCTTTTATTAAACCCACACATCCAATTTGAAACAGATCATCCGCATTTTCTCCTTTAGAAAAAAATCTTCTTATTACACTTAATACCAATCTTAAATTTCCATTTATAAATTTTGTTCTTGCTTCATTATCTCCATTTTTTATTCTCTGCAATAGTTCTGTTTTTTCTTCATTTGATAATATAGGTAATTTTGATGTGTCAACTCCACATATCTCAACTTTATTAATCAAGAAAAAACCTCCTCTGAAAACAATTATGTTATTCTAATTATTTCCAAAAGAAGGATGTATATTCAAATTTTCATCGACATTTTTTTACATTAGCCTGTTTTGCTCATTATTTCTTTTTTTATTTTTCCTATTATTTTTTTCTCAAGTCTAGAAATATAACTTTGAGAAATCCCCAACATATCCGCAACTTCTTTTTGCGTTTTTTCATTTCCACTTAAGAAACCAAATCTTAGTTCCATTATATTCCTTTCTCTATTGTTTAATTTCTTTATTGATGCTCTTAACAATGTTTTATCAACCTCATCTTCAATTCTTCTAGAAGTAACATCTGGATCAGTTCCTAGTATATCAGAAAGAAGTAGTTCGTTTCCGTCTCCATCCTGATTTAAAGGTTCATCTATAGAAATTTCTCCTTTTATTCTATTACTTCTTCTAAGATACATAAGTATCTCGTTTTCAATACATCTTGAAGCATATGTAGCCAATTTTATATTTTTATCTGTATTAAATGTATTTATAGCTTTCATTAATCCTATTGTTCCAATAGATATTAAATCTTCTATTCCCACACCTGTATTTTCAAATTTTTTTGCTATATACACTACAAGTCTTAAATTTCTTTCCACTAAAATTTTTCTTACACTTTCATCACCTTTTGATAATTTTACTAGAATTTCTTCTTCTTCATGAGATTCTAATGGTGGTGGTAAAGTTTGACTACCTCCAATATAGTATATAGGTAAATTTTCTATTTCATCATTTCCTATATATTTTATATATAACGTATTTATACTATTTTTTAATATCTGCAAAATATTCATTATTTTTTTCACTCCTCTCTAAAATATCTAATCCAATTAGTCCAGAATATTTTCTAGATTTACTAAAAATCTTGTCATATACACAAATAACTACATTCTCATTTATAATTTCATCTACATCTGTTATAATTTTTACGCTATCCACTTTTATTCCGAGCATCATTCCATTTTGTTTTCCTACAGATGTAAATGGAATAATTCTTAACTTTGTTCTATATTTAAACTGTTGCTCTTCTTCAAATTCACCTCCCAATATATTTTCTACATTGTCTAAAATGCTTCTAGGTATTAGCCCGTATAATTTTTCTTTTTCTATTAACATTACTGCTTCTCCTGTTATTGGATCTTTTAGCATATTACCAGTATCTAACATAACATTAATTTCAAGTTCTTTTTCATCGAACTTTATTATTGTTTTATATATTATTTCATTTTTTGTTATTCTTGATTTTACAATTTTAAAAGAAATGTATGTTACTATAAAACCAACAATTCCCCCAAGTAGTGCAATCTTCAAAGGATATGTTCCTATATATACACCATCTTTCATGAATATATCTTGTGGTCTTACTATATATAAAAGTGCAAAAGCACATCCTCCTAACGCAAACGAAACCAGATAAAATACCATCAATTCTTTTATCATACCCTTTACATGCTTTGGATTATATGCAATATATATCATACAAATTGATAAAATTATTTTTGTAATAATGTTAGTATACATTGGAATTATATTTGCATATGCAAGTATTGCATAAATAGCTCCTAGCAAACTGGATATAAATATTCTTATATGTTTTCTTTTAAGTTTTAAAATATATGCTGTACTAAATAAAATGATATAATTCATACATAAATTTTCCAGCAATACTATATCAACATATATAGTCATTAGATCACCTAGTTTTTTTAATTTGCTTCAAATATTGTACAACTAACAATATAAAAAAGCTGTCATTTTGTAGGCACGAAAAAAAGAAATAATCTACCAAATTCGATTATTTCTTTTGACTTTCTATTCTTTTAATGAAAAAATATAAAACTTTTCATTCTTCTTTTAATAAATTACTCAAGCTTAATTTAATAAAAGTCATATGATAATACAAAATAAAATATTATCTTTCCATCTTTCCTAATAAAACATAAAAGTGCGAAAAGTTTTATCTTCTTCGCACCTTGTTTTTTACTTATTCATTCCTCTCTTATTTCTCAAGAAAGAAGGTATATCTAAGTTATCTGCTGAATTTGAATTATCAGCTGGATTTGGAATTGAATTTATTTTTTTATCCCAAGCTTTTTCTACTATTTCTCCAACCGGGATATTAGAATTCATTCCAGGTTCTTTTTCAAATCCTGTTGCAATAACAGTTATTACTATATCTTCATCTAAACTTTCATCTATAACTGCACCAAATATAATATTTGCTTCTGGATCTACACTTCTTTGTACAAGTTCTGCTGCTGTATTTACTTCGTGTAATCCTAAGTTTGTACCACCTGTAATATTAATGATAACTCCTCTTGCTCCTTCTATAGATGTTTCTAGAAGTGGACTTTGTATAGCTTGTTTTGCTGCATCTTCTGCTCTATTTTCTCCTGATGCTCTACCAATACCCATATGAGCCATACCTGTATTAAGCATTATTGTTTTTACATCTGCGAAATCTAAGTTTACCAATCCTGGAATAGCTATTAAGTCTGATATACCTTGAACACCTTGTCTTAAAACATCATCTGCCATTTTAAATGCTTCTACTATTGATGTTTTTCTATCTATTATTTGTAGTAATTTATCGTTTGGTATTACTACTAGTGTATCTACTTTACCTTTTAGGCTTTCTACACCACGTTCAGCTTGTGATAAACGTTTCTTTCCTTCAAATGTGAATGGTTTTGTAACAACTCCTATTGTAAGGATTCCCATTTCTTTTGCTGTAGCTGCAACTATTGGAGCTGCTCCTGTTCCTGTTCCTCCACCCATTCCAGCTGTAACAAATACCATATCTGCTCCGCGTAAAGCTTCGGCTATTTCTGATTTACTTTCTTCTGCTGCTTGAGCTCCTATATCTGGATTAGCACCTGCTCCTAATCCTCTTGTTATTTTTTCTCCTATTTGTATTTTTGATGCAGCTTTTGATAAAAGTAAAGCTTGTCTATCTGTATTTACTGTTATGAATTCAACACCCTTTATTCCTGAATCCACCATTCTATTTACTGCATTGTTTCCTGCGCCACCAATTCCTATTACTTTGATTGTAGCTGTTCCATCCATCATTGTGCTTTCGTCTGTATTATCCATGAACATAATGCTTATCCTCCTCTAAATTTTAAAATATTAATTTTATATTTTTTTAAGAATAAAAAAATTCTTTAATTCTTTCTAAAATATTTTGGAAAAAGTTTTCCTTTGATTTTGAATCTATACTGCTAGATAAATTCTTAGCAAATGGTCTTGATGCAATGTATCTTACCAAAGCATATGCTGTTCTATACTCTGGTCTAACAGTACTTATTAATCTACCTGTAGAAATCTTAACCGGAATATTTAATATTATTTTTCCTGCCACATCACTTTTATTGATACTTGTAATTCCTTGACCTGTTAAAATAACATTATTTATTCTCGGTTTAATGCCTTGTGCAGTTATGTCTTTATTTACTAATGAAAATATTTCTTCTACTCTGGCTTCAATAATTTCTATCAATTCAGAACTTTTTATTACTCTTTTATTTTCATCTTTACATGTATTTAACAATATTTCATTATCATTATCAATAAAAGATTTTAAAGCTAATCCATATTGACGTTTTAATCTATCAGCTTCTTCTTCTGAAATGTTTAGCACTAATGCAATATCGTTTGTAATACTATCACCACCAAGTGGTATGGTATTTGTATATGAAAAAGATAAACCTTCAAATATACCTATATCTGTATTTCCTGCACCTATATCTAGTAACATAATATTATCATTTAATTCATTTCCATCTAAGACCAAACTTCTTTCTGCAAGAGTTACTGGAACCAACCCATCAATATCTATATCTGCTCTTCTAAAAATATTAGCCAATTGTTTCATATATTCTTTACTTGCTAATACTACTTGAGCTTTTACTATGAAATTAGAGCTTAAACTTCCTACTGGATCTTGAACAATTTTTCCATTATCAAGTATAAACTCATCTGTAACTATATCTATTATTTGCATTCCCTCTGGTATATCAATATCTTTTACTTGAGATATTGCTGCTGCTACATCTTTGCTTGATATTCCTGCATACTTATCTTTGGCTTCTTTTGTAATACTATTTTGTACTATTGTAACATATTTACCTGGTATAGTAAGATAAGTAGAATTTATTTCCATTTCTGTTTCAGCTTCTGCTTCTTTTATCAATTTTGTTACAGCTAATACTATTTCATTTTCATCAACTATTTTACCTTTTTTTATACCACTACATTTACAACTTGTTGTACATAGGACCTCTATTTGGTTAAAATTATTAACTTCTCCAATAACCAAGCTTACTTTCGAAGTTCCAATGTCCATTCCTACGATTATATCCCCGATAGCCAAGACTCATTCCTCCATTTTTTTCTGCTCTTATTTGTTCATTAGAATATTACATTTTAAAAAAAATGTCAATAGAATTTGTAATATTTTTGTAATATTTTTGTAATATTTTTGACATATTAGTCTAAAATTATATTATCCGTAACTTTTTCTAATTTTTCACTTTATCTTCTACTGTTTTTTTATCTTTTGTTTTATTTTTACTGAATTTTTCTATATAATATCTTCTTATAATAGCCAGATTGTTAAACATTCTACCAACAAACACTACAATTGCTGCTAAATATATATCTACATTCAATTTTTGTCCTAGATATGTTAATAATATCGAAAGAATAGCATTACCAAAAAAACCTGTAACGAATATTTTTAAATCAAAATTTTTGTTTAATGTTGATGCAATTCCTCCGAATACAGAATCTAATGCTGCAATAATTGCTATTGCTAAATATCCTGAATATGTATATGAAATCATTGGCATATTAATTCCAATTAATGCTCCTATAACGCATCCTAGTATTATTGCTATAAAAATCATATTCTACCTCCACAAATATATTTTATAATTTTATCTTATTATTTTACATTTTTCTTATTCGCTAACTTTCTCTTGCATGTAATTCACTTCAAATTCTCCATTATATTTTGGTATTCTAACTCTATTGCTTTGTTCCATAGAAATACTCATTCCATAATTTTTATAAATATCTATAAATCCGCTTCCTTTTAAATTTAAAATACTAGATAAATACTCTTTATCACCTATGGCTTTTATTACATATGGTGATTCCAATCTTTGCTGATTTACTGAAATATATGATGATAAATCTACTATTGCTGTTGTAGGAAGTACCCTTACTTCATTTATACATATAGCTTCTGCTCCTGCGTATCTTAACTCATTTATTAGCATTAATAAATCTTGTGAATATATTTGATATGTATCTGTATTATTTATAGTAATTACAACACCTTCTCCATATACATCCGTTTTTCCTACTAAAATATTGGATTCATTTAAATCTTCATCTACTAATCCAGATGCTTCTTCATTATCATCTATTCTTTTATTATATTCTTCAATTCTAAGGTTTACGTCTTCTAATTGAGCAGACACTTCCTCATATCTTGTTTTCCAATCTGCTAAAGCCACTCTTAGTTCAGATTCTCTCATATTCTCAATTTCTGTTATATCTGTTTGCTCTACTGTCCTAAATTGCATAAGCATAACACTAACAAGTACAATACATACAATAAAAACTACAATTGTTACTGCTGTAATATCAGCCCTAATTTTTAACTTTTTCACTAGTCTTCCCTCTCTTTACTTATCTTCTTTAAGGTATTCCGATGTTATTATTCCTGAATATTTTGGAATTGTAATATTATCTACTTTCGTTATGTTAGCTATATTTCCACCATCTTTAATTATATCCAAATATGAACCTACTCTTGATAATGCTCCATATAGCAAACTCTGTGAACCTATCGCTCTTATATAAAATGGTGAACCTATTATTTCTCCATTAATTTTTATTATATTGCCTTCACATGTTATAGCAGAAGTCCCTATAATTCTTTGTCCATTTATTTCAATTGCTTCTGCTCCTGCATTATTAAGTTCATTTACAATCAAAATCAAATCTGAATAATGTATAACAGCTTTATTTATATCTAATATGTTATCAGCTGAAGTGGCATCTTGTAAAAGTATTTCTACTCCATCACCAACTACATCAGTATTACCTAATATCATATTATTTTCTTTTAGCTCTTGTTGTTTTGCTTCGGCTGCACTATCATTTTGTGTTGCTGATTGTCTAACTTTTTCAAGTTCTACTTGTGCATCTTCTAATTCTTGATATGTATTATCATATTTTTCTTTCATTCTCAAAACTTCATCTCTTAGCCCATTATCTGACAAAGTTTGTGAAACTGTTGAACTAGCCGCACTCATTGTTCTTAGCTGAACACATATTGCAATAGTTAGCAAGAAACACATTATTCCCAAAGTAATTGCAATTTGTTTTTTCTTCAAATATATCTCCTCCTTAAACTTTTTCTCTAAAGTATGGTCTATCATTATTAAGATCTACATTTAAATATATAGTTCCTTCATTCTTTTCTTCTTCCTGCATGAATTTATTAATCCATAGAACTTTTGTACTTAAATTTGTAGTATCTCCTAAATATATTTTTTTCTTTGCTTTTCCTAAAGTTAATATATAGTTTGAGTTATCTGTTATATCTATCTGTGTAATCTGACTGTCTATTTTGTTTCCTCCACTTGAAATAGCTTCCATAATTTTTAATACATCATTTAATTTTTCTAAATCTGTTGTACTAAGTCTATTTCCTTCAACAATTTGTTCAGTAGGCGTTTCATAACCTGTAATTGTTGGGAAATCACCTTTTTCGCTTGTTATTTCCAAAATGTATCCTTGGTTATTAAGATATACATAAGCATTTCCATATGTTAACATATATGTTGCAACTTTTTCTTTTACACTTAATTCTACTTGATCTGGAAATTTTCTTTTGACATCTACTGTGTCTATGTATGCATTTTGTTTTATTCCATCTATTACATCGCTTGTCCTAAAACTAAATATGTTTTGGTCTATTATCAAACCTGATAAGCTTACAATTGTTTCAGAAGAAATTTTAGAATTACCATTAACAGTTATTCCTTGGATATTGAAAATCGGTGATAACATTGCATATACTATTCCTCCTATAACTATACCAAGTAAAATTAACCATTTAATAACTCTAAAAATAATCTTTCTTTTCTTTTTTGATTTTATTTGTTTCTTCTTATTATTTTTATAGTTTTTATTTGTAGTTTTCTTGTTTTTATTTAGTTTTGCTTTGTTTTGTTTATTCTTGAGTTCAGCATCTTCTTCATTATTCTCATAGTTACTCATATATTTAGATTTTATAATAATATTTGAATCATCAAAACTATTTTCTTTTATATTTTTGTTTTTTACCTTTACATTATCTTTAGCAGTTTGCTTATTTTTCTTATTATTCTTTTTATTATTTTTTTTCTTTTTAGTAGCTTTTTCTTGTAATTTATTAGCTGGCTCGTCAATTCTTTTTAAACCTATTACTATCTCATCGTCAAAGCTAAACTTATCATCTTTTGTTTTTCTTTCTACAACTACATTTCTATTTGTTTTTTTCTTTGACTTACTACTTTTATTAAGTTTTTCATTAGTCGCTCTTGGCATTTATTCACCTTCTTTTAAAGTTATATTCGCACCTATCTTTCTTAATTTCTTGTCTAATCCTTCATAGCCTCTTAATATATATTCAATATTTGTTATTTCTGTTTTTCCTCTCGCAATAAGTCCTGCTACCACTAAAGCAGCTCCTCCTCTTAAGTCTGTACTAACTACTTTTGCACCTGATAATTTTCTTACACCTTTTATTATTGCAGTTTTTCCCTCTATAGTTATTTTAGCTCCCATTTTCTTTAGCTCTGACATGAATTTGTACCTGTTTTCAAAAATATTTTCTATAACTACAGACGTTCCTTTTGCTACTGTAAGCATACTAGCAAAAACTGATTGCATATCAGTAGGAAAACCTGGATAAGGCATTGTTTTAATATCTACTGCCTTTAATTTTTTTGGTGCTTCTAAATATATTTCATTCTTACCTTTGGTAATTTTACATCCAGATTCTTCTAATTTAGCTATTACAGGATTAATATTTTCTGTTATAACATTCTTCAAGTTGACTTTTCCCCCTGTAGCTGCCACCATACAAAGTAGACTACCTGCTTCTATTCTATCAGGCATAATATTATAACTAATATCCTTTAATTTTTTTACTCCTGTTATTTTAATATTACTTGTTCCGGCTCCTTCAATCTTAGCACCCATTTTATTCAAGCAGTTAGACAAATCAACAATTTCTGGTTCCATAGCAGCATTTGTGATATTAGTCACTCCTTCTGCATATACAGATGCTAAAATAATATTTTCCGTTGCTCCAACACTTGGAAAATCCAAGTCTATATTTGCCCCTATTATTTTATCACATTTGCATATAATAAATCCAGCATTTTCCACAATATTTATACCTAATTTTTCAAAACTTTTTAAATGTAAGTCAATTGGTCTTGCTCCAATATCACATCCACCTGTTTGTGATAGTTTGTGGATACATGAATTTCAAATGGAATGCTAAGCCTCCATTTTCATAGAGTTCTTTGTACATTTCATCATTTAGGTTATATTCTTCTTTTTGCTCTTTTGTTATTTCTTTTGGATCAAATACTACAATTTTATCAAATAGTCTTGATAGTTCTTCTTTTGTTAGTCCGTTTTTTTTGATGTCATTTATTGCTTTGAAGATTAAATCTTCTTTATCTTCTAATTTGTTTAATGTATTAAACTTGTTTTCAATTTCTTCTAGTTTTTCTTTCTCGTTTTTTAACTTCTTTTCTAATTCTTGTTTTTTGTCTTTATATATAAATTCTGGAATTAATTCATTTAGTTTATCTTCATATACTTGTTTGAATTGTTTTTCTAATTTTTCTATCATTTGCTTATGCTTATTTATGTCTTTTTCTAAAGTAACTTTATTTGTATTAATTGCTTTTACATTGTTCATTACAAAATCTTTAAATTCTGGATTACTAATTAAATTATCAATATACGCATTTACGATTTGGTCTAAATACTCAATCCTAATTCTATGAGGTTTACAACCATAATCTGGTCTTATATCTTTTATAGTACCTTCATTGCTATATTTTTTACATAAATAACTATCGGGTCTTTTTCTTGTACCACTTGTTCCTTTTCTTTTATACATTGCAGTTCCACATCTTCCACAATACAAAAGTCCTGAGTATAAATTGTTTTCTACATCTACAAACTTGAAACCATTATTATATTTATCACTTTCTTTTTTTCTTTTCTTCCTAATTTTCTGTACTTTTTTAAATAGTTCTTTATCAATAATTGGTTCATGATGTTTTTCTATTATTGTCCATTCTGACTTATCTTTTACTCTTGTTTTTTTAGATTTAAAACTTACTTTTTCAGTATGTCCCCCTACATAATCTCCAATATATCTTCTATCATCTAATATTCTTACTATATGCTGTGCTTTCCAATTTGCAGTTTGTTTTGCATTTGTAAAGTTCCTGCTTTGAGATGGTGTTGGTATTCCTTTTTTATTTAGATATGTTGCAATCTTTTGATACCCCCAATCTTTAGAATATAATTCAAATATTTCTTTTACAGTAGAAGCTGTTTCCTCATTTATTATTAACTTTTTTCCATCTTTGTTATAACCATAAATTGCTTTCACTAATAATTCCCCTTCCTCTATTTTGTGTTTAAGGTTTCTCCTTATATTCTTGCTATCATCTCTTGCTCTTCTCTCATTAAACCACGCATATAGTCCAAACATCTCTTCATTGTATTGTTCATCTTCAAATATGATTTCTACACCTTGTTCTTCTAAGTATTCTACAAAGTCTAATGCCTCTTTTTGATTTCTTCCAAGTCTTGCAGAGTTTTTAAAAACGATTACATCTATTTCTTTATTTTTGGCTCTTTCTTTTATATCATCAAATCTACTAAAGTCTGTACCACTTTTGTCATCATCCATTATAATGTCAACTATATTTGTATATCCATGACCTTTACAATATTTTATAAGTAAATCTCTTTGGGTTTCTATTCTTTCATAATTTTCACCATAGTCATCTCTACTTTCTCTTGCATATATAACAGTATTTTTTTCTTCATTTGATTTCTTCATATTATTTCACACCTCCTAACGTATTCGAATCTATGTATCAATAACACTATTATTGTTTATTATTTTATTGTTGCTATTATATATTAAAAGTTCTAAAATTTCAAGTTATACGTTGAAATCTTAGAACTTTTTTCAGTTGGTTACAAATTGTTACCAACTAGTTATTATCTTTTAGCATTTTAATCATTTTATCGAAATCACTTTCTAATTGTTTCATTTCTCTATCTCTATATATTTCAAATTCTTTTTCAGCCTTTTCCATTGCTTCTTGATGAGATATTTTTCCTTTACCTTCAAGAAGTTTTCTTTTATTTTGTATTATTTGATTATCTAATTCATTTATCCAATCATTCATTGTCATTTCTCTTTGTTCTAATGCTTGCAATTCTGCAAAATCCAAGAATTGCGAAACTAATAAGTTTAATCTTTGTAATTCAATTTCTGAAAGATAATTTTTAGCAATTTTTACATCATCAATTGTTACATAATCACCTTTAAAATTAGTCATTCCAACAAATGGCTTCTCATTGTCTACTCTCTCATATATCAGTTCCGCTGCAGTATGTTCATGAACTGCAAAATGAAGTTTGTTTTGAACTGTCGCAAAAAATTTTTTGGTTAAATCAGAACGTGGATCATAATCTATTGATGTGGCATATATGTCTGTAACTTGCTGGTAGAAATTTCTTTCAGATGAACGAATATCTCTAATTCTTTGTAATAATTCTCTAAAATATCTGTTTCCACCTTGTTTTAATCTTTCGTCATCCATTGTGAATCCTTTTTGTATATATTCGTGAAGTCTTTGAGTTGCCCATACTCTGAATCTTGTTGCTACTTGTGATTGTACTCTATATCCTAATGCTATTATCATATCTAAATTATAATGGTCTATATTTCTTTTAACTTGTCTATTTCCTTCATTTTGAACTAATAAGAATTTCTTATTAGTTGAATTATTTTCTAATTCTCCATCTTTATAAATATTTTTTATGTGCATTGAAATATTTTCTTGTGTTGTTTTATAAATTTCAGCAATTTGATTTTGAGTTAACCATATATCTTCATCTTTAAATTTTACTGAAACTTTTGTAACACCATCTTCATCTTGATAAATTATTATATTATTTTCGTTTTTTTGCATTTTAATTCTCCATTCCATATATTTTCATATCTTATACTTATTTCTTTTATTCTGTTATTTTGATTAATTGCATTTCTTTTCTATGTTATTTAATTACTGTTATATTTATATCATAAATTAAATATTTTATCAATATTTTCACGAAAATTTGTTCTGTATTATTTGTATTCTTGTTTTATTCTATCGGATATTATATCTGTAAATATTTCTTTATAATCATCTGCTACCTCTGTACTTTTATTATTAGGACTTATAAATATAGCAAATGGTAATTTATCTTTTTTATTCTTTTGTTTATTTACTTTATTTTCTTCTTCATTCAATAGCACCACCTCTCTAAAAAAATATTCTCATCATAAATAATTATGATATTTTTTAAGGCATACTAAAAAGCAAGTCATTTATTCCTACGAATAAACACTTGCTTTTAGTTGATTTTTTGGAACAGTATTTTGAACACAATTAGACTAAGTATTTTTTTGACATTTTAATTGAATGCTGAAATTGTAAATGTTTTAAATACTCTAGCTCGTTCTTCTCTTTTTCCTTCAAAATTTCTGCTCTTAACTGTCTGTTTTTCTTTTTTCTCCCAAGATAATTTTTATGTTTTATCTCACTTTTTATTTGTTTTTCCTTCTCATATTTAGGGTGTCCTCTTAACACTTTTGAAACATATTGTGGACTTACTCCTAATTTTCGTGCTATACATACACAGTTAAATTCTTTCTCAAAATACAATTCGCAAATTTTCTGCCTCTTGTTGCTTGGTTTGATTACCTCCTCTCTATAAATAGTAATCAACAATCTTATTCCTTTGAAAATTTGACTTTTTTGTATTTCCTTACATTTTTATAGACTCATCAAGTCATTCTTTGTATACACTCTTGTTGACAAACTTATTTTACTACATTTTTTATATAAAAACAATATATACAATAAAATTTTTAAAAATGCTTATTTTTAAGTAGTTTGAATAGCATAAAAATGTACATAAATTTATTTTTTTATGAAAAAACTTTTTATTTTATTTAATATTTTCTTAAAAAAGTTTTCTTTATATTCTACTATTTGCATTGTTTCATTATTATTTGAAGATTGATTTTCCTTTGGTTTATTTGCAAATACATCAGTATTATACATTTGCTGTTTTTTCAATTCATTTTTTTGTCTTGCTTCATTCTGCATTCTTATAATTTTAGCTTTCTGCTCTGGAGTTGCAAGATAATCTCTAAATAAATTAAATAGTATTGCTTTTGTTTCTGAAAGCATTGGCTGGTCTTTAAGTTCTAGTTCATCATCTAGTTCATACTCATATTCTTCATTTCTATTTGCTTCTATTGTTTTAATAACTTCGGGAGAAATTTTATTGTATTCTTCTTCATTTAGTTCTTGTAAAATTGTATACACTTCTGCATAAGCATTTTTACGATTGCTCATCTAAATTCATTCCTCCTTCTTTTGTTTTTTCTACTAGTTCTTTTAATGCTGCATCTTCTCTGTCAGACATTTCTATATCTGTTAATGAACTAATTGATGCTTGTGCTATTTCTTTTGATGTTCTTCTTTTAGCTTCTAAGCTAATACCCATTTCTAATAATTTATTCACTTGTTCTTCTGTTGGAATATTACCTTTTAGTCTGCCATTAAAAACTCCTACTATAGTTGTCTTTTTGCTTCCTATTTTTTTATCCAAATCTAAATTAGCTTTTATTATTTTTTCTTCACTTATTCCAGATTTTTCTGCTAAAGTTCTCACAGTATCTGTACTTGTTAATTTTGAAACATCTACTCCTATTTCTTGTAGTTTTTCTAGGTCTTCTATTAATTCTTGTGTTGAATTTCTTTCTACTTTTTCTAAATTTATACCTAGCTCTAATAATCTTTTAACTTGAGCCTCTGTTGGTGAATCTCCTTTTCTTCCTTGATCTCCTCGGTATAGTCTAGCTACTGTGGTTTTTGTACTTCCAATACTTTTTCGTGGATTTAATTTTAATCTTTTTATCCCATCCTCACTTATTCCTGATTTTTCTGCTAAAGTTTTGATAGTGTCTGTACTCGTTAACTTTGAAACATCTACTCCTATTTCCTGTAATTTTTCTAAGTCTTCTATCAATTTTTGAGTAATATTTTCATTCTTTTCCAAACTCACACCAAATTCTAATAATTTCTTCACTTGTTCTTCTGTCGGCTTAGCATTAGCTCCTTTTCCCCTATAGGCACTTGCTATATTATTTTTAGTATTTCCTATCTTTTCATCTGGATTTAAACCACTTTCTTTTATTTTTTCTTGACTTATTCCTGACTTTTCTGCCAAACTTCTTATTGTGTCATTCCATTGAATCGAAGATGTATCTATACCTATTCCTTGCATTTGCTCTAATTTCTCAATAAACTCCTGCGTAGCATTTCTTTCTACTCTTTCTAAATTCACTCCCAGTTGTGCTAATTTTTTTACCTGTTCTTCTGTTAGTATCTTTCCTTTTACTTGACCTCTATGAATTCTAGCAATTGTCGATTTCTTATTTCCTATTTTCTCATCTGGATTTAATTTGATTTTCTGTATTTCTTCTATAGGTATTCTTGATCTATTTGCTAAATCTATTATCCTATCTGTAAATTGAAGTTGTGAAACATCCACTCCTATTCCTTGTAGTTTTTCTAATTCTTCTATAAATTCTTGGGTGGCATTTTCTTTTTTTTCTAAGCTTATACCTAGCTCCAATAATTTCTGAACTTGTTCTTCTGTTGGTGGAATTCCTGTCGCCTTTCCTCTATACCTTTGTGCTATATGTGATTTATTTGCTCCTATTCTCTCATTTGGGTTCAATCCATTTGCTTTTAATTTTTCTTCACTTATTCCTGATTTTTTTGCTAATGTTTTTATTGTATCTTTAACTCCTAGTTTTGAAACATTTACTCCAATTATTTGTAATTTTTCTAAAGTTTCTATAAATTCTTGTGTCACATTTCTAATTTCTAAATTAATTCCTAGTTCTAATAACTTTCTTTTTTGTTCTTCTGTTGGTTTAGCATAATCTCCCTTTCCCCTATATGAACTTGCTATGTTGTTTTTAGTATTTCCAATCTTTTCATCTGGATTTAAACTTATTTCTTGTATTTTTTCTTCACTTATATTTGATTTTTTTGCTAATGTTCTTATTGTATCTGTAGTTATTAGTTTTGAAACATTTACTCCTATCTCTTGCAATTTTTCTAAAGTTTCTATAAATTTCTGAACTGATGACTTACTATTACTTTTATCAACTTCATCTTCTAACTCCACAAAATTTTTCAACAGGCCAGTAAGTTCAAAAGGTCCAGCATTTTTATCTGTAAAACCTCTTCCTCGACTTTCTCCATCTTTTGCAATTCTATCTTGTAAATCTATTTGCCATAAGTCGACTTGGCTACCTAGTCTAATTATCTCTTGCACTTCTTCAATTTGTTTTTCATTTAACCCTTCAAATTCATTTTTTAAATATTCTTTGTATTTATTCTGTATTTCTTTTAATACAGTAGCATATCCTGTTTCTTCCTTATTGCTACTATTTATATCTGGTAATGTTCCATTATGTCTTTCTGACCAGTCTAGTATAAGGTTCAGCATTTGTATATCATCTTGCTCTGTTATTTCGTTTTCCCAATTTACTTTTAATGTGTTATTTACTAAATCTATTACTACTGGTCTATCTTCATCTTTAGTTGGATTATCTGGATCTTCCGAATAAATTACTCTTCCTAATTGTTGCAAATATAATATTCTTGAGTTTTCATCCATCGGTCTTAGCCATATCATTCCATCTAGTTTATCTAAGTGCAATCCTTCATTTGCTTTATTCATTACTAGCATAAATTCTGTTTCTTCTGAATTGCTGTTTTGGAATTTTTCTAATCGTCTGCTATTTTCTTTGTCTCCATATTCTCCAAGCATTGAGTGAAAATTAGGTATTATATCAGAGCCTCTAAAGTATTCCGCAATTTGTTTTTCATAATCTGCTATTTTTTCTTTTCCTTTTTTTCTTCCAATTACATTGCCATCTTCATCTTCCAAATCTTCTACAACTGGTAAAAATACTATATATTTTCTACCTTTTTTCACATTTGCTTGTAATATTTCTGGGATTCCTTCTGCATTTTCTACATTTCTTCTTAAAGACTCATATTCTTTCAATTTTTCATTTCTATCTTGCACATCTTCTATTTGGTCTATTTTACCTTTTAACTTATCTAAACTTCCATCTGTTTTTAAACTATATGCACAACTAACAAGCTTAGGATTTACAACTAATCCCATTCTTATTGCATTTGTCAAACTCATATTCATTGCTATATGTTTTCCACTTACTGCTTCTCTATTTGTGTATCCTAACCTTTGAGCCACTTCATTTGCCATATTTATTCCATCTGCATCTCTTCTTGGAGTCGCTGTTATTCCTAATACTTTTGTACTTTCTGGCTGATTATCTAGCAATGTGTTTAATCTATCTCCCCATTCTTTTGCACCTGTTCTATGTAGCTCATCTAATACAACAAAATCATATTGTTTGTTTATAGTTTCTTTTCCATCTCGTGCAAGTAGACTTGGATATGTTGCAAATTTTAGTTTTGGAAATACATCTGCTATTATTTCATCTTTGCTTCTTCCGAATAGTGTTTACTGGTCCATGAATATATTTTATAATATAGTCCTTCATTTGCTCTAGTATCTCATTTTGAGGTGCTAGGTAAAGCATTTCTTCGTTTTGGTGTTCCATTAGCTGTGATAATGCAACAAAACTTTTTCCTCCTCCCGTTGGTAATATTACTGATGCAAATCTATTCTCTTGCAATATTTCATCTGCTCTGTCTGTTGCTCTTTGTTGATATGGCCTTAACTGTATTCCAGTACCTTGTACATCATAATATCCTAAAAATCTTTCTATTCTTTCAATTGAGAGATCTTGCTTTAAAACTGATGTATTACTTCCTTTATTTAAATTTTCTCTATTTTCTGCTATCATTCTGTCATATTGTTCTAATCGTTTTGCTTTTATAGTTTCTGATGTGTCATTTTCAGTAATTTCAAAATCATTTCTTCTTGTTACCATGTTTAATAGGACAGCTGGAATATCCAGTCTATCTATACCTTGTTCTTCTAACCTCTGATATAACTCCACACAATATTCATTCTGTATTCTTTGTATTAAATTATTTTTTTCAGCTACCGTAAATTCTCCTATACCAATTTTCTGCCAATCATATAATGAAAATATTGCCTCTGCATAATATTCTTCTTTATCTATTTTTTCATCTCTTTGTGTTTTTGAAAAAGTGCTACTCATTATATCTCTTACATTTAATAGTCCACCATTTTCCATTATCTCTATCTGTTCTTCTTCAGATAGTTCTTTTATTTTATCTATTAACTCCGTAGATTCGCCATTTAAATCTAAGGAAATTGACTCACTAAGTTTAACTCCTCTATTACTTTGTCTTGTTATTATTGCTGGTTCTACTTCAAAACCATTACTCTCTATATTTTGAACAATATCTCTATATTTTGGATTATCTCCTATTATTTGATTTAATAATTTCGCTAATTCTCTTGCATTTGATTGTGACTTAGCTAAATAAAACATATTTTTAACAATAGAATTTGCTTGCCCATATTCTACTTTTCCATCTGTTAACTCATACATTTCTTCAATTGATATATTATCTCTTACACCATACTCTTTTAATAGCGAACTATTCTCTGGTATTTCAATGCTTCTACCTTCATTTGCAAATCGAATTACTTCTCGCTTTAAATCTCTAACCAATTCTTGGTCTTGTCCTTCAATTTGTTGTAATAATGCAAAAATGTCCACAATTTCTCTTGGTACATCTATTATTTCGTCTTTTTCAATATCTCCATAATGGATTAGTTCTAGTGATGAAAACGCATTTCCTATTGTTTGCACTAACAAATTGTTATTTGCTGTGTGAGGTATTAAAGGCTCCATTCCACCTACTCTTTCAAGCAAAGTTAACTTAGCAATTATCTTGTTTTTTTCTAATGATTGTTCTTCATTTAGTGCTTGATAACTACTAATTCTTGCAACTGGAGACCTATATGTAATACCTTTTCTTGGTTTTGCATTACTTGGGTCTAATGGCTCTCTTGTGGTGTATCTCGTTTCTATTGCTTTTCTTATTTCTTCTGCAGTTTTGCTATTATCTATTTCTGAAATAGTTTCTAAAAGTCTACTGTCATCTGGAATAGAAGAAATATATTCCTCTACTTTTTTTGCTATTTCTTCTAGCATATATTGCCCAGCACCAACAACTTTCTCTCCTAATTCGCTTTTTGGAACTTTTACCATCACATATCTATCTTTGTAAAATCCTCTTCCATAGGAAATAGACACGTTTCCATTGCTTGAAAGTGAAATACAGTTTGTATCTTTTCTATAATGCATCTTTATATGGTCATAAACTTGTTCTAAACTTATTTCAGCATCTTTGCTATATTTAGGTAGCTCATTTTCAGCATTTTCTTCATATCTTTCTCTGTCTGTTCTTATTTTTTCAATATTACCTGCATTATCTAATGTTACTCCTGCTTCTAAATCTTGATTATCTGCCATATTTAAAGCACGAAAAAAGTAATAGTTCTCTTCATCTTCTATTATATTAAATCTATCTATATCAAATAAACTTTCCATATAAAATATTTTCCTTTGTAATAACTTTATCTATAAGATATTTTATCATACCCTGTCAAAATATAAAAGATTTTCTATTTATTTTTTAATTTAAAAATATAATTTATCCATAACCATAATCAATTTTATACTGTAAATCACTATCAGAATAGTATTCTGTAAAATTATATGATCTCATCTTCTTCACCTCCAATTATTCCTCTATATTCTTTTAATAACTCATTTATCTTTTTTCTTGTTAGACTTTTATAATGACATTCTGGCAAATATTTAGTAATAGTTGTTTCATATTCTTCTAGTCCGAAAATATAAATATTTTTATAATTTTCATTTTCTTCAAAATAGTAATGTAATCTTGATAACTTTTCCATATTAATTAATGGCATTATTACAATATAATTATTATCGTCTAACTTTAAATCAGCAAATTTAAAATCAGTAATTTCTGCCTTATATAAATCTTTTAACCTAATATAAATACTTGTTCTTATTTCATAATTATTTCTTATCAAAAATTTTCCGTATTCATTGTATGGTATTAAAATTGTATAATTATTGCCAAAATAAAATCCTTTCTTATTCATAACTATTTTCTCAATATTATTTGTAAATATCATTGCGTTTTTATATTCGTATTCTTTTCTAATATCATAATAAATTGACTTTATATATTTATCATCTTTTCCATCATAAATTGCATATACCAAAAACTCATCTTGTTCGTTGTAATCTAATTTTCCTATATATCTCCTTGAATGTGTTGTCGGTTCATCTTCCTTTTTCATATTCCAACTTGGTATAAAATTCAAGTTATCTTGTATTAGAGAACTTGCTATGTCACTTATAACTTTTAATCTTTCTATGTTATTTTCATTTCTACAATGATTCCTTACTTCAAGTCCGTTATCCAGTAAACATTCTTTTCCTTTAATTCCTAAAGTTATATATCTATGTTTTAACCTTCTAATATAATTGTGTTTTACCAAATTCACAATTCTTTTTTCTTGATATGTCTTTGTTTCATAAATATATCTTGTATTATCTAATGATATTATTTTATATTTTCCTAAAAAAATTAATAATTCTATATCTCTATTTTGTAATCTTATTTCTTCTTTCATTTCAATCACCTCTTCCTAAAATTTTCCTTAATCATTCCCCCTAACACTTCATTAAATCATACTTTTGTAGAGGCAACATATTGTATATGTTACCTCTACTCTAGACAATTATTTTTATTAAACTATTTTGCTAATGCTTATTATTTGTGTACTTTTAGATATGAAATGCATGGCAAAATTTTTCTTTATTTTTTCTGTAAAATCTTGCCATATTTGTATATATTATTATCTTATTCTTTTGTTAATTATCCTAGTTATTTCTTCTGCTGATAATACATATACTTCCGTATGTGGTTTATCTGAATGATATCCTTGTACCATATAACAAATACAATAAATATTATCATCTTTTATTACCTTTCCATCTATTAATCCATCATGAATTGGTTTTACATTTCTGTTATCTGTATCCCATATTTTCGTATTATCATATATTTTAATAATTACCATTACGAATTTATCATAAAACATTCCTTCATATTGGTTTGTAACTTTTGAAACATTATATGTAATTTGTTTTTGAATATAGTTTACTCCCCTTTTTATGGATGGTATCTTTTCTGGAATATATATTTTTAAAATATCATCTTCTACTTTTGCTTTATAAGCATAATCTATAATCGCTGTTTCCTTGTCATCCATAAATTCTAACCACATATTTCTTTGTCTTACTGCATCATACATGTCCATTCTTGTTTTCTCTAATTTATAAAAATATTTTTCTAGTTCTTCATCTTTTATTTCTTCTTTCGTTTTTAATAATTTTTCACTTATATCCTTAATTTTTTCTATTGATTCTATAATTTCTTCTTTTTTCATAAATATCACTCTCACTTTCTGTAACTCTTAGGTATAAAAATAGAAGGTATAGCTATTTCTATTCCTTCTTTTATTTGTTTTTTACAATTACTTCTATTAACCTTTTAAAGGCTAACAAGGATAATAATGTCCTTATTACAGACAAGCATATGAAAAAAATATATACAATTATAAATAATATCTTTAATTCTATTCTTACCTTATCGATAAAATATATTACAAATGATAAAAACAATATAATTCCTAAACTAAATAAATCTTTAATAAATAGTATATAGATATCATTGAATTTATTATTACTTAATAAAAAACCTAATGAACTTTTTGAATTATTTTTTTCTTCTATATATTTATCCTCTGTTTTAAAAACTATAAATATTGATAAACATGTCAATATAAATCCAAATAAAGTTCCAAATACTGAAATAATATTATCTATAATTGATATGTTAGTATCATAAAAAATCATAATTTTTTCTTCTAATATATATATTACAGAAATTGTTGATAAAAGTGCAACTATCCAATCAAATTTATTGATAACATCCACTATTTTTTTGCCTTTTAATCTCATATTAAACCCCATATTACTTATATTTTTCATAATTTAATTTGATCTTTTCAAACATATCATTTGAATCTATCATATTGTTAATATCAACTTTTATTGAAACTTTAGGTGCTTTGATAACTTGCCTAATTAAATCAAAATCAAATTTTTCTTCTTCTTCTGATAATGACTTTATTTTTATTCTTTCACCTTTTTTCTTTTTATTTTCTTCTATTTTTCTATTTAATCCTAATATTTTTAAGCTTTCTTTTAATTTTTCTGTTACTTTAAATCCATATTTTGATTTTATTCTTATAGATATAGTCAATTCATCATCTGAATAACTATCTCTCGCTATTTCTTGTGCTGCTTCAAGAGCTTGAAATAGCTCTCCATTTCTTGCTTCATCCTTTACGATGCTTCTAGTATCCAATTTTATATCTAATTCTTTCACCTTAAATGTCTTTTCTAGTTTTTCTAAAGCTTTTGAATTTATTAATTCAATAAGATTCATCTCATATTTTCCATAATATTTAGTATTTATATAATTAGCAACACTTGTAGGTCTTGCCCCAACATTATTATATTCAATACCAATAACATTTTCATTCAAAAAGAAAACAAAATGAGTTATATGTGCTAAATTACTATTTGGAGGTAATTTGTCTTTTAATGGCAGTATATTCCCATATTGTTCAATTGACGGATAAACATCATTTGATGAACTAATCAGCTTTCCATAAATATAATCCTTACCACTAAAATCAGCTACTATATAATTATATGTATTTGAATCTTTTTGTATATATACATTAGCTTCTTCATTTTTATTTAAAGATAATCCTTTTATCTCATCAAAAATTTTTATTAATTCTTTTGAAATATTATCTACATTTTTAAAGCCATTGTACTCCTTATCAAATTTTTTCAAGTCTGGTCTATAATAATAAATTTCTTTATTCTTTGTTTTCTGTTTAATCTTCTTTGCCATATATATCCCCCATAATATAATTTATGTGATTATATCATTTCTATCAAAAATTGTCAAAAAATGACATTTAGATTGTATTACCAAATTTCCTAGTCCACTCATTTATCTTAAACTTGTCCAATGTATCAATCAAATATCGCAATCCCCCGGATATGAAAACGTTACTTCTTTGAATCTGCCTAAGATTGCACCTGCTAGAATTACTGTTGACCTCATTTGATGCATTAAGTGCTCTGGTATTTCCTTTTTACTTATATTTTTTGAATTTATCTCTATTTTTCCTTTATGTTTTTTGACTGTGCATCCTAAAAATTTCAAAATTTCTTGTGTAATTTTTGTATCTCTTATATCTGGAACATTATATAATTTTGTAGTTCCTTCGTTTAATATTGTAGCTGCTAAAATTGGAAGAGACGCGTTTTTTGAGCCTGATACTTCTACTTCTCCTTCTAACCTTCTACCTCCTTCAATTATGTAACCTGGCATTTTATTCATTCCTTTCATGCTTATTTTTATATTTTAAAATAATCTATTATTTACATATAGACAAAATCTATATAGCATATTATTTTATTTTGCTATATTTTATGTTTTCTTAACATAAAAGGTGAATATGCTTTTGTGTTGAAATATACAGACATATTAAAAGTCCTAAAACTTCAAGCCGCTTCTTGAAATTTTAGAACTTTCTTACTACCACTTCACCACTAACTTATTTACTTTAGAATTAATATAATTTTCCAGTTTCCCCATAAACACATCTGGTTCAATTTCTTTTTTTGCTACCATATCTAATCCTTTTTCCCAACTAGCTGTTAGTTTTGGATTAAGCATATCTGGCATTGAATTATTTACTACATCATAAATTGCTTCCCCTTTTTTAGTAGGAGTAATTATTTGTGTTTTTGTATTCGTTGAAATATATCCTATCCTTTCCAATTTTTTCATTATCTCTGCTCTTGTTGCACTTGTTCCGATTCCAGCACCTTTAATTTGTTCTCTTAATTCTTCATCTTCAATTAACTTTCCTGCATTTTCCATTGCTAAAATTATAGAACCCGAATTATATCTAGAAGGCGGAGTGGTTTCTGATGTTTTAATTTCATAATTTATAACTTCTATCTCTTGACCTTTTTTCAGTGAATTCAATAAATCCATATCTTCATTTTCTAAGTTGTCTTTATCTTTACTCATGTTATTTACATCTTTTAATGATTCTTCTTGTTCTTTTTCCACATTTTTATTTTTTGCCTGTGTATTATTTTTTTCAGATACATTTTTTCTTTCTTTCAATACATCTAAGTATCCTTGTTTTGTACAAACTTTTCCACTTGCATTAAATTCTTCATTTTCTACACTTATTTTTACAGAAATTTTATTAAATTCTGCTGGTGGATAAAATACGGCTAAGAATCTTTTTGTGATTACTTTATATACTTGTTTTTGAAGTTCTGGTAATTTGTCAAAATTTTCATATCCTTGTCCAGTAGGAATTATTGCATAATGGTCTGTTATTTTGCTATCATTTACATACTTCGTTTTAGTTAAATCAGTTTTATATTTTTCTTCTACCATTTGCTTTATATAACCTTGTACTTCTTCATCTTTATATCCTTTAGCAATACCATTTAAATTTTTCGATATTACCTTTGCAATAGCACTTGATAAAACTCTTGCATCAGTTCTTGGATATGTTACAAGCTTTTTTTCATATAAATTTTGTATAATTTCCAATGTTTCATCTGGTTTAATTTTAAATCTTTTTGTACATTCATTCTGTATTTCTGCCAAGTTAAATAAAAGTGGTGCATTTTCCTTAGTTTTACTTTTTTTCACTTCATCAATTATTGCTTTTTTTCCTTGTAGTGATAGAATGAAGTCTTTTGCATCTTTTTCTTTTTTAAATCCCGATTCGTTGTATAATTTAGGAGATTCATACATTCTAGATTTTTCGCTTACTTTCCACTCTGCTTTTACAGATGAATTTTCTTTTCCAAATTCTCCTATAATCTTATAATAAGGTGTTTTAATAAAATTTCTTATCTCTCTTTCTCTTGAAACAATCATACCTAACACACAAGTCATAACTCTTCCAACAGAAATCGATATTTTATCTTCGTTTAAATCTTTAGCAGTTCTCTTTCCATAAATAATTGTAAGAAGCCTTGAAAAATTGATTCCTATTAAATAATCTTCTTTAGCACGTAAATATGCAGAATTTGATAAACTATCATATTCTGATAAATCTTTTGCTTCTTCGATTCCCCTTTTTATTTCTTCCTCTGTTTGTGAATCTATCCATACTCTTTTTCTATTTGGTTTATGTATTCCTATTTGATTTTCAACCAATCTAAAAATATATTCTCCCTCACGCCCAGAGTCAGTCGCAACATATACACTATCAACATCTTCTCTTGATAATAAATTTTTAATTATATTATACTGTTTTTGGACATTTGGTATAACTTCATATTTATATTCTTTTGGCATAAAAGGAAGAGTATCTAATCTCCAAAATTTTAATTTCTCGTCATATACTTCTGGATATGACATTGTAACCAAGTGTCCTACACACCAGGTTACAATCCAATTTTCGGATTCTAAATACCCATCTTTTCTAGTTCCATTAATTTTTAATACTTTTGCAAATTCCATTGCTACTGAAGGTTTTTCTGTTATTAGTATTTTCTTTGCCATTTTTCCCTCTGTTCTTATATTTTATAAATGTTTATAATCTTTTTTATTCAAATAATACTACATCCATTTTTGAAGTAAATTCTCCATTTCCATATGCATACACAACATACAGCTCTTGATTTGGTCCTAAGAAATAAGCTCCTGCATTATCTACAGTATATATATCACTTGTTAAATCTCTAATATATATTTGATTATATCCCATAGCTTGTAAAGCTTCATCTTCTTGAGCCGCAGCAGTTACTACCTGCTTTATTTTATTATTTACTTCATCTCTATTTAATTGTTTTATTGTAATTAAATCTACTAAAGATGCTTGAGTATTATTTGTTAAATTATAATTATAGGTTTGGATTATGACTCTTTGGGCTGAATCTCCTTCTTTTAGCGTAGATCTAATTACTAATGATAATATATTACTATTTACAAAAGCCACATAATCTATACTATATATAGTTTTATTTCCATCATCCTCTTTTTGTAATATTTCATTAGCTTTATTTATAAATGTTGCTTGAGTTACTTGATTTAAACTATTAGATAAATCACTTCTTATATTAATTACTGGCACATGTAATTTTATTTCATATCTGTCATTGCTTTCTTCTAAATCTATTGCTGAATAAACAATATTTTGTTCATTATTTATTTTTTGTATTCCCGTAGTGTCAAAGTTTCCTAAATTTAGAGTGTTTGTAAATAAATTATCAAATTGGTCTTTTATTTCTTGCTGTGTTTTTTCTTGCATTTCATTTTCTCTATCTTGATTTGCCAAATCAACATTTCCAGAATCTGAATTTATAAATTGAGCATAAATTCCAGCAATAATAGCAAATACACAGAATATACTAATTAATATATATAATATTTTTGGATTTTTCATTTTTACTCCTTTTTTAATTGTTTTACACTTATAGTATACAACATAAGATTATAAATTTCAATTATTCTTGAAAACTATAAATCAAAAATTTACCATATTGCTCTTTCTGAAATCCCTCATTTTCTAATTCTGATTTTATTTTCTCTACACTATTACTTCTAAATACATTGCCTTCTTCCAAAACATATATAGTATCTTTATTTATCTCCCAATATATAAAGTGATATCTTGAAACTTCAACCACTTCAGTTTCACCTGTTCTATATTGGACTAATTTCATATTATCCATAAATTCATAAGGAGACATTTGCTTTGCTAATAACAAGTAAATATATTGCTGTATTGCATCTGTTTCCATAAATATTTCTTTATCTGGATATTCTTCTTCTAAATAATTTACTAACGGAATAAAATCTCTGTTAAATGCTACTCCTGTTTTATTATTTATATTTTTGAAATAAAATATTTCAAAAAGTATAAATACTATTATTAAACTAGCAATTATAAAATGACCTAGTATTGCTTTTTTATTGTAAATCCATAAAATAGCTTCAGTAGCAAATACAAGCATCATAATAAACAATGGATTTAATTTATACAGTTGTAAATCTGAGAAAACTAACACACAAAAAAATATAGTAATAAATTGTATAAGAAATACAGTTTTTAAATTAAACTCTTTTTCCTTTATAGTTTTTATAGTTTCTTTAATTATTAAAATAAATCCAAAAACAACAAAAGGTATAAGTATGTAATGAATTGTCCCAAATTCTTTTAATGAATTAATTGCATTATGATCTGCTGAAAAAAGTAATTGCCAAATATTATTTCCATTATTAATATTTAAATTATACAATACATTTTCGAACCCTATTTCAGAAATTCTATATGTATATAATTGAGGAATAGTTATAAAACCTAATTTAATTGTACCTTTTCCAATATAATTTACTATTTGAAGTAAAATTAATGGTATAGCTAATACAAGTATTGGTATTATAGTAATAACTATTTGTTTTATTGTAATTTTTTTTACATATAGTAAATAAATGCACAATACTATAAAGAAAACTGGCAACATAATATATGACAATGCATACGTATATAAAGTTAACCCCCAAAACACTCCAGATATTATATAATGCCAATCTTTTTTTGCATTTAATAAAGTATATATTGAAATCATAATAAATGATGAAAGTAAGTTACAATCTAATCCCCATCTTGATTGCATTATGTGCCATGGACAAATTGTAATTAAAAAAGCAAGAATTAAAGCAAATCTTTTTCCAATATATTTCTTAGCAAGAAGGTATGCTAAAATAATGGTAATTATACTAAATATTACAGCAGGTAATTTTATAACGAATACAGAAAGTCCAAATAATCTAATTAACAAACTGGCAATTGCTGCATAAAGTACACTCTGTCCTCCTCCAAAATTAATTAAATAAACTGGATTTTCGTTTAAATATCTATCTGTTCCATATTCAGCCATACAATATGCATCATACATCATTCCTGCTTCATCTTCATGTATACCATTCGGGAACTGTTCTAATAAAACTATTCTACTTAATATTGCTATAATTAATATTATTCCAAAGCAAATATTGTATTTATCTTTAAATATTTCTTTTAGTTTTTCTAGTATTTTTTGCATAATTAGCTATATTCCTTTCTTCTTTGTATAGTGAAAATCAATTCTTTCTTTGAAATTTCATAATTTCTAATGATACTTTCAATCATATATTTTTACTTAATTTATCATTTATTTTCATTTATTTCAATACATATTATATATTTATATTTAATTAAAGCTAGATATAATGTATAATTAGAAAATTTTTGAAGTACTGCGCAGCGACCAAACGAGCTTCTTTGAAGCGAGTGCGAATTGGAGCAAACGATTAGATTAAAAAATTTATTTTTTAATCTGATTACTTGTTTGCGACAGCAAAGTACAATAAAATTTGAGAAATATACATTATATCCAGCTTTTAGCATATAAGCTTTACAAAATTAATATATAATTTTTAAAATACTAATTCACATAAAATTTGCTTTGATTTTATTGACTTTAAGCCAATTTTACGGTATTATATAGTATGTATAAGAATGTATATAAAGGAGAAAAATATAATGTTATGTTCAGACTGTAAAAAGAATAATGCAGTTGTATTTGTAAATAAAAAAGACAACGATGGAAAAAATACTTTAGAAGGTTATTGTTATGATTGTGCCAAGAAAAGAGGCATTAATCCTATTGATAGTTTAATGAAACAAGCAAATCTTTCTGAAGAAGATTTGAATAATATGACTAAGCAATTTGAATCAATGTTTAAGGATATGTCTGATAATATGAATTTTGAAGAAATTCAAGAAGATATTGATGATTCATATAATCCTGACAGTGGAAATAATAATATGCAATTTGGAGCAATTCCTCTAGGTTCTATTTTTTCTAATATGTTTGGAAATACAAATGAATCAAATTCTAATGGTTCAGATTCTAATTCAAATAATAAAAAGAAAGTTAAAGTAGATAAAAAGAGCAACAAAAAAAGAAAAGCTTTGGATACTTTTGGTACAAATTTAACTCAAAAAGCCAAAAATAACCAATTAGATGCAGTAATTGGTAGAGACAAAGAGATTCAAAGAATTATTCAAATATTAAATAGACGTTCTAAAAATAATCCATGTTTAATAGGTGAACCTGGTGTTGGTAAAACTGCAATCGCACAAGGATTAGCTATTAAGATAGCTAATCGGTAAAGTTCCTGCAAAATTATTAAATAAAGAGGTATATTTATTAGATATGACAGCGGTTATTGCAGGTACACAATTTAGAGGTCAATTTGAAGCTAGGATGAAATCAATTATTGATGAATGTAAATCATTAGGAAATATCATTTTAGTAATTGATGAAATTCATAATATCATTGGTGCTGGTGATGCTGAGCATTCAATGAATGCCGCAAATATTCTAAAACCATCTCTTGCAAATGGTGAAATTCAATTAGTGGGTACTACTACTCTTAAAGAATATAGGAAATATATCGAAAAAGACACAGCTTTAGAAAGAAGATTTCAGCCAGTCATTATAGCTGAACCATCTATAACAGATACCATTGGCATATTAGATGGTATAAAAAAATATTATGAAGATTATCACAAAGTGAAGATTTCTACTGATGTGATAAAGCAAGCAGTCATTATGTCTGAAAAGTATATACATGATAGATTTTTGCCTGACAAAGCAATAGACATTTTAGATGAAGCTTGTTCTAGAATAAACTTAGATAACAAAGAGTTATATGAATTAGAAGTACTAAAAAATGAACTTGCTAAAGTACAAGAAGAAAAAGAAGAAGCAGCTCAAGCTGATTCTACTGAAGATTATCAAAAAGCTGCTGAACTAAAAACTAAAGAATGTGCTTTAACTGAAAAGATAGATAATCTTTCTAAAGAAATGAAACTTAGAGAACTTACTGTACAAGATATTGCAGAAGTTATAGAAAGTTGGACAAAAATACCTGTTAAAAAAATCACAGAGGCAGAAACTCAAAAGCTATTAAATTTAGAGAAAAATCTTCATAAGAGAATAATTGGTCAAAATGAAGCAGTTGAAGCTGTATCTCGTGCTATTAGAAGAAATAGAGCAGGTTTAAAAAGTACAAAAAGGCCACCTTCATTTATATTTGTAGGTCCTACTGGTGTAGGTAAAACAGAGCTTGCTAAAGCTTTGTCATACGAAATGTTTGGTAATGAAGATTCTATAATCAGAATTGATATGTCTGAGTATATGGAAAGTCATTCTACTTCTAAACTTATTGGTTCACCTCCAGGATATGTTGGATATGATGATGCAGGGCAACTTACTGAGAAAGTAAAAAGAAATCCTTATTCAATCATTTTATTAGATGAAATAGAAAAAGCACATCCTGATGTATTTAATATTCTGCTTCAAGTATTAGATGATGGAAGACTTACAGATGCACAAGGTAACACAGTAAGCTTTGAAAATACAATAATAATAATGACATCTAATGCTGGATCTAATTTGAATACTAATTCAATAGGATTTGGCGGTAGTCAAGTAAATAGCAATGGAATAATGAATGCTTTAAAAGAAACATTTAGACCAGAATTCTTAAACAGAGTTGACGAAATTGTTATATTCAATCAATTATCTCAAGAAGAATTAATGCAAATAGTAGATTTAATGTTAAATGATACACGAAAAGCTTTAGATGATAAAAATATATCTTTGGATATTTCAGATGATGCAAAAAAATATTTGTTAAATAAAGGAACAGATATAAAATATGGAGCTCGTCCATTAAGAAGAGCTATACAAAGATATCTTGAAGATGAATTATCTGACATGATTTTAAGGTCAGAATTAACAAACGGAAATACTATAAAAGTAGATATAAACAATGATGAATTAGTTTTTCAAGTTCAATAATCCATTTTTAAATATTTGCATAATGTATTAGCTTGACAAAATAACTTATTTTAATTAAAATATTTACCATGAATTATTAAAGGAGCAGAAAACATGTTAAAAAATATACCAAATGCATTAACCATAGTAAGATTCATTTTAATACCAGTAATTGTATATTATATACTTACAGGGCAATATATCGCCGGATTTATAGTGTTGACTATTTCAGGTTTAACAGACATATTAGATGGTTGTATTGCAAGAAAATTTAATTTTATTACTAACTTTGGAAAATTAATAGATCCATTAGCAGACAAAGCTACACAAATTTCTGTATTAGCCTCATTAACTTTCAAAGGAATTATTCCACTTTGGATACTTTTGATAGTATTTTTAAAAGAAATTGTAATGGTTGCTGGTGCTTCTTTCCTTTATGGTAAAAAGCTAGTAGTGTCTAGTAGATGGTATGGAAAACTTGCAACAGTATTATTCTATATCGCAATAGTTGCTTCATTATTTATCGAATATTGGAACACAAGTATAAATCCAGAATCTCCTCTATTCGGATTTGATGATTATATTTATTATTTAGCAATAATAACAACAATATTCTCATTAATAATGTATTTTAGACAATTTTATCAACAAGGATATCTAAAAAAAGAAAATTTAAAGATAGAGAATTCAGATAATTCTAATAAATAACTTGAAGAAAAGGGACACTCCCTTTTGTTCAAGTTTTTTTATTCATAATCTTCCAAAAATTCTATAAGCTTTGTATATCCTATAACTTCTACTCCAGCTTTTAAATTTTGTACATCTTCTTCTGGCAAATATTGAGTAGATATCTCTGTATCTTCTTTTAAAGTTTTTACTCCATATTCATCTGTTGTATATATCCCTATAACTCCATTATGTTCTTGAACAAAATAATGTTCACCACAATTTCCACTTACACTTTTATATAATGTTATTTGAGTAGGTGTATATTCTTCCAATTCCCAATCTGCATACAATTTTTTAATATCATTTTCTGTCTTATTCACTAATTCTTCTGGAATTTCCTCTACTTTTCTTATTAAATGATCACATGCTTTATAATATGTTTTTTTAATTATTACTGCATTAGGAGAAATAGCATTTTCTAAAGATGCAGTTTCTATTACATTAATACTATTATTATCTTCATTAGAAACATCTGCTAATTCTTTTTCACTTAACATTTCTGTCCCCTCTGTTTTATTTCTATTTCTTTCAGAGAAAATTGCAATACTAGCTCCTAAAATGAATCCCACAATAATAGTTATTATTATACAAATTATCCACTTTTTATTCATAATATCACCTTAATATTATTATGGTATTTTTTTGGTAATTTATACAATTTTTAGTTCATTATTTTACATGATTGTATCTATTTGCAATTTATTTTTATTATATAATAGTTCTATCTCTCCATTTTCATCTGTTCTATAAATCAAATTTGTATATTTTTTTATTCTATCTAACACACCATTATTTGGATGTCCAAAATTATTATCTTTTCCTACTCCTATAAATACAATTTTAGGTTTTACTAGATCTAAAAAACTTAAAGTAGTAGATGTTTTTGAACCATGATGCGCAACTTTTAAAACATCTGCCTCTAATTTTTTACTATTTTTATATATTTCAACTAATCTACTTTCTGCTATTTCTTCAATATCTCCTGTAAACAACATACTAAAATCTAATGCATTAAATCGTGCCACAATAGAATTGTTATTTAATATATTTTCTTGTATTAATTCATCCTCTGGAAATAATATCTCAAAATATGAATATTTATCTATCTTTATGTAATCACCTTTTTTTACTGTATATACATTAATCTTTTTCTTATTTATTATTTCATAAAATCTTTTTAAATTCTCTGATTCTTTTCCTTGCTTTGATATTATTATATTTTTTACGTTTAAGTTCTCTATAATGCTAAATAAACCTCCTATATGATCACTATCAAAATGAGAAATCATGAGATAATCTATATTTAGTATTCTTCTATCTAATAGATAGGGTAATAATATACTTTCTCCTACATCAAAATTTCCAAACTCACTTCCTCCTCCATCTATTAATATATTTTTATTAGTTGGCGTTTTTATTAGAGTACAATCTCCTTGTCCAACATCGACAAAATATATTTTTAAATTTCTGGGCATGATATTCAAAAATATATTAGTGCTAATTACTATTAAAATTAATAGACTTAAAATTTTATATCTATATTTTAATATTAAAGAAAAAATTCTATTAACTAATATATTATTTCTAATTACTTTAATATTGTATAAACAAAATATTATTAAATAATAGATTATACATTCTAATAAATATGGAGTTTTTATATATATAGAAGAACCCGGTATTAATGATGATAATTCTGCAATTTTAAGAAGTAATGAGATAATAATGTTTAAGAATATGCCTAAAAACCTTGCTAAAGGAAGAAAAAATATAGAAACTACATAAACAATGAATCCAAAGATAGTAGCTATTTCCATCAAAGGTCCTGCCAAAATATTAGATATCCAAAAAGTAAATGATACTGTACTAAATGTATATGCCATTATTGGTATAATAATTATATTAGCAGAAAATGTTAAACTAAAAGAATTTATCACACCATTTATTATTTTATTCTTTAGATTAGTACTCTTTTCTTTAAAATTAATCTTCCCTTTTGTTATTTTTTCTAAGAAATTATAGCAACATTGATTTATTTTATTATTTAACAATACAATTCCTATTGTGCCGCCAAAAGATAATATAAATCCTATATCTGTAATAGTATATGGATTTAATATTAACATTAAAAGAGATGATATCCCCAGATTATTAATCGTATCTGATTTTCTATGAATAATACTTGATATTAAAACTACTATTCCCATAATACTTGCACGAATTACTGAAGCTGTAAACTCTGTTAATGCCATAAAGAATATTAAAAATATAATTGTAAATATTTTCGAGAATTTTTTATTGGTTTTACTTAATATTACTGCAAATCCAGTAATTATATATGTTATATGCGATCCAGACACAGCAAGCATATGTGTTAAATTGCTTTTTTTAAAATTATCTTCTATTTCATCAGTTATTGCTTCTCTATCTCCAATAAGTATTCCAATACATAATGCAGCTTCATTTTCATCCAATATACTAGAAATATTTTTCTTTAAACTTTTTTGTACATTATTGATAAATTTATTAATTAAATCTACGTTATTATGAGATATGATATTGACTTTATTTGATTCAATAGTTCCATATATATTTTTTGACTTTAAATATAATTTATAATTAAATCCCTTATAATTTCTAGCACCATCAGGTATTTCTATTTTGCTATCAATTTCTATTTCATCTCCAAATGCAGGAATATATTTTAAACTATCAGATTTCTTTAAATTAAATATTAATTCTGTATTTTTATATTTATCCTCATTATTAATTGCTTTGACTCTTACTTTATATGTATATTTATATTCCTTTTCTTCTGGTTCTGATATAACTATAGCTCTAATTTTAGCTTCATCATATATATCTAAATATTTTTTATCATAATTTGCATCCAGAATTTTAATATATATACTTCCAGTAAGTAATATACAGATAAGTATTATGAACCAGATTTTTTTAGTAATTAAATACAATATTATCGATATAATTACTGTAGTTATGCACAAAAAGACTACACTTAATTTTAAGTATAGTCCAATTAATATTCCTATAATATACATAGAGGAAGCAATACAAATTGGTCTTTTTATTTTATTTCATTCCTTTCATATTGCCCCCGAATGAGAAATTAGGGACAGACCCCAATTTCTCATATTACTCTTCTAGCTGCACAGTATCTAGTATTATAATATTCTCCTGGTAATAAACTATTAATTTTTACACAGTATCCTGATCCAGAAGATGCATGTATGAAATTACCATCTCCAATATATATACCACAATGACCTATCTCATCCATAGTTTCATAATCTAAAAAGAATACTAAATCACCAACCTTAAGATTCTTTAATAAACTAGATTTTGACGATTTGTCTGCTTTAACTGCTTGTCCGAGTTTTGCTTGTGCTTGTGCACCATGTCTCATAGATATTCCAAAGTTATCATATACATACATTGTAAAACCTGAACAGTCAAATCCAGATGGACTAGCGCCACCATAAACATATGGAACTCCTAAGAATTTTTTTGCATAAGAGACTATTTTTTCTCCTGTAATAGAATTGTTAGATGTATTAGATGAATCAGAGGCAGAATCACTCTCTACCTCTTCTTCTTTTTCATCTTTAGTTCTATCAATATTTCCTCTATTTGTAACTGCTACTCTTTGATCTGATAGCAATTCTTTTAAAACATATGCATTGCCTTGGCTTGTTTCTACTTCATACCAATCTCCAGATTCTCCAACCACTTGAAGTGCAGTGTTTTGTTCAACAACCATAACTTTATCCGCACTTGTACTTGGTTCTTTCCTTATATTCACAAAGTCTGTTGTATACATAGTTTTTTCTGTAAAATCAGATGTATTATCACTGCTATTGTCCGCATTCTCATCATTGCTAGGTTCATTATTATTTGTACTATTATCATTTTGGTTGTCTCCACTTTGACTATCATTTCCACTTTCTGATACTTCTAGCGAATCCATCCTTACCCATCCAGATACTTCATCTGTTTGTATAAATGCCCAACCATTTATTTGATTTATTATTGTTACTTCTGAATTATTAGCAATTCTGCCTATAACACTACTATTTATTAGAGGAGTAATTCTAACATTAGTTCTAGCTGTTGTTGTTGCTTTAATATTTTGAGCCACTGTTGTAACATTTTCTCCATCTTCGTTTTGGTTTGTTGGTTCTGCCGAATTATTATCTACTTCAGTGTTTCTTTGATCATTTTCAGTATCAACCGTATTTGTCTCATTTTCAGCACTATTATCTGGAGTATTACTTCCACTGCCTGTTTCTGAATCTCCATCTATTACTTTAGCATATTCTTTACTAATATATCCTGTATAATCTCCATATTGTACTTGATACCAATCTCCATCTTCTCCTAATACTTCACATTCGTCTCCAATTGATATCAATGCTACTATATCAGAATCAGTTGATGGTTCTTTTCTTAGGTTTAATGTTTCTGTTGTTATTTCTACTGTTGTTGCTTTTACAATATTTGTACATACAAATGTCAATATTATACAAAACATTATTGCATATAATATTTTTTTGATTAAATACATTGTCATTCCTCCTAAAATACGCTTATAGTATATAATCAATTGCACAAAAAGTCAATAAAAAAAGCAAGGATATTGCAATTTCTTGTAATATCCTTACTTTTAATTTATATTGATTTCAAATATTATTCAATAACTTCTGAAACAACACCTGAACCAACTGTTCTATCAATACGTTTTCATGTGTTTTTGTTAATCGTTAAAAACATTGATATTAGTGCGTTTTTAGGTTTATCATTTTTATACATTTTTATTTTATTCTGTACTAATGTGTTAAAAAAGTGTTAATTTTTTTAACATTATTTTCCAGTTATCTTTATGCCGTCTATTAATCCAATCAAATAAATTTTCTCTGCTAAATTCTTGTTATTCGTAATAGCATTTTTCTCTTCATTAGTTAAATTCTCACAAATTCTTTCTTCTAATAATTCTTCCATACATTCCTCCTATGTTTTGTTTCTTGACAAATTTTGTAAAAGAATGTATACTTTATTTGTGTATGATAATGAAGTATACATTCTTGAGATAGTTTAATGCCAGTTAAGCTATCTCTTTTTTATTGAACTATGCTCGTAGTTTCTGTTATAATAATATTACAAGTTTCGACAACATGCAAGAAAAATCGTGTACAAAATTTCGACAAAACGTTCGCTGGGAATGACCACCTTTTGTGGATAAAATGTGGATAATTGTTTATACTATAAATGAGGTATTGTTTATGTTTGTTTTTATGGTAAAAAATATTAGAGAAGGTAAGAAAATTTCTTTGAATGAATTAAGCAAAAGAACAGGTATTTCTAAAAGTTATTTACATGATTTAGAAAACAATAAAAGATTTAATGTTAGTCTAGATAAATTATATGATATTGCAAATGTATTAAATGTTAATGTTAAAGACTTATTTTATAGTGAATTAGATATAGAGAACTTAAGAGAAAAACTTCACGATAGAATAGACAAATACGGAATTAGTTCAAAAGAAACATTAGAAATAAGTCAAATCATAGATCTCCTTGTTAATTTAAATTTTAAGAACTAGCTTTTAACTAGTTCTTTCATTTTTATATTTATGTACTTGTCTAAAATTTGACTTTGTTTTAAGATTTTCTCATAACTTGCATCGTTTTCTATCAATTTTGCAAGTTTTCTTTTGTGATAATTAAGTAATAAATCTAACATACTTATCACCTCTACTGTTATTATAGCATATTATGTAAATTTACTCTGTCGAAACATGTCAAAAGGTCTAAAAAATTACTTAAAATGCTTGACATTGTCGTACGACAGTAGTATAATATATACAGAAAGCGAGGTGAGGCTTATGTTTAGTAAATTAATAAAAGCTCTGCTAAATACTCGAATAGCTAGCAACTTAATCGATAAATATCTAGCAAAGCAAAGTTCAATCAAAAGAGCTAATCACTTTTTTGATTAACACAAGAGAAAATAATTTCTCTCTTGTATATAATATTATATATGATATAATAAAAAAAAATCAAGGAGGAAATCTATGGAAAAATTTGATAGACAGAAATGGTATTCAGAAAAATATGAAAAGTTTGGTGCGGATTTAGAAAAAGAATATAGTCAAAAGTTAAAAAGAGCTATTAAAGAAGATGAAAAATTTGGAAGCATAGCAGATTGGATACGTTTTTATGGAGATAAATATTTAAAAGAAAAAAATAAAAAAATTTAACTCAAAACGCTTGACATTATCGTACGACAGTAGTATAATATAATTAAAGTTAAGAGAAAGAGGGTAATTAATATGAGAAAAATTAAATGTTTAGAAATTGCTGAATTTGTTCAAAAAGGATTATTAGAGAAAGGATTTAATGAAGATTTTAACAAGATACTTCAATTAGTTGATGACAGTGTTGCATACAACAATGATTATGATAAAGATGAAAATGGAGAAATTGCACAAGAGCTATCTGAAGAAGAAATTGATCAATTAAAAAATGATATGTTATATGGTACAATTGAATATTACGAAGAAAGAGAAAATATATAATTATGAAATATAATAAAAAAGATTTAAAAGGCAAAAGATTTGGCAAATTAATTGTTTTTGAGGAAACTTCTAAAAGGCAAGATGGTGGTTGCATCGTGTGGAAGTGTAAGTGCGATTGCGGTAATGTCGTTGAAGTTTCTTCTAAACGTCTGTGTAATAAATTACAAGAAAGTTGTGGTTGCTATCAAACTGAAAGGCAAAAATATTCAATGAAAAAATTAAAAGAAAAACAAAGTGTCGAGAATACAAATATTCATTTGATAGAAAAAAACAAAGCAAATAGTAATAGTAAAACAGGTGTTAGAGGTGTTTGTTATATTAATTCAAAGAAAAAATATAAAGCTTTTTTATCTTTAAATAAAAAATATTATGTTTTAGGTTTTTTTGACAATTTAAATGATGCAATAAAAGCTCGTAAAGAAGCAGAAGAAAAATATTTTAAACCTATACTGGATAAATACAATAAAAAAATGAAAACGGCTCAAAATCGACCTTCTAAAATCAATTCTAAGCCGTTTTTATTTTAAATATATATAAGTTTGTTATTTGATTACTATTTTCTGTCCTACATAGATTAGATTAGCATTAGCGATGTTGTTGTCTTTTACTAGCTTACTAACTGTTGTCTTATACTTAGAAGCGATGCCAGACAAAGTATCTCCGCTTTTTACTGTGTATGTTTTAGCAATATTAGCTCCTAAAAGTTGATTTACTTTTGCTTGAACCGTATCATAATCGTAACCTTCTGCTTCAAGTTTCTTTTTACGTTCTTCTCCGTTACCGTACTTTCCATTTATTACATCTTTTGCTACTTCTGTTACAGATTTTTTATTGTTTTGTTCTTTTAGAATTTCATTTACTCTACTTTGTACTGCATTATAATCATATCCAGCTTTTTCTAGTTTAGTTTTTCTATCTTCGCCATCTCCCCATTTACCATCTATTACTTCTTCTGCTAATTCATCGATAGACTTCTTACTACTATTGTCTGTAGTGCCAGACTCTTCTATTATATCTTCATCATACAAATAATTCATGTCGCAACTCCCGCTTATTCCATTTACCTTTCCAGAACTTGAATATTGCCATATATCATACTCTCCTTTGTATTGACATTCTGAGTAATATTGAGCAACCCATACAGACAAGTTCTTGTCAAAATCGCTTGGATTTAATTCATTTTTTAACCAGTTTAGATTTGCATAAACTCCTGCCTGAAAGCCTTTGTTTTTCACGTATTTTGCAAATTCATTGCATTGTTCTGTTAGACTAGCTTTTGTTTCGCCTTGTATATCTTTATCCTCCATGTCGATATAAAGTGGTAAGTCTAATTTCTTACCATCTAGTTTTTTAATAGCCCACTCTAAACCATTTTTTAGAGTATCTACTGTATTACAATAGTTATATATATATGCACCTACTTTTATCCCTTGTGCTTTTGCGTTTTTATAGTTACTATCGAACTTACTATCTTTGTAGTTTGCATCATAATCATAAATATTTGCTAATTTTATTATTGCAAATTCTACTCCATCATTTTTTACTTTGTTCCAGTCAATAGAACCTTGGAACTCACTTACATCTATTCCTTTTATTGCCATTTTTATCACTACTCCTTATTCTTAATATTTATTAAATCAGCAATTCCGCCTGCACCCATACAAGCCACAATACATAAAACTAATGCTTGTACTATGTTTGGTTCTATTCCAAGAAAATAGCATATTAAACCACTTATTATACCTATTGCAACATTTTGTATTGGAATGTATTTATTAGGTATACTGTCTATAAATATTTTTGTTATAGCCCCAAATATATAAGCTATTATTGCTATTATAATTACGTATGTTATTTCCATACTTAGTTCCTCCTTTCTTCTAACAATTTGTCCACCTTTTTATCTGTACTCTCCATTTGCTTCTGTAATAATTCTAATGATTTTGCAGTATTAAGATTAGTTTGTTGCATTTCTGCTAAGCAGTTAGAAATTGTTGTTGTTGTTTCTTCTACTGTTTTTAAAGTAGATTTAATCATCTCTTGATTCTCTGCTAGTTTCTTTTTATTACTTATATAATCCCACAAAAATAATCCAACTATTATTGCACTTACTCCGTAAGTACTAATCAAGTTCAACATTTCTTCCATTGAGCTCTTCCTCCAATCTATTTACTTTTTCTTCTGTCTGCAAAATCCTATTCTCTACCTGTAGCCATCGTTCATTTCCACTTTCTTTTCTCGCTTCATAGTCATACATTGTATGTACTGTAGAAAATATATTAATAAATATAAATAATAATACTATTGCTAGTCCACCAATCATTATCTTATCTTTCTTTTCCATTACTTTTTCCTTTCTATTTCCAACGACCTATTGAAATCCATTCTATAGAAACTGGCCTCGTTACATTTGCGGAGTGCAATATGTTAAACGTACAGTTATTATTATTTGATATTATATTTCCTGCCCATGCCATATTAGAAGTTCTACAAGAAATGTTTGTACTAGGAGTTTCAATGAACTGAGCTGGATATGTTATTGTTTGCGTTGCAGAATAATATATTGCACCCGCTGGAGAAAATTCAACATTGCTTATACTTTTTCTTCCATAGCATATCATTGTGCCGTCTGGATATTTTATCGCTGTTCCGTTGCTATTTTCTATTCTTTCTATTTCCATATTTTTTATTTTGTTTAATATAGTTTTTAGAAGTGGCATACTCTACCACCCCCATTTGCTAAATTATGCTCTCTCTCTCTCTCTCTCTCTCTAGTGTTATCATAGTTCCACGTCCTCCTTTTTTAAATTACTTGAAATGTAAAACTTGTCATAAATGTTTCGTTATTCGTTGTCGGCAAACTTATTCGTTCAAATGTTATTTCTCCACTAATTGCTACTAAGACATAGCCTATATTTCCGTTGTTTCCAACTAGAGTTCTTATTAGAGTCTGCGATGGTCTATAACCTTCTGGGAGTGTAGTTACAACTTTTCCTGTTCCATTACGAAGCGATAAATCTACAAATACTATACTATTCGCTTTAAAAATGCTACTTTCTCCGTTTGAAGACCAATTATTTTGCAATGTAAATGTTAATTTATTTACTTTTGTTTTCTCGTTTAAATTCTTTATCGCTTCCATTTCATTTTTAGCTTGCATTATATTCCCCCCTTACCACAAATTCAAGTGTTTCTTCAAAGTCTTCAAAACCTTCTACACCGCTCATATTTAAGTCTCCTATGCTGTCTAAGAATTGTATTACGTTAGATACGTCGCCTGCGTTGCCTATTTCGTTGTAGTCTGTTCCGCTTTACTAGTTTAGTATCGCAGTAATATACTTCTAAACTGTTGTTACCGTACTTTGTAATATAGTTCGTCTGGTAATGTGTAGTTTGTGTTAGCATTTACTGTACTTCCTAATGTTACACTTGCCCTTTGTATGTTTATTGCTTCTTCTATATTGTCTTGCATTTTGTTTAAGTTCTGTGCTGACAACGGAACTGTACCATTCCACACCGCTGGATTTACTTGATAGTTTTGCTCATTTATCGTTACGTACGCTTCTTGCGTTTTTGTTCCATCTTCAAACGGTATCTTTTTCATGCTGTACCTCCTTTTCTAGTTGTTCTACTCTAGCAGATAACTCTTGTACTGCTTTCCATAGTATGCCTATTGCACTATATAATTCTACTGCTTGTCCTTCTTTAGAAACAACCTCATCTGGCGTTCTGTAGCCCTCTCCGATAATGAATCCAATCATTTTCTTGTCTTCGTCTTTATCGGATTTTAGGTTGTATTCGTATATGTCAGAATTATTTATTATATCTGTTGCATTTTTAGTAAATTTAGATATATTCTTTTTTATTCTTTCAAGAGATGTTTGAGTTACTTTTGGAGTTCTTATTCCCGAACCATTTAAAGTAGTAGTTCCATCATTATCATAAATATCTATTCCAGAAATATCTCCTGCAGTAATATATACAGCATTATCTGTTCCTCCATTTACAAAGCCCGCTCCTATTGGTTGCATATATGAAAATACAGATGATGAATTAGAATTTTCTACTCTTAATAAATCTGTAGCACTTCTAGCACCACTAACCTTAATTTTTCCTCCTGTTATGTTTGCATTGTTAGATGTAATCGTTCCAGAAACATTTGCATTTGTACAACTCATATTTCCGTTTTTATCCAAATTAAAATTATTGCTTTCTATTACTACTCTATTACCCTTTAGAGATATTTCGTCAGCAGATTGACTTATTACAGAGCAAACCTCATCCTCTCCTATTTTTTTAGAAACTTCAAGATTAATTTCACTTGCTGTCTGTGTAATAGTAGAATTTAGTTCTGTTACTTCATCCTCTAATTCAGCATTTGTTGCATAGTTCGTTAATGTTTGATTAACTGAACTTGTAATACTCTGCGCTGTCTGCTGTATAGCTGAGTTCATTTCTTGTGTGGTTGAGTATCCAGTAAGTTTTTGATTTACTGACAATTCAATACTTTGAGCAGTTTGTGTTATTGCACTATTCATTTCATTTTTTGTAGCATATATATCGTTGAAATCGTTTTTAATTAAGTATTCTGCATAGAAGTTATTTCCTTGCATATCCATTAAATATATGTAGTTGTCGCCTTCAAATAATTGAATGTCTACATCTGTTAGTTCTTGTATGATAGGCTCTTCTAATACGCTTAATACTCCATATTCACTTAAACTTAATCGTCTAATCACGTATGTCCTATTCATTTCTATGTTTAAGCTATCGTACACATCGCCTTTTACTCTAAGCTCTTCTATGTCTATTACATATTCTTTTTTCTCGCTTGAAGGATTAGAGCTAGGCTGTTTATCTACTATAATCTTATATTGCACCTATATCACCTCCATGTTAGGTTGTAGGCTTTCACTTGGAAATACATTTTCTCCGTGGGAATAGGTTGCTTTCGTATGTTTTATTGCCCTGTATCTCCAATTCTAATATATCCGTTTCTCCCGCATCTTCTAAATGTATTTCTGTTGTGCCTGTTACTTCTCTTTTGTAAACTATAGTATCTTGCACTTGTTGTTGGATCTGGTCTACTGTTTGTTCTACTTGCGTTAGCTGATTTTCAAACTCTGTTTGATTTTCTATAATCCCTGTTATTGTCTGCTCTTGTTTGTTAACAATTATTTCAGTTCTTTTTGCTATTTGCTCAGCACTTGCCACATTTTGATAAGCTACTGTTGCTTTTGTTATGCTCGGTGCCGACATTTCTGTTTCTAGTCCTCTTGGACTTTTATGATAGAATCTAAATAAAAAGCTATTATATGTTTTGCCTTCAAAGTCTACTATTTGTACATTGTCTAGTGTTTCCAAGTAAGGCAATCCTTGTCCTGTCATTTCGTAAGCCTTATACTCAAAACCTTTTACAGCATTAAAAATAGCAGTTATTAACTGCTGTCTTTTTGCCTCTGTATAAGCGAATGGGTTATCATTTATTACTAAGCTATTTTCTCCGTTAAATAAAATACTTTGCTCGTCTTTCATTACAACGTTTTCGCCTTCAACATCACTCATTCCTAAACTAACCAAATTAATTGGATGCGTTGCTCTTTTTATTTCCGCTTCTGAGTAATCTGATAAGTTAAATACTTTTCTTACTGTTCCTGTTGTTTTAGGAGTTATAAAGTATAACTTATCATCATTCTTGATTTTTGCTACTGTTCCGCTTATCTGTGCTATTGCACTTATTACCTGTCTTATTAAAGTGCCTTGTGGAAATTGATTACTATCTACGATAAAATCTACATTAGGAAAGTCTGTTGTAGCTAGAGTAATACCTGCTTTATTACAAGCTTCTTGTGCTACTTGTCCTAGAGTAACATTGTTGTTAGAATATTGTAAATCACTTGTATACTCTATATTAGTTTTTAGCATATAATCTATTGCATTAATTGTTGTTATCTTAGTTGTATCATTTGGCTCTGGATCTTGTGTAATATATGTCCCTAAATCAATCCATTCTATTCCTGCAGATGTTTTTATGCCTGTAAAATATTTAAACTCTTTTCCTTCTAAATCAACACTACTGTCTATTTCAAAACTTAATGCTTTTGCTATTGCTGTTCCAAAGATGTTGCCTTTTTTATAGCAATCATCATCTAGTTCTACGTTGTTTATTGTATATTCTTCATCATCTAACACTATCTTGTCGTATTGAGTTGTACTTTTTGAATAAGCTTCTTTTATTGTGTCTGTTACATTTATCATTCAGACACCTCCCCACACTGTTCAAGCTCAACTTCAAATTCGTCATATCTGTGTTCTTTAGTAATAGATAAAATAGATGTTTCTGGGAACGTTACAAAGAATTTCTTAGTAAGCATTTTTTGTTGTTTAAGAGAAAAATAAGAATACACATCTTCGTTTTGTGAAAAATGAGACATGTATTCTTTGTATGTATCTTTATCTAGTTGACTAAAAGTGACTTTTATTCTTGTTTTTGGCATTTTACCATAGTTTCTTCGTATTGATCCGTCAGCCATAGTTGCTTCACTAAGTATATCTGGCTCATCCTCTGTTATGTTAAAGCCTCCACTTAGTATCTTTTTAAATTCAAAATTACCGTGTTTTAATAAAACCATAGTTTCCTCCTAATAACTATATTGTAACTGTCTTCTTGCATTTACTTTGTTTGTTTCTCTGGCTATTACTTTGCTATCTAGTTTTGTTGTAGAATTAACTATAATCTCTTTATTATCATCTATGCTTTGTAATGTAGCCTGTCTATTATCTTCTATTTGTGTCTTAACAATTTGATTACTTGTTAAATTAGATGTAAGTTTAGCGTTTTCATGGTTTATTGCTTTTTGCATATCCCTGTATACAGAACTCAAGCTATCGTCAAAACCTTCGCCAACGCCTAGCCCCAGCATTTTTCCTACTTTATCTGCAAATAATTTTGATGGAGAATGTATTCCAAAGAAATTTTTAATACTACTAAATATATTACTACACCATCCAGAGATTTTGTTCCATAGCCAAGATGCCATATTTGATATACCATTCCAAATACCACTTACTATATTTTTACCAATTTCAAGCATTTTCCCTGGTAAGTTTTTAATAGTATTAATTATTCCATTTACCATATTACTCATTGCTGACTTTGCTTTGTTCTGCATGTTAATGCCCCATTGAGCAATTTTAGTAACTGTTTGTACAAGCCAGTTCCATATATTACCTGGCAATTGCTTGAACCAGTTTATTACGTTATTAAACAAGTTCTTTACTGAATTAATTGCTTTCTGTTGTATTTGTTGTCCCCAGTTATATATATTAGTTATAGTTTGAACTAACCAATTCCAAATGTTGCCTGGAAGTTGCTTAAACCAATTTATTACGTTATTAAAGAAACCGCTTACTGCTTCTGTGGCTTTTCTCTGCATTTCAATACCCCAATTATAAATATTGGTAACAGTCTGTACTAACCAATTCCATATATTTCCGAGGTAACTGTGCGAACCAATTAACTAAACTTTGCAAAGCATTCGGTACTGTTTCTGTAAAAAATCCTACTATAGCATCAACTACAGTACTTACAATGTTCTTTATTCCTTCCCAAATACTTGTTAATGCATTTCTAAATCCTTCATTAGTATTCCATAAATACATAATTCCTGACACTAAACCAGCAATTAATGATACTATTAATAATATTGGGTTTGCATTCATTACTGCATTTAGTGCAGTAAAAGAGTTTTTCACTCCATCTATTATTCCTTTTATTGCCATTGCAGATTTAAATACCACTACAGCTGCTGTTAACGGAACTATTACAGCTAATATTCCTTTTAGTATATTTAAAAAATTATCCAGACCGCCATTATCTATTTTTTCTTGTAGTTTACTCATAAAATTATTTACAGCTGGTAATATTTTGTTAGTTAATAACTCACTAATTGGTTCTAATATACTCCCTAATAAATTACTAAAATTATCTTGAGCTGTTGACCATTGTCCATTTAAAGTTTGCGACTGTTTTTCCATACTTTGAAAATATTTTCCGCCTGCACTAGTAGAACGTTCCATCGAAGCTGTTATTTCATCTATAGAAATAGTACCTTTGCTTATCCTATCATACAAGCTCGCCATACTTTCACCTGTACTTTGTGAAATTTCTTGTAAGGGATTAAATCCTGCTTCAATCATTTGTTTAACATCTTCTAACGACACTTTGCCCGCAGAACTCATTTGGCCATATGCTGTTGCAATTCTATTCATTTTGTCTGCTGATCCTTGTGAAATATCACCAAGCATTTGCATTTTAGATATTGCATCATCCGCTTCAAAACCGTAATTCATTAACAATTGTGTAGTTTCTGCAAGTCCAGTAAATTCAAATGGCGTTTTGGCTCCAATCTCTTTTAATTTTTCTACTATATCAGTTGCTTTTGTTGCACTTCCTGTCATAACCTCAAAAGAAGTTTGCAACTGTTCAACTGTTGCATTATATTGAACGCCTTCTTTTACTAGACTTCCAAACCCTATTGCCCCTAGAGCTTTCGTTGCTATACTTTTTAACCTATTAAAGCTTCCGCCAATATTATCAATACCTTTTTCTAAACCTTTATTATCTAATGATGTATCAATTACAACTGAGCCGTCTGACATTTTCTTTTCCTTTCTAGTCAGGCTCACAGGCTCAATTTAAAGACTTTTGTTATTTATTTTTATTTCAACTTCTTTTCCACATTTTTTGCACAATAAAAAGACGCCTTTCGAAATAGCGTCTTCTTTATATTTTATTAATTTTTTCTTGCAATATGGACACAAATACCATTTTTCTATATTCATATCATTCTTTAACCATTTTAAAATGTCCATTCTGACCACCTTGTACTAATGAAACATATACATATTGTCCTTTTTCTAAACTTATGCTTAGTTCATTTTCATATTGTGGTCCGCCAATACTCCCAATATAATCTGTTAATTGTACATCTTCAAAATTCTCATAGTTTTGATTAGAAACATAAATATTATATATTCTTTCAGTATATTCATCGTATGCTGTGTTTGTTTGTGTTATCTTATAATTTCCAGCTTGTATAATGTCTCCTTGATATTCTTCCACTTCAACAGCTATTTTATATTGTTGATTAGAGTTGTCATCACCCCAATTGGTCCATTCTACTTCACTCATTAGCTTACTATCGTCATCTTGAACATTATTTTGCACGTCAGTACCTCCTTGTGAACCTATTACAATGAAGAATAATAAAATTATTATTAGCCAAAACCACCATTTTTTATAAACTGGTTTATTATTTGTTTCTGAATTACTTGACATATATATCCCCTCCTTTTAGAAGAGTATATACATATTTTAATAGTTTGTCAATATTTACCATAATGCATTAGCAAAATCATTTTCTTTTTCATTCTCACTACGCATATCGGGTAATTTATATAATTCTTTTAATTTTTTGTACTGTTTTTTCATAGCTTTGTCTTTTATCTTTGACAAGTCCATCGCTCTATAACTCATAATCTTTGAAAATAGTGTATTCTCATTTAAACTGTTAAACAAAGCCTTAAATTTCCACCAATGTAAGTATTCTATACTGTTTAAATCTATATTGTATTGCTCCATAAAAGCACTGTATATATATTCTGCATCAAATTCATAGCTATAAATTTGCTTATTCTTTTCAATTTCTTGTTTATTTTCGTCGACTTTATCATTTTCTTCTTTACCGCATCTATAAAACCATAATATATCTTTAATAGCTTTATTATAATCAGATATTTTATCAATTTCAGGATAAAAAAGAATTAATGCTTGATTGACTTTTTCAATATCTGAGAAATTGTAATCTTGCATTAACAGTTCAAACAATATAGAAATCCTAAAATCACTATTGATAGTAATTCCGTCTATTGATGTTGGTAAATCGTCTATTAAAATGTTTATCATTTTGTACCTTTCTTTTTAATTCTACTTGGACTATATTTAGCAAATTTCTCATTTAATCTACTTTGTTGTTTTTCATATTCTTTGATTACATCTTCTAAAGTGTCCATTATTTTTTCATAATCGTTCTCTTCTCCAAAAATCTTTTTATCTATTTCTTCTCCAAAAACTTCGTTAAAGAACTCTCTAGCAATATTGCATTGTGTATCCATTTCTTCAATAAAAGACATTTCTTTTTCTTTACTTTTATTGTCTTTTTCAAGTACTTTTTGATATGCATTTTGTAATTTTCTTAAATTACTTGTATTAGAAAAACTAAATTCAACTTCTATATTTCCTAGTTTCATAACTCCTCCATAAATAATGTAGAGGCTTAGGCTGCCTCTACTAATTCAACTTCTTTTAATACTGCTTTGTTAGATACTGTAACAGATACATCACTTTGTGTCGTGTATCCTTCTTTTGCTACACTTATATTGCTATAAGTTTCAGCATCCAATATAATTACAGCTATACCAGTTACATCTGTTAAATAAGATGTTCCGTCTACTGTTATTTTAGCTCCTTCTATTCCTGTACCTTCAACGCTATCTTTTACTACGAAGCTTACTGGATATTCAGCTACTTCTTGTTCTGCAACAAATGTAGCTTTTGTATTATTTTCACTCATTGTAGCAACACCAACAGTCATTGTACTGTTTTTTCTAAATGCTCCACTATATGTATAAGCATCTGTTGAGTCGCCCTCTGTATCAGGTACAACAGAATAGGTTCTCAAACGTGCTTCATATCCAGTTCCTTTTGGCTTTGTAAAATCTACTATTAATATTCTTACTAAAGCATCTGCTCCTGTTTTCTCATTATCTGTTATGTCTACTAATTTCTCGTGAACAAGATTGCCTACGTGTAAATCAAAATTATATGATATTTCTTCACTATATCCTGTTACATCTGTAACCTCTCCATCTTCGTCTACATAACTTCTTGAATATTCAGTAGGATTTTTAGACTTAGATATTTCAGTAAATTTAGTCATTCTTAAAAAGTTCGCAATAGATGTTGTAGAAACATCCATAAATGCAACTTTTTTATTTCTTGTTACTAATTCTTGCATTATATTTCCTTCCTTTCATAAAAATAGAAGACTTTAAAAATCTTCTTCATATACAACTTGCATTGGTATAACGTATATTGCTGTTGTTTCTGTAGTTTGGAGTATTGTTCCTCTTCCTAAGCACTTAATCCAGCAAATGCCGTCTATCTTTGGCAAGTTTCCTATTTTATTTTGTTCTTTTATCCATTTAAAAAAATCATCACAAAATTTTGAATTTTTTATATTTTCTAAGATACTAAAATTAGCTTGAATTGAAAAATCAAAAAGTATTTGATTTTGAGTTCCACCATCTCTATACTCTTTTAGCACAGTTGTAGCTGGCGTCTCATCAACTGAATAGGATTGCGGTTTGTCTTTTATATAATCTACATTTACCTTGCCATTTTTCAATAATGGACAAGTCTCTATAAATTCTCTTATTAAATCCATTTTCGAATTTTCTTCCATTTTAGCCTCCATTTTTAATATAGTTTTCCACATCTTGCACAAGGTCGTTTTTTCTTCTTTGCAACATGAGTTTGTCCCATTTTGCACCTGTTCCAGAAGTATGATATTTAAGTTTCTTAGAAGTTGGTATCTTCTTCTCTCCTTTTGGAGACCACCATCTGCCACTTTTTAATGGAATACCAGATACTCCAAGTGTAGGACTTATATACATTTTTCCTGTATACTGATAGTGTGCATAAGGACTTGTATATTTTATCTCATGATTGCTCGGATAAGTCTTTAACTTTGCTAATTGTCCTCCTGCTCCTCCTGGAACAAACGGATTCATTAACCTATCTGCTTCATCTCGCAGAAAACGTGTTACTCTACCATTTCTATCAAGTCCGTGGTCTTTTAGTATTTTATTTATACTATTCATTTTTACCTTTACGGTAAACCCACTTGCCATTATTCACTAACTCCTATTTTATAGTGTTGTAGATTCCCTTTTCTGTTGTCGTCTACACTAACAACCTTAAACACTTGATATTTTTCTTGCAAAGCAGATAAGTCAAATTCGTCATTTACAATACCCTCAACTAAAAAATCATCTGTAGATATATTTAATTTTTCTGTAGTAGGTATCGTTATAGATCCTGTACTACCTTCTTGAAGGCCTTTATCAACCTTGTTAGTTTTCTTATTATGTCGAAAATAAACTTTGTCAAAAGCCCTTCTTGTAAAATTCTCATCATCTTCTGTATGATATATAGTTATTTGATGTATAAAAAATCTATCATTCATTTAGCACACCCCACAATACAAAAGTGGATTTCCATCGATTCCTATTACATTCCATAAATATTTTTTTAATGTAGAATACTTCTTATCTTCATAATCAGATTTGACCTCTTCTGGTGTAGAATAACTTTCTGACCACCCTTCAATATTTTGTGATTTTAGATTTCCTATTTTGGATAATTTGTCATTTTCTTCATTGATTAAATCAATAGTTAAGCAAGTAACATATTGTACTTGCTCTGGAACGTTGTCTTTATCAATTCTTCCAAAAGTCTTGTAGTTAATATAGTTACTTGCTTCTATTACTAATTGTTTGAAGTTGTCAGGTACGCTTTCTTTACCTAACAATTTCTTATATTCGTCTGCTGTTATGTACTCAAGCATACCTTGTTTCCTCCTATTCTGCTGCAGCTGCTACACTTATTGTTGCGTGGTTTGTAAATGTTTTGCTTTTACTATCAGTTACTTTTACATTTATCTTGTAATCTTTATTTGTTAAAGGTGTTGTATTTACTTTTACATTAGTTCCATCTATTTTAAAAGAAGCATTATCTACTCCATTTGTTTCGTCAGCTTCTAAAGCATAAGTAAATGGGCTTGTACCACCTGTTGCAGATAACGTAGCAACTACTGCATCAGCATTTACATTAGCATTTCCTGCTTTTAATCCTTCTTCTGGTGTTATCGTTAAGCCTGTTATCTCTGGATCTATTCCGACTTTTTTTTTACGTTAATAACAACATTTTCAGTCTTAGCAGCCGCAGCAACTTCAACAGAGCCGATAGCATCTCTCTTCATATCTTCTGCTGTTACTCTATATAGTCCAGTAGAGTTCTTGTTAGCTTTAAATACAGCATTACCGCTTGCATTAGTTGTCTTAATTTGTCCATTGAAGTTAACTTTAGCACCAGTTAAATTTGTTGAGTCTTGGTCTTTAACATTTATTGTTACGTCTACTCTGTCTTCTGTATAAGAACCAGGTAAGATAACAGCAAATGGAAATCTTACAGCTTCATCTGGTTGTAAAGAATTTATTGGATTTGGTATTTCCCAACCAAGTCTCATAACAACTCTTAATGCAACCATATCGTCTTGTGCTAAGTTGTATAATATTTCTCCTGTTGCAGGGTCTTGAATTACTGCTTGGTCTAATACTTTAAATGTTATATCTTGTCTGATAGCATAAACGGCTTGTGAGAAATCTCCGACAATCATTTGTGCTTTTGTTTTGTCCCAAGCGCCATTGTCTACATAAGCTTTGCTTAAACTATCAATTTCAGTTCCTTTGATTGGTTGTCCTGTTGTGTCAAGCATCATTCTAAATTTACCTTTTAAGTCAACTCCACCAACTGCTCCATTTACATTATATCCACTTTCTTCAACTTTTGTCATTGCATCATTAATAGATTGATATAATGTATTTGGGCCAGGTGTAATTGTTGCTTCTGCATTTAATGCAGATGTTAATAAATCTGCTCTAAAGCCTGTTGGTTTATCTGCACCAACAAATACAGCTTGATCAAATTTTTTGCCCATAGCTTCTTCTATCCTTGGTCTTACTTCTCCCCAAATATCGTAATCAGCATCATCTATTACATTCTCTGGAATAGGTACTATAACAGCCATTTCTTCTGCTATAATATATTTTTTATCCCAAGCCATTTTGGTTAATTGTTTTCTAGCATTATCGCTTCCTTGCCAATAGACTAATGGTAAAGCATCTAATACTTTCATTTTTGTTTTATTAGAAGTCATATTAGGCAATCTTCTGAACATTTGCATTGCTCTTGATTGTTTAATAGCTCCTTCAATTATTTCTCTGGCCACTTGTTCTTCTATAAGTGTCTCTGCATTACTTCTTGAAATCATTTGTCCCATAATTAATCTTCCTTTCTATAAAAAAATAAGACTAGCTAATGCTAATCTCTTGCAGAACGAATTAAATCGTTCATTATTTGATTTGTTTCATTTTGATTATTTTGCTCTTTTCCATCTAATCCCAAACTAGAACCTACTTTTTTTCTTGTTATTGTGGTTTCTGAGTTGTATTGTGGATTTTTAGCTTTAAAAGATTTTAAAGCTGTCTCAAAATCAATTGTGTCTGTCACTTCTTTTAGAACTTTACTTGCAACAAATTCGGCAAATTCAGGCTTAATTCCTGCACTTGTTGCTTTTGTTGTTGCCTCTAACATAGAATATTTAGAGTTAAGGTCTTCATATTTAGATCTATAGTCATCTCTTTCAGTTGTGATGTTTTTTAATTTAGCATTAATTCCATCATCACCTTGTATAGATGCTTCTAAGTCCTCATATTTCTTTTTGTAATCTAAGTTTTTAGCTTTTTTTACATCATCATCGTATTTACTCTTAGCTACATATCCTCCTGCAGAAAGATTGGCTAATTTCATACCTTTTTCTTCTACCGCTTTTGTAAAATCATCGTATGATAATGCGTTCTCTCCAAATAATTCTTTTAATTCATCTTCCATTTCTTTTCCTTTCTCACACTGATTTAATTTAAATGACAGTTCACTCTGTCTGCTGTGTGTCTTGCATTTATATCTCGACAAGCTAGAGTTATTTAGATTTCTTTAAATGTCTAATCTTAAAGACTTTAATTTTAAAAATGGCACAAGTTAATGGATTTGAACCACTATCTAACAGTTTTGGAGACTGCTGTTTTTCCGTTAAACTAAACTTGCATAATAAAAAGACAGTTGTTAAACTGTCTTAAATCAATAATCTATACTTTCTAAAAATTTTCCTAGACGATATTCATCAAATATATCTTTACCGTCCATTTTGATTTTTGGTTTTGTAAAACCTACTTTTTGTATTGGTAAAAAATCTTTTTTTATTTCTATATTAGGAATACGGCTATTATCTTCACTTACTTCAAATTTTATTTTTGTTGTATATTTTATTTCCTTGCCATCTATCCAAACGTAGGTATGGTTTTTATCATCTACAATAATTTTTAATTTTTCTTTCATATTTCCTCCTAAATAACTAATCTACTATTATCTTTTCTTAAACCTGTTTGTTTTAAGAAATCATTTAATTGTGCATTGTGTTCTTTCTGTTTTGCTTTTATATTTCTTATTTCATTTTGCACTTGTTCTATATTTATATTTTTATCTTTACTAGTTAAAATAGCTTGTTGTGCTTTTAAATCCTTTTTATCTTGTCTTATTTGTCTTTCGAAATATCTTTGTTTTTGTGTTGCATCATATTTACTATACTCTTTCCTGTTATATGTAATTTTTTCTTCTTGCCACTCTTTTAACTGTTTTTCAGTATAAGTTCTAGTGCTTCCTGAATAATATGGATACCAATCGTGTCTACAATTTATTCCTTTAAAACCTGTAACTTCTCCATATCCTATATCTTTTAAACTTAAGTAGCCTTTTTGTCCACTTCTACTTACTATTTTTCCTTGCCAACTTGCGTGGCTTGGTCTAGCTCCACTATGTGCCGTTAGTTCCATTAAATCCCAGCCCATTTCATCTGCTCTAAGTTCCTGTAATTTCCCACAATTTTGATTTATTGCTGTTACTATGTTTGTTCTTACTGCACTTTCTAAACTCCTTTTTGCTCCACTTGGATATGTTATAACAGCTCCTTGAGAACTTATGTTGTTTATCGTGTCTATTATTGCTTGTGTGTAGCTCTTAACTCCTGTGCTAACTTCCATATATGCCTTATTCATAGCATTGTAGAATTGAGTTTGTGCAGTATTTGCTGTTGTCATTACTAAGTTTTGTAAATTACCTGCTGTTTTTTCTATTGTTGCACTCATTGTTTGCATTATTGGTCTACTTCGCTTGATTGGGACTGGATTTAATCCTGCTTCCTTATATATAAAGTCATCTCTATCTAATGTTTTTGCTCCTGCTTCTTCAAATATTTCTGCAACTTTTTCATAAGAACTATTATTATATTTTGCTACTAAAGTTATTATATCCTGATACAGTACTCCCATCTCTTGTGCTATTTTTATATCATTAAGTACTACTGTATTTGCATATCCCACTCTTGCTATCCTTGTTGCTATTTCTTCTATTATTTCAAGTTCTAAATTTTCATATAATCTATTAGCCTGTCTTTCTATATTAATGAAATCTTTTTCTGTTAGCATAATCTTTCCCTTTTAATCCTCTTTCAAGTCCTTCTACAAAACTTTTTCCTATTACTTCTGCAAACCATTTGCTCTCTCCTACTTCAATCCTTTTTTTAATGTTTTTGTTAAATTCTTCATCTTTTTTATTTAATACAGCTTTTCTTAAAGTCGGATAATATATATTGTTTCTTTTATAAAAGATACTCAATGATAAGCATACAGGTTGAATTTTAAAAATCTTAAATATGATTTTTTTAATAGCTATTATCATTATTCCTCCTTCATATTAGTAGTAAAACCAAAAGCTTCTTGATTACTCATTTTTTCTTGTTGTATTTGTTCCATTTCTTCTAATGCTTGTTCTTTATTTAGATTTCTGTAATTCTCTATATAAGACTTATGGCTTCTTAAGTCTTGTGCTACTTCTTGCATCGCTCTTACTTGTTCTGCTCCTCTATCCTCTATTATGCTATCGTCAAAATCTATAGTTACTTTTGATGCATCTATTGTCTGATTTCCAAAAGTAGAAGAAGCATAAGCAATAGCTTTTACAACAGTTATTAAACTATTTTCTAAAACCTGTTCATGTTTTTTTATTGTTCTAAACATATCCGAGTTTTCTGATATAACTCCTGTTGCTGTCTGAATTGCTTGTCCATCGAACTTATACCTTTCTTGTCCGAAACCGACTTTACTTGATAATATGTTCAGCTGATAATTTACTGAGTTTATATATTGTTCTGTTCTTAAAGATGCATCATCATGTTCTATCATGCTATCTTTGTTAAAACCTTTTGGCATTCGATAAACTGATATATCGTTCGGATCAAACACCATTCTACCTTCGCCATCGTCAAACGACAACATTTCTTCTGCAACAAATGTCCTTCTTCTTCCAATTACTACTTCATTGTCCAGCCCGTCATAAGCATTGTCTAAACATTTCAATGTATCTATTGCATTTGCATAGACTGATAATCCAAAAGGCGTTTCGTTATCTATGTTGTTGCATATATTCGGTGTAATTATTGCAAACCAAGGGATATTACTTAATGTGTCAAACTCCGCAATAAATCCCTCCTTTTCTTCTTTATTTGCTTCAACAAAAGAACTGTATTTGCCTTTAAACATATAATTTTTTATTACATAGTTTTTTTCTTTGTTTAAAATGTGCATTGCAACATAAATATAGGTTTGTCCTTTTTTATATTTTGTTGTTACAAAAGCACATTCTATTATTTTTCCATTTTCCCAAGTTAAAGGTATTATCTTTTTGCATTCTACAAATTCCAGTTTTATTCTTGCATTACTAACATCTAAAACATTTTCTTCTTGTTCTATATCTTGAACAGACACCACTAAAGCTCCCGTTCCAATAGCAAAAGACTTTTCTATACCTTTATTTATTACTACTTCAGCATTATTTTGTCTTAATATTTCATTCAATGCCTCAGTATCTGTATTATTCTTTAAATTTATAGATACCTTTTCGTTGAATAGTAGATCAGCCCAGTCCTCAGCTACTTTTTTAGCGCCTTGCATAGACTTCTTTTCCATTTTTACTTTACGCTGCCCATTGTATATATAGTAATTGTGGAACTTGCGTACTTTACCTCTGTACCAGCTTTCCCAAATATCTATATACTTTTCCCAATTAAGTTTTTCTGATATATCATACCCTTGCTTACTAAAAAATTGTTGTAAATTCATACTTATCTCCTGCTATTTATCAAATTTTCATAGAAACTGTTTATTGAATACTCAAATGCATCCAAACTATCTATGTCTGTCGTTCCATCGTCTAGTCTTTCGTCCTGCGATTTGCTATTCCACAATGCATCTTGAAATGCTTTTGTAATTATTGTGTTTTTTCTTAATATATAAAATCTTCTTTGTGCCATTAGTGTACTACTTAAGAATATCCTGTCATTTATTAGCCCTTTTTCACAATCTACCACTTGAACCGGCAACCTCTCTTTCTGACATCTTCTTATTAAACCTAACGTAATTACATTTCCTAAAGCTCCATAATCACAAAAAGTGTACTGACATTTATCATATTTGTCGTACACTCTTTTATAAAACTCTATAAACTTTTCATATATTTGTTCTGGATCATATACGCCTGTTAGGTCCATTTCGTCTAGCACATATACGTTCCTAAAATTATATGTAATCCCACTTGCTACAAATTTTATTTTAGATTTTCCAGCACCATAATCCACGCCAATTGTTACTATTGCTAATTCTTCTTTTACTCTGTCTACTAAGAAATCTTGTGTTTTATCAGCAAATAACATATAAATTGTGCCTTCTGCTGCCTTCCAATCACCTAATATATATCTATCAAAAAATACTGTTCCTCTGTATTCTGTTTCTAGGTTTTGTAATACTTCTTTATCTAGAAAAGGATTATCGTACAACGTATATTTTTGTTGATATATGTCTGCATTTCCGTCTAAAAACTTTTTAAACCAATGGCTTGGACCTTCTGGGTTGCAAGTACCATCAAATTTGCTATACGGCTTATCTAATCTAGATTTAAGCATTTGAAATACTTCTTCATTCCATGTTGCAACCTCGTCTCCATAACAATATTTAAAACTTGCTCCTCTTATTTTGTTTACATGTTTTGAATTGTCTGCACCCAAACAATAAGCTTTTTCGCCAAATAAAAAAGCTGTATTATCTGATTTAATATCAGACACCAGCTCTGTTCCCCATATATTTTGTAAAGGCTCTATTACATTTCTTTGTAAAGTTCCTTTTGTATTTCCTAATATTACAATTAGTCCTTGTTCATTTGCTACATTCCTTATTCTTTTAGGTATTACATAATAATCTAGATATGTTTTACCACTTCTTGTTGCTCCATATTTTACATTCCATCTTCTATTGGCATTGTCTAAAAATTCTCTTTGTTTTATTGAAAACATTAAACAACACCACCTAAGCCTTTTAAAACTTCATCTAATTTTTCTAATGTCTCTTTTCCTGTTTCTTTCTCTTTTTCTTCTGTCATTTCCATTATCGTATTAAATGCTTGAACACTATTTTTACCGCCTTTTAATGCCGTTTGATAAAGTGAAACGATTAAAGCCATTTGATTATCTATTTCTGTAGATTTTATACCTAAACTTTTCAACTGACTTTTTAATTTATCATTTTTTACAGGTAATGACAAAAGCGTTTCCATTTGTTCTTTCATTGCCTTTCTTTTTCTCATGTTTTCTGCCTTCTTTTTGCCGCCTCTTCGCCCATACTCTCGTGCTAACTCCGAGCTAGGAACTATTAAGTTTTGTTCATTAGCCATCATCTCACTTCCTTTAGAATAAACCCCATTCTGCTAATTTTTCAAATCCTCCTATTTTATTTATATATTCCTTTGCTATATTTACTATTTCAAAATATGGTTTTCCATCTACTTCTGTATCTCCTATTGCACAACATAAATTTACTTCTTTTCCTGTTCTTTGTGCTTTTAAAAAAGCATATATATTAATAGATACATCTGCTTTGCTTAAATCTTTTCCATGTAGTCCTCCACCTGTTATACTATCTGCCATATCGCTTCCTAGTTTTCTATTAGTAGCTCCTGTATCAACATTTATTCCTCCAGTCCAATCACCTAAAGGATTTATTATTGCTTTTGGATATTCTTTTAATAATTCTTCTGTTCTAGCACAACTTTGACAAATTATTAATTTATCATTATCTAATATGTATTTTCCATCTGATTTGTATTTATCATATATTTTTCTTGCTATTTTAGATAATTTACTTTGCTCTTCTGTCAATGGAACTCCCTTAAATATTCCATTGTCTCCACATTTTATTGTTTCTTTTTGATTATTTGCTAAATGTTCATCTTGTGATACTTTTAAATAAGTTGTAGTTACATCTCCTGCAATTCTATTTACTATTGCTTTTACTTCATTATAATTTATATATACGTTTGTTTCTGCTATTATAAAGCATCTATTATGTCCTATTAGTACTTCTACTGCTATTTTAGGATTTTCATGTAATTTATATCCTAAATCTACTATTGCTCCTGCAATTCTATCAGCCACTTTATCTGGGTGATTTGGATTAACTTTTTCTATCATTATATCTACTCCTTTAATTTAACTTAATTGCTTTTTCTCCTGTAAAGTCTTCATATCTTTTTATTATTACATCAACATATTTTGGATCTAATTCCATCATATAACAATTTCTGTTTAATTCTTCACAAGCAATTAAAACTGACCCACTTCCTCCAAATACATCAAGAATAATTTCGTTTTTCTTACTAAAGTCTTGTAATATTTCACTTAACATTCTTATAGGTTTTTGTGTAGGATGAACTCTCTTCTCTTTTTCACCTTCTCTTATCATTCCGTTCCAAAGTTGGTGATATATTCTAATCGGTGTGTGAAAATTACAATATGCCATTTCACCATCTGCAAAAGTATTTTTTATTCCGCTGTCAACTCTTTTGTCCCAAATTATCCATCCATCACTTGTTTCTAAAAAATCAATAAAATAGTTTCCTCCAAAAATGATTAATTTATTACATATTTTTTTTAATATTTCATAGCTTTTTTTTGCTGTCTCTGTTGTATTGTCTGCAATAATTTTTGAATAATTTCCTTTTTTAGTAATACCAAAATTTGCCCCAACTTCTCCATTTTCGCTTACTATATCAATTCCGTATGGAGGATCTGTTAAAACTATATCTACTTTATTTCCATTTATCAATTTTTCAATGTCATCCTCTTTAGTACTGTCCCCGCACATTAATCTATGTTTTCCTAATTGGTATATATCTCCATATTTTGCTTTTGGTTCTTCAGGAATATTCGCATCTATATCAAAATCATCTTCTTCTACTTCTTTTTCTTCATCTTCAAAATCTAAATCAAAACCAAAGTCTGACATATCTATATCTTCTATATCTTCTAACTCACTGTTTAATATATCAAAGTCAAAATCAGTATTCATCGTTAATTTATTATGTGCTAATGTATAAGCTTTTCTTTCTTCATCTGTTAAGTGGTCTAGTCTTATGCAGTCTACTTCTGTATAACCTAATTGTTTTAACGCTTCTAGTCTTCCGTGACCTTCTACTATTATATTTTCCTCTCCCCATACAGCGATTGGGTCATTCATGCCAAATTCTTCTATGCTCTTTTTTATTTGTTCTATTTGTTCTTGAGTATGTATTTTAGCATTATTTTTATATGGTGTTATTTGCTTAATATTTATTTTTACAATGTTCATTTGCCATCTACCTCCACCTACTTTTTTATAATTTTAGCTATTCTTTTTATTCCTTCTAAAATTAATGATATTATAAAATATATTAATCCTAAAATAATTACCAAATTAATAAATCCAGCTATTAATATAACTGGACTAAATATTATTATTAATATAATTGCTAATACTTCTAACATTGCTTTACTCCTTCTATAAATTCAACTTCATCGCAGTTTCTTATAGCCATATATCTTGCTTGCATCTTTCTCGTATTCTTTACAACGTATTGTTACTAGATTGCCTTGTCTTATTATTTCCATCTTCTTTTCGCAAAGTGTTTTTTTACAAGTATCACATAACTCCATATCTTTTACTCCTTTGTATAAACACTACATAAAGCAAAAATCACCGTCGACCTTTTTGTGCACTCAGACTAGACTTTCACCAGTTTGTTTTTGCTCTATGTACTATTTACAAGCTTGTCAAATGTTTTATCGTTTCTATCTACAAAACTACTTGCTAAAATTAGATTAGCTCCGAAGAGCACTGGTTTCGGAACCTAGATTCGAACTAAGAATACAACGTCCAAGGCGTTGTGTGATACCATTTCACTATTCCGAAGTATAAGACTTAACTAGAATTGTCTTTGTTCCTTTGCCTCTTTATGTCTCTCTTTTTCAGAAAGAAGGTGATTACTTTGGATAATATATATTAACTTATCTAGTATCGTTAATAGCATAATAAAAGAGCCAGCATTGAGACAACGATGGCTCTTACACAAAAGAATAATATATACTACTACAAATAAATATAAATGACTAAGACAACTCTCTCCTCTGCAACTTAGTCTTGCTACTTCCACTATTCTCACATAATGTAAGCTCGTGAGACCTCCTGTTTTCGCTTTTCTTACAACTAGAGTTTTACGCATTTTGCATTGAACTGTTCTAGGTACAGTCCAAATGAAACCTGAAATTACAGAATTGAAGTATTTGGGCTTAGCCATTTCTGACTATACTTCTTCAGGGTAACCTACTATTACTTACTAACATTTTAGCATGTTTTATCCGCACAAAACGCACATTTTAATATTTCCTCAAAAATCTGTCTAATTTTGTTCTAGCTGTGCTTTCTGAATTATACTTCATCTTAAACATAATTTGTATCCAGCTAAGGTTGTCCTCATATTTATATCTTATAATTCGTCTTATCTCACTATCTTCTATTTTTTTTAATTCGTATTCTAAATTAGTTAGCATTTTATCTAATTTTATGGTATTTTCTACTATTAGTTTTTTTAGTTTCCTTTTCTGCTTATTATTCCTTCTAGGATATTCTACGCCTTCTATAGTACAATGATGTAATATGTATGGATAACTTGTTCCACTTCCTTGTACGCTATCTATTACAGTACGTTCTCTTTCCATTCTGCTTAGTCTTTCTTTCAAGTCGTCTATTTCACTACGTAAAGAACTAATTTGTTCAAGTGTTTTTATATCTATCATTTGTACCTCCTCTTTTTTGCTTATTTTTTATACGCTCTCTTTCTATCTCTGCTCTAAAATTATCTGCATGCTTATATGCATCGTTTAGTTTCTTCTGATTAGCTCGTCTTTCAGCTGACGAACTAATCTCATATAGATTAATGCTTTGTATGTATGTCATAAATTCTGTTACTTTTTTATAAACATAGTTTAATGTCATTTGTATCACTTACTTTCTTAAAAATGTTCTATTTTTATACTTTTTTAGCAAACTTGTACTTGTTTTTTGTATTAAGTTTGTTATTTTTAATATGTAACTCTAATAATATAAGCTTGTCCATATTCATAATTTTTATCAATAGATAATCTTAAATCGTTCATTTTATCTATCCCCATTGCATCTATAGATATTCCACCACGCAATCCACCAATTTGTTGTGTTACTGCAAACTTTACTATGTTTTCAAGTGTTTTATTATCTATTTGATAGTCAAGTTTTTCTCTTAATCTGTTATTTGATAATTCGCTTGCCAACAACTGACTTTTTAAACGCTTTATTTCTGCATTACATCTTTTCACTTTACCTTTTACACTCATTTGTTATTCTCCTTTCACTTTATATGCGTTAGCTTCATATAATTCGTGCGTTAGAATGGATTTAATGTATATTTTTGTAATATCAAATCCTTCCACTCCTAAATATTCATTATTGCTTCTAGCATCTCTATATTTCCTTACTCTACCAACTTTTAACTCGCTTAAAGAATTGACTTGATACTCTAATATATCTCCGTACTTCTATTAAGTCTATTAGATTAAAGCTGTGTTTTACTATATCTTTATCTCTTACTCTTCTTTCATAAACTTTTCCGTCATTAAATTGAATAATTGTATCTGATAAATACTCCCCTCCAAATCTTACTCCACTTCCTGCTAATTCAATTTTATTGACTTTACCAATCAAGCCATTTTTTGTTCTAACGAGCTCTTCTACTTTAATTTCCATACCTCTACTCCTTTTCTAATTATTGTTTGTAACTTTATATAGTGGCTTCTTGCTTAAATCTTTTTCTAGTAAATTGTTATAAGCTAAACAACCTTTTACATGTACCCATATCCACATCTTTCCTATATCGATAACTTCACATTGTAAAGATATTTTAGAGTTATACGCACCTGTTGTATTCCAATACAAAGTATCTCCTAATTTAATATTCATACTCTACTCCTTTTCTACTAATTCTGCAAAATATTGTTTTAATTGTTCTTCGTTTTCAAATCCATATTCTAATAACAACTCTGCTTTAAACTTTTTGTAAACTAATTCTGCCATTAAGTCTATTTGCTTATCTTTCTTTTCTATCTCTTCTTCCTGTTCTTTTATTAGAGATAAGATTACATCTGCTTTTTTACTATCACTACTCATTATATATTTCGTAGTCCATGCGTTATTTTTTATATCTTCTATCATTTCTATCGCTTCTCTTTGTTCATTTGTCATTGCTTGTTTCCTCCTAATAATTGTTTATAAGTTTCCATTTGTGTTATTAAACAATTCCTTTTATTGACTAATTCAGCTTTTTCTTTTTTACTTAAATAAGTAACATCTAATCCATATTCTCTCTGGTATGGTTTCATTTCTTCTTCATATACCTTTTCGCATACTTCTAATGCTTTTTCTATTTCGTCTCTACTAATATAATTTTCTTGTATATATTTTTGTATTTTTGCTATATTTTTAAAAGGTACATTTCCAAATATTTCTTCAAACTCTTCATTTGTCATTGCTTGTCCTCCTTATTAATTTTATTTCTTTTGTTGTTTTAAAAGGATTATTAAAAAAAGCTAATTCATAATCATCTGCTGCCAGAACATCTCTAAAATCTATCTCTATATATTTTCTATTTTCTCGTAACATAATTGCTATTATAGCTTTATATAAGTCATAATTAGTTTCTCTTTTTTCTATCAACTGTTTCTTCTCTTTTTCTAGCTTTTCTATATCTTCTCTTAATTTCTTCTTGCTTTCAAATTTCACTCTCCCAGCCTCCTTCCGACACATTTTGCTATTTCTTTTATTCCATGCTTGTTCTCTAACTGGTATCCATTTGCAATTATTTGGCTCATAATTTCCATTAACGTCTATCCTTTCTATCGATAATACATTGCTTCTATTGTTTTTATCCCTTTCCTCATATCCAGAACTTTTAGCCCAGTCAATAAATGTTTTTAAATCATGCCATTCTCTACATACTTTTATGCCTCTTTTGCCATAATTCCCGAATGAATTATTTTTGCTGTTTTCACATCTTTGTATCATGTTGTTCCAAACATCAAAAAGTCTCCTGTTGTCATTATATAATCCATGTTTCTTATTTCTAGCAATTGTTCTTTTTGTCTTAACGCAACCACAACTTATAATATGTCCTTGCAATAAATGTTCTATATTAGAAGTTTTAATTGTTCCACAATCGCATTTATAATCAACATAAATTCTATTTCTTCCACTTTTGTATAACCAATAACAGTCTATAATTACAACATTTCCAAACCTTTTGCCTATATATGTTTGTGGTGTTATCTTTGCATTTTTTAAATTTCTTATTTTCTTTTCACAATATTTACACATTTCTATTTTTCTCCTTTTCTTCATAGAATTGTTTAAAATCAATATATTCTTTGCAATGTTCACAATCTTCGTTGCAATATACATACTCAGGAAAGCATATTGGACATATTGTATAGCCCATTTCTTCCGCTAATTCGTCTTTGTAATTCATTTTCTTTCTCCTTCTAAAAGTTCTTGTAAATCTTCTACTGCTATACATTCAAATCCACTTATGTCTATAGTTTCATTTTCTATTAAATCTATTACTACTTGCTTATTTATATAATTATGTCTTATTGCTTTTTTATTTACTACAACTAAATCATATACAGATATTCCATTGTTAATTGCATTATCAATTGTATTTATTAAATGTAGTCTATAATCTTTCTTTTCATCTTCTTCCATATTACTTATCCTCCCCTATAAGTTCTTGTTCAATTTTGTTTATTCGTTCAATTTGCATTTCATAAGGTCTAAATTGCTCACGAGATAAGTAAGTTGCGCTAAAAATTTCGTTTCTGTTATTTTTCAATACATTTTTTACCTTTTCCTTTGCTATGCCGTTTTCCATTGCCACTATAAAACAACCATGCCAATGGTCTCTTTCTTTTTCTAGCTCTTGTATTCGCTTATCTTTTTGATCTCGCTCTGCTAAGATGTTTTGCATAGAATAAGCTACGTTCTTACTGCCATCACAATATTTTCCAGTCGAAATTACATTTAATTCATTACAATCACAATAACCTTTATCTAATACTAGATTAATATATTGTTTTATATTTCTTATATCTTTTTCTATGCTACCAACATTTTTGTCGCTACCTTTATTATTCATTAATCTACCTGCCTTTCTATTTCAAATACTTGCCTTTTACCATTTGTAGTATCTTCTTTCTCTCCAATATATCTAATTTTAGTCTTGCCTATTTGTGCAAAATATGCATTGTGTTCTGCTAAATAGTTTAATGTTCTTTCTAAGTCAATAGAAAATCCTAACGATGTATTTACTTGTTTTCTATTTTCTATATCCGCGACATTTTTGTCGCTTGTTTTATTACTCATTTATAACACCTCTCTTAAAATTAGTCCTGCAAAGATCGGCGAAGGAACACATAAAAAATAACTGAACAGTCGACCACTTAATGAAACAGCCAATTTCTCTTTTCCTATTCTTTTGCAGTCGTTTATATAGTTTAGAATTACTAATATCAATATCATAACCAACCCAACTCCTTACATTTCATATTTATTGCTTGTAGTTCTTGCATATCAAATTCATGCCAAATATTCGACCAATACCCTTGCGAAGCATTATATTTGTCCCATTCATTTTTAAATTTTTTCGTATACCACGCATCATCATTAGCTACCCATAAGCCTTCTGTTGCATAAAATGTTTTTTTGAATAACCTTTTATCAAATGTAAGACTTACTCTAAATGTTTCTCTGCCATATTTATAGATAATTTTTTCTTCATCTTCTGAATACTTTTTATATCCTAATTCGTCTAGCAATATATCCGCTTCACTCATCTATATCAGCTCCTTTACATCATCATTAAAAACATCGGACTATACTGTCCATACTTCTTGCGTACATACTCCGCAATGTCTTTTGCTCCATTTCTTGCTATACCTTGTGCCATAAGCAATTTTATAAATCTTTTTCTTGTTATGCTTTTTATTTCAAAACTACATTCAGTACTATAATTTTTTACACTTGTCACTCTATTATCAAACAGTGTATCATCTCTTTCTATTGTTTCTGGCTCGACTGTTACCGAATTTATTACTCCATTTAATTCTTGCTCGTTTCCATCTTTGTCTATCATTACTAGTCTTGCTGGTCTTATTATCTTATCATCGCCCATCCTATTCTCCCTCGCTTTCTATTTCAATTATTGTTTCTTCTCTGCCTTTTTCATAAATTATTCTTGAACCGTCTACTGACTTTACTATGTTGTAATTATCATCTGCTATTACACCGTATTTTACTAAAATGTCTTGTATTGCATTTAGTAAATTTACTATATCTCTTTTACGTCTATCTTTGACGTAGAACGTACATTTTAAGTTAACAGGTGTATTTATATTCTTTTTGTATTTTAGAAGGTAATAGCCACATTCTTGTTCGAATTGCTTATATAATTTACTTTGTATTATCATAGGTTTGTGTGTTCTTGGATTTAATATTATGCTTTGACTATTCTTTTTGCTTCTACACATTAAAGGTATCTCTATTATCATTTTTCATTTGCTCCTTCCACTTTTCTTGCCAGTCTGCCATACCTGCTATAAAGCCTTTGCATCGCATTACTCCATTAAAGTTTTCGTTTTCTAGCTTATTGCACCCTAAGCAGTAAAAACATAGCTTTTTATTATCTATTTGTTTCATTTAATACCTCCTAAAATGGAGCTTGCCACAATTCTACTTTATCAATAGGAACCAATCTGCTTTTATTGTTTGCGTAATAAACTTTTGCTACTTGTATAGGTTCTTTTAGCTGTGTCAATATAAATTGTTCTTCTCTTCCATAATCTCCATCATTTATGCAATCTATATATTCTCTTTTTATTTTTTTTGAAAATATTCCAACGCAAATTCCTTCAAATTCTTTTTCTATAAATTTGCAAATATTCTGTTCACAACTACCACCTTGATTTAAAGTGATTGAATTTTCATCTTCTATGTACTCATCATCTATATTTGAATAATACACATGCTTCGTTTCTTGCTTTTGTAAATATCCTTTACATATAACATTTCTAAACAACAATTTATCCATAATTTCCTCCTTATTCAGTATTTCCGAATTTACTCTATATTTGGTATATGTTGCATATTTTCGCTAATCATCTTTTCTTCTGCTGTAGCTTTTCTATATACTGCAACATTTTTATTTGTTACATAATCCACTTTTGTCCCACATTCTACTAATTCGTGATACTCATTTACCAACTCTGTCAAACGTGGTCTTACGTGGTTCATATCAAAGTATTTTGAATATCCTTTTCTATTCATTTCTCTTTCTATCTCTCTTGCTGTCATTTCTCTATTGTCTATAATCTCTAATATCTGCATATACTTTGTTAATCGTTTTGGTTTTATATCTTCAAAACTCATTTGTCTTGTTTCTATCATTTGTATCGCTCTCCTTTATTTTTCTGGCATTTCATATACTACCGTTTCTTGTAGCACATTAGTATATCCATCGCATTCTGCTGTTCTGTAATCTCTATATGCTTTTATTATTTCTTGTAATACTTCTTTCGCTCTTTCTTCTGTTGCATATTCTCCTAAAATTATTTCAAAATCCTTTAATGTACAGCAAGTAATATCAGGGCATGCATTTGAATATTTATTTATAATAATGCCTATAATGTTATTAAAATTTATTATTTTTCTTTTATCTTGACTTAATATTATCATCTATCTCTCCTCCTCTTCATCTAGCAATCTTTTTATTAATCCTTGCTGCTCTTTTAAATCTCTTAACATTGCTACATCATTCGTCGCTGGTATCATTTCTTCTTTCTCTATTTCTTCTATTGCATGCTTTTTATATAGTTCTATCTGTTTACTTACTAAATCTAATCTAATTTTTAAACTATCTTTTATATTCATTTGTTATCACTCTCCTTAATTTTGAAATACATTGTCTTTCCTGTACATGTCATTACTATCTTTGTTTTTATAAACATATTTCCTTGAATTTCTTTGTAATATGTTTGTCTACCATTTACATATTTTATATATTGCATATTTGTTTTATTTTTTTGATACTCTTCAATAAACTCTTGTAAATTGTGAAAAATGTATCGTAAACTGTTTTCAGTTACTCTGTCATCACAATTTATTTGTACTTTCATTTGTTATCACTCTCCTTGAATTTTTGTAAATCTTCTTTTGCTATATCTAAAAAATTAGTATGTCCTACTACTTCGTATACTTTCTCTCCATTTGATTTATAATCATTCTTTATGTCGCTTTTATAATAATTAATTCTTTTCCACTTTCCTTGTGTATATTCTAGTCCTTGTGCATATTTTCCATCAGTTCCTAAATATATAAAATATCTAGTATCAACATGTCCTGCCCATCTATTTATCAAGATATCTCCTAACTTCATTTTGTTATCACTCCTTTGGCATTTCATAAACTGCTTGAACTTGTCCTACTGCACCTTTTCGATTAAATTTATAAGTATCTATAATTTCTTTTATAATCTCTCTTCTATACTTATTGCTAAACTTTCTGTTATCAATCTTTTATCTTGACTAACTACTATCATCTATCTTTCCTCCTATAAACCAATTTCCGTCAATGTTGGCAAATTATATTTATTTATTTGTCTCTGCTTTTCTGCATTTTGGCAAGTGCATAAAGCTATGTATTCGTATTTTAATACTCTATTTCCGTCATTTTTTTGCCTAAAATACTTTATAAATCCCTCTCCGTTGCATTTATTGCATTTTACAAACTCTATATCTTTATTAGATTGTGTCTTTATTGTGCTTGTATCTGCACTTGTCAAATCTGCTATTTTCGGCAAATACTTGCAATTACGAATACAGTAACTTACTGCCTTTGTATACTTCTCTAAGCTCCACTCTTTTAGCATGTTGTACATTTCTTTTAATTGCTCTGTTTTGTACTCTTTGTCAAAATATTTTTCTAGTCTACTTGTAGCTTGTACAAATTCTGCATTTGTCATTTTATCCACCCTCTAACTCTTTTAATTTTCTAGCCATTCGCTCTTCTTCTGTTTCTTCCTTAACTGTACTTTGGCTTTTAAACTCTAAATCATTTGCTTTTATTTTTTCTAAAGTGTCTAATCCATCTTCTATCCAGTTGTTTAAAGTTCCTCTTGCGTAGTCCCATTTTTTCTGTTTTCTAGCCGTTCGGACTAAAGCCTCTTTGATTACTTCAAGAGGAAATGTATCTAAATAGCTTATTGCTTCTTGTATTACCGTTAGGTTTGTACTTCCTAAAGTCTCAATAATGATTTTTTGAAGTTCTTCCACATCACTGTTACTTAGTAAGTTAGTATCTATATCATTTTCATTATCATTTACTGTATCTGTTACTGTTACATTATCAGTTATTTTTGTTATTCCGTGTTATATCATTTTTAACACTGTTATCTTTGTTATCGTTTGTTATAACATTGTTATTATTGTTAGTTTTCCACCTATTAGCCATACCTTTTTTCCCAGCTTCACTTCTCTTTTGCTTCTCTTCTTTCCACTTTTCATTGTCTCTGTCCAATTGTTGTTTAATAAAAGAGAAAGCCATTTTTGTCATTCCATCTAATTTCGCTATCTCGCCTGTCTTTTCATATTTAATTATTGCTTTTATTAATTGTCCTGCTTGTTCATCTGTAAGCAATTCAAATTGTTCTTGATAATCTAAGTATATTAAGAAACTGTTTTTGTCCATTGCTTTCTCCTTTCGTATAAAGGGCTAGTTTGTGCCTAGCCCTTGTTGTTTAATCTTCTTTTACTACTTTAATTGGATAACCTAATTCTTTCTCTATTTCTGCTATTGTCATTTCTTTTACTTGTTTATCTTCTTTATATATAGTTGTATAGTTTGGCTCTTGTATTTCTATTATTTTGCCTTCATAATAATCAAGGCTTAAATCTTCTTTAATGTTATCGTATTCGATATGATCACAGTCATTATTGCAAAAATCATTTTCTCCTACTTTTACAAAGATATTATTTTCTTCTAAATCAGTGGTAATCTTTGTTCCTATGGGCATTTTAAATAGTTCTTCTTTAGTTATTATTGCTAATCCTTCAAACATATCTTCTGTCCAGTCCCAACTCATATTATCTTCTTCAATACGATATGCTTCACTATTTACAGAATAAATAGTGACTGTTTTACCTTTAAATTTTTCCATTTCATCAGCAACATAGTATTTGAAATCATATCCTTCTTTTAGATTTTTTTTGATTTTTACTTTCTCTCCTACTTTAAATTTCATTTTCTCTTCCTCCTCTTAACTATTTTTAATAACTCTTCTTTCTTTATAATTCCGTCATGTACTTTTCTGTGGCAAGCTCCACACAGTTCTATTAGGTTGTCCTCTACATCATCTCCACCTGATCCGTTTGCTTTTTATGTGGTGCTTGTTGGTCCAACAATTCTTTTTTCTTTCGTTTTTAGGGACTGGATTAAATGAATTTGATAAATCTGCTACTATCATTTAGCTTGTCCCCATTCTTTATCATATTGATTTTCTAATATCCTTAACTTCAATTTAGTACTATTTATAGCTTCTAAATTAGCTTGATATACCGCTTCTTTTACATCTCTATCAAACCTTAAATTTGCTACTTCTGGAACTCCATATATAATTTGATTTATTAATGTAACTGGCATATTTTTTTCTGCTCTTAGCTTTAATGCTTCTTGCCTTAGACATACTTTATATTTTCTTTCTGCTTCTGCAAGCTCAGTACCATTTTTTCTAAGTTGTTTTACTGATATGTCTAGCTCCCTTATTAATCTTGTTATTTGTTCGTATAAGTCCATTTGACCACCTACTCTATTATCTTAGTTAAATCAGTCCCTAATTCTAAATAACTATCAATTATTTTTTGTTTTAGTAACTCATCCTCTCCAGCTTGTTTTAGAGCTTCTTGTCCAAACATATATGGACTGCTTTTATAAACAACCTCTTGGTTCTCTGGAACTACATTTTTTATTTTTGAATTTTGATTATATAATTCATCATGCCACTTATGGCTCTTGTTATTTATCTGTGAAAGCTCCAATTCTAATCTTTTTAATTGTTGCAGATTTAAATCTTCTAAGGTTGTCCATAATTCCCTATTTATAACTTCTGATAAATCAGTAACAACTACTCCTTGTTTTCTACACAACTCATTAATAGTAATTCTTACTATTTTCATTGCTTCTTCATAACTTATATACATTCCTATATAAATTTCTTCTTTTTTATTCTTTAGCTTGTATGCTTCTACTTTTGCAATATCTTGTCCACTTGCTATACCATTGTCCACACCAAAACCACAAAATCCTAATGCTCTTCCTATAGCAGATGTCTCACAATTTTCTAACATAGATACGCTATTTACTAAGCCCTTTTTCACTTCACTTGCATATCCAGTTGCTAATTCTTTTTCATTTTCACTATAAACAGTTGCTTTTATAGTTACATCATTATCAGTTTTGTCTATTATTTCTGTAATTATTTTTCCATTTGGATTTAATTTTCTAAAAGCTAAAACCCTTTCGCTTACTTCAGCATATTTTTTACCTTTTATGTCTGTCTTTTTTATTTCATTGTTAACTCTTTCCAAATCCTTATAATCCATCTTAAATTCCCCACTTTCTTTCTTTTTCCAACTCAGCTTTTATCTCTGCGAGTTCTAAATCCCTTTCTAAGTTTGGTGTATCTTCATCTTCTTCATCTTCATACATCTAAATCACACTACTTTCATATAAATATTCTTGCTGTCTTTCTTCTCTTTTTTGCTCTTCTTCTAACCTTTCTGATACTTCTTCTTTATTGTTTTCTAAATCATATTTAATGTAATTTAAGTTATCTATGTAGTCTTTCATGTAGCATTTATCTTCTATTTCATCTATTGCATTGTCTATGTTTCTTATTAAATTATCTAGATCGTCATAAATTGCTTGATAATCCATTATTTTCTCCTTTCTTTGTCAGCATATTTCCATATCTCTGCCACTTGATTTCCTTTCTTCCTTGTGTTATACTTGTAACTAGGATTCATATTTAATTGAATTATTTTTGAGTTAGTTGTTAGTTTTGCGTGTGTCAACTAGCTCTTTTATTTTTGTTACTTTATTTTCTGCTATATCATAATCGTTTACTATCTTTCCTATCTTGCTTAGTTGCTTTTCTAAGTATGTATTGTCGTCTTGTGTGTCTTCTAGTTCTGCTCTTAATTCCTTATTTTCACTACATACTTGTAAGTTTTCTTCTTTTTGTTCTGCTATTATTAGTTCTTTTTTCGTGCATTCTTTAACGCACATATATCCTGCTACAGCCATGCCGTACAAACACCCCAAACAGACAACATATTATTGCTTCCATGTTTTTCCTCCTACTTTTTTATTTTTTTCAGGATAGCATTTAATGCTATTACTTCTTTTGTTTGTTCCTCACTTCTGCCTCTTTGTCGTGGCTTTCCATACCTCAAGCACATGTTTTCTAAAATATTTATTGCTTCTTTTAAATTCATTTCTTCTTCCATATTTTCCTCCTTTCTAAAATATGTACATTAGTAACATTGTTAAAAATATTCCGCCTACTACCATGCAGCCTAGTCCTTCACATACTGCTTGTCCTATTTTGTAATAAAATCTTTCTTGTTTGCTCATCTACCTCACCTCCTTCAAAATTGCTTTTAAACTACCTATAACTGCTTTAAGTTCTGCATTTTCTTTTATGAGTATTTCTTTTTCTTTATCTTTTACATTTCCGACCTACTTTAATTCTGTATCTTCCGCCTTCGCTTTTTTGATACTCTAGCTTGCCAGAATTTATCATTTGTATTGCTACTTCATAACCTATATTATTTCTTCGCATAAATTCGTTTAGACTAATCCACTTTTCTTCCATCTCTTTCCCTCCTAACTTACTTCTTTTGTTTTATCTGGAAAAATGTTTAATACTTTGTACATAATGTCTCTTATATCTTCTGCCCTTTCTGCTGGTATAATTTGCACTTGGTTATATCCTAGTGAAATTCTTGTTATAGTAGCTATTGCATCAAATATTTTGCATTGTTCTCTAGTATCTGTATATCCTTTTGAATAAAACATTTTTATAAAGTCTTGTTTTACTGTTTTCCAAGCATTATCTTTTACAAGTTCTTTTCTTGTCATTTCGTTAAGTATTTCTCTCTTTAGCTCTTCCTTTAACTTTTTTAATTCTTCTTCTGACATTTTTGCCTCCTTTTTTAGTTCTCTTATTGTGAACTTTTATGTTAAAAAAATTTCATCAGTATTAGCCGTAGGAAAATTTTTTTTAAACTCCTTGATTTTTTGTATACTTGGATTTTTTGCTCCACATTCTATTTGTTTATAAAAAGATGTTGTTATTCCCCATTTTTCAGCCATTTCTTCTTGTGTATTTTTTATAGAAAGCCTGTATTCTTTTAACTTTTCTCTTGCCATTTTTATTTCTCCTCCTTTCTAGTTCACCCATAGTATAATATACTTTTAGTGAACTGTCAACACTTTTTTTAAAATATTTTTTTGGTTTCTTTAAAACCTTTGTCGCTCTAAGTAAACTTTTTTTGATTTTCTCTTGCGTAGTACACTTGTAGTGTGCTATAATAAAATATATTTGGAGGAATTATGATGAATAGAATAAAATTTTTACGAGAAGAACTGCACATGACACAACAAGAATTAGCAGACAAGCTTGATGGTGCTAAAAGTACTGTTGCTATGTATGAAAAAGGCGACAGAAAACCTAGCATGGAAGTTTTACTAAAATTATCCGAAATATTTGATTGCAGTATAGATTATATACTCGGTAAATCAGATATACGCAATCCAGAGAATATAAAAAATATTCCACATGCTAATGCTGGTGGACTTGATACTAATGGGCTAGATGAAGAAGATTTACTTGAGCTACAAAGACAAATTGATTATATTAAAAAAATGAAAAATAAAAAATAAAAGAAAAGGGGAAATATTTATGGAATTTGAAGAAAAACTAAATCAATTTACAGAAAGAGTTAATAAGATTAAAGACTCTATTAATACCGAAGAAGCAACAAAAACATCATTGATAATGCCATTTTTTAGTTTACTCGGATATGATGTTTTTAATCCTAATGAATTTACACCAGAATTTACTGCTGATGTAGGTATAAAAAAAGGTGAAAAGGTTGATTATGCAATAACAATAAATGGACAACTGACAATTTTAATTGAAGCCAAATCTATAAATGAGAATTTGCAAAAACACAGTTCTCAACTATTTAGATATTTTGGTACAACCTCTGCAAAAATAGGAATATTAACAAACGGAATTACTTATAAATTTTATACGGATTTAGAAGAAATTAATAAAATGGATACTACTGCATTTCTTGAAATAAATATTTTGGATCTAAAAGATAATGATATAATTGAATTAAAAAAATTTTGCAAAGAAAATTTTGATATAAATTCAGTCATAAGTTCTGCATCAAATTTAAAATATGCTAATTCAATAGAAAAAATATTGTCCGAAGAATTTTCTAATCCTAGCGACGATTTTGTAAGATTAATATTGAATAAAGGTGTATATGAAGGTGTTAAAACTCAAAATATAGTAGATAAATACAAGCCTATATTAAAAAAGTCTATTAGTCATTTTGTAAATAATCTTATTAACCAAAGACTTCAAAGTGCTATAAACAGTTCTGCAACAGAACCATCTGATGAAGTTAATGTTGATAATATGTCTGATGAAAATAATATTGTGACTACTACTGAGGAATTAGAAAGTTATTATACTGTTAAATCTATTTTATCTGAGTTCGTTAATCCTTCTGAACTTTATTATAAGGATACATATAGCTATTTTGGAATATTATATGAAAACAAAGTTACTAAATGGATTTGCCGAGTATATTTAAAGGAAAATATAAAATATGTTATTATTCCAGATGAAGATAAAAAAGAAATAAAATATGAAATTAACAATGTTTCTGATATATATAAATTAAGAGAAAAATTAATTATGCGATTAAACAATTTTATAAAAAAATAAAATTTCTCTTCAATAATGACAATTTGTCAATTTAATGCTAAAATGTATATACAAATATGTTGTAGTTTTTACTACAATAGTATTAAAGAGAAATTGAGTAACATCAATTTCTCTTATTTTTGTTTATAGAGGTATCTTATTGTGGAATTAATAGATTTAGAAAATATAGCTAATCGTGAAAAAATTTGCATTAGAAATTTTAAAATGAGAAAAAACAAAGCTAGAATAATTGAATATAATAACACTTGTATTTTTATGGACTATTCCCAAATACATACTTACACAGAAGAAAAATGTTTATTAGCAGAAGAGCTTGGTCACTATTATTATTCTGCTTACTACACATTAAATTCTGATAAAGAATTTATAGACAAACAAGAATACAAAGCAATGAAATGGAAATCTCTTATTTGTGTGCCTTTAAATTCAATTTTAAGCTGTTTTTATAAACGGAGTATATAATTTATCGGATATTGCAGAAGAATTAAATGTAGAACCTAATATGGTTGAATTTGCATACAATTATTATAAAGAGAATGGACAACTTTTTACAAATGATGAAGCATTAGAGATAATGCTTTAGATTTTATATAATAAAACAAACGGAGGTTTGCTATGGCAAGGAAGACTAATATAGAAGTGAATGGAAAAAACTATTATAGAGTAACAAGGACAATTGGACATAGAGCAGATGGAACAGCTATACGTAAACAATTCTATGGAAACGGAATAAATGAAGCTAATGAAAAAGCTGAAGAATATATGGCGAATTTAAAATTAGGTCTCATAAACAATAATCATTTATACACTATAAATACATTATTGCCTAAATGGCTTTTTAATGTAAAAAAGATTGAGATAAAGCCAAGTTCTTTTGAGTCTTACGAAGGAACATACAGAAATTATATAAAGCCATATTTAATTGCTGATTTACCCGTTAAAGATATCAAAAGCTTAAAAATTCAAGAATTTTATAGCGAATTAATAAGAAAAAGAATAACTGAAAATAATATAAAAAAAATACATAAACTATTAAGACAATTTTTTAGTTATGCAGAAAAAGAAGGGTATATAAGCAAAAATCCATGTACAAACGTTATTTTGCCAAAAAATAAAAAAGAAGTTACAAATATTATAAAAGAAAGAAAAACCAAATTTCAATATTTTAATGAAGAAGAAATTAAAGAACTGTTAAAATTATTTAAAAATACACGATATGAGAAAATAATACTTTTTGCCTTAGGTACAGGAATGAGAAGAGGAGAAATACTAGGGTTACAATGGCAAGATATTGACTTTGAAAATAAAGAAATTCATGTAATACACAATTTAAGTTGTATAGCTAATATTGAAGAAAATTCAAAAAGAGTTTATAAGGTTGAACTTCAAACTCCCAAAACTCCAAGCTCTATAAGAATTATTCCAATGTCAGAAAAAATATACGAACTATTAAAATCATTAGAAAAGAAATCGGATTATGTTTTTAGTAGTAGAGGAACTCATCTTGATATTAAGTGGACCGAAAAATTTTGGAACAAAACATTAAAAGGAACTAATTTAGAAGGAAAAAGATTTCATGATTTAAGACATACTTTTGCTACGATGCTTCTTTTTAATGGAGCAAATCTTGTTCAAATAAAAGAACTACTAGGACATGCTTCAATTAAATCTTCTGAAATATACTTAGAAGCATTACCTAAAAGTAAAGAAGAAATTATTAAAAGATTAGACAATATTCTGAACTGATGTGTTAAAAATGTGTTAATTATAAAAATAGCAAGGTGCTACAATATATGTAACCCTTGCTATATCTATGTTTTATTCAATAACTTCTGAAACAACACCTGAACCAACTGTTCTACCACCTTCACGGATAGCAAATCTTAGTCCTTTTTCAATAGCTATTGGAGTGATAAGTTCAACTGTCATGTCAATGTTATCACCTGGCATAACCATTTCTGTTCCAGCTGCTAATTCAATAACACCTGTAACGTCTGTTGTTCTGAAATAGAATTGTGGTCTATATCCATTGAAGAATGGTGTATGACGTCCACCTTCTTCTTTTGTTAGAACGTATACTTGTGCTTTGAATTTTGTATGTGGATGTATTGTTCCTGGTTTTGCTAAAACTTGACCTCTTTCGATGTCTTCTCTGTTGATACCTCTTAAAAGAACACCGATATTATCTCCAGCTTCAGCTTGGTCTAGTAATTTTCTAAACATTTCTACACCAGTAACAACTGATTTTTTAGATTCTTTAGAAAGACCAACAATTTCAACTTCGTCTTGAAGTTTAACTGTTCCTCTTTCTACTCTACCTGTAGCAACTGTTCCTCTACCTGTAATTGTGAATACATCTTCAACAGGCATTAAGAATGGTTGATCTACTGGTCTTTCTGGTGTTGGAATGTAGCTATCTACTGCATCCATTAATTCTTTGATTGGAGCATAAACAGGATCGTTAGGATCTTTTGAATCGCTCTCTAATACTTTTAATGAAGAACCTTTTATTACTGGAATTTCATCTCCTGGGAAACCATATTCTGTTAATAGGTCTCTAACTTCCATTTCAACTAATTCTAATAATTCTGGATCATCAACCATATCGCATTTATTTAAGTAAACAACGATATATTTAACTCCAACTTGTCTTGCTAACAAGATGTGCTCTCTTGTTTGAGGCATTGGTCCATCAGCTGCAGAAACAACTAATATTGCACCATCCATTTGTGCAGCACCTGTAATCATGTTCTTTACATAGTCTGCGTGTCCTGGGCAGTCAACGTGTGCATAGTGTCTTTTATCTGTTTCGTATTCTACGTGAGCTGTGTTAATTGTAATTCCTCTTGCTTTTTCTTCTGGAGCACTATCGATTTGATCGTATGCTTCGAATTTTGCTTGACCTTTTAATGCTAAATATTTTGTAATAGCTGCTGTTGTTGTTGTTTTACCATGGTCAACATGTCCGATTGTACCAATGTTAACGTGTGGTTTTGTTCTTTCAAATTTAGCTTTAGCCATTTTAAATCCTCCTTTAAATTTTGGAAATTCTTATTTCCTTATTATATTTTAAAATTAAAATCTAATTATTTTAACACTTGCATTTTACATCATTTATGTAAAAAATGCAAGTACTTTATATAAAGTTATAGAAAAATGTAAACTTCCATAATTAATGTATAATTCTGTATAGTTTAATTAATTTTCAACATAATTTAACTTTATAATTTATATTATTTTAATTAGTCTTTTTTAGCACGACTTGCTACTATTGTATCCAATATAGATTTTGGAACTTCTTCATAATGAGATGGTTCCATTGAATATGTTCCTCTACCTTGTGTTTTAGAACGAAGGTCTGTTGCATATCCAAACATTTCTGATAATGGAATAAATGATCTTATAACTTGGTTTCCACCTTCTGGTTCCATACCCTCTAATCTACCACGTCTAGAGTTTACGTCTCCTATAACATCTCCCATGTATTCTTCTGGAACTGTTATTTCAACTTTCATTATTGGCTCAAGTAATACTGATTTACCTTGTTTACATCCTTCTTTGAATGCCATTGAACCAGCAATCTTGAATGCCATTTCTGAAGAGTCAACTTCATGGTAAGAACCATCAACTAAAGTAGCTTTAAAGTCTATAACTGGGTATCCTGCAAGAACACCAGTTTCTGCAGCTTCTCTAATTCCTTCTTCAATCGGTTTGATATATTCTTTAGGAACAACACCACCAACGATTTTGCTCTCAAATTCTATACCTTTACCTGGCTCTAATGGTTCCATTTCTAACCAAACATGACCATATTGTCCACGTCCACCAGATTGACGAATGAATTTTCCTTCTACTCTTACTTTATTTCTAATTGTTTCTTTGTATGAAACTTGTGGTTTACCAACTGTACACTCAACTTTAAATTCTCTTTTTAATCTATCTACGATTATGTCTAAGTGTAACTCACCCATACCTGCTATAACAGTTTGACCTGTTTCTTGGTTTGTATATGTTTTAAATGTTGGATCTTCTTCAGCAAGTTTTGCAAGTGCAACACCCATTTTTTCACTATTTGCCTTATCTTTTGGCTCAATAGCAATATCAATAACTGGTTCTGGGAATTCCATAGATTCTAGTATAACTGGGTGATTTGGATCACAAAGTGTATCACCTGTTGATACTTCTTTTAGTCCTACTGCAGCAGCTATATCTCCTGCATAAACTTTATCTATGTCTTGTCTATGGTTTGAATGCATTAATAATATTCTTCCCATTCTGTCTTTTTTACCTTTATTTGCATTTAATATTGTAGATCCTGCTTCTAGTGTTCCAGAATATACTCTGAAGAAGCAAAGTTTTCCAACAAATGGATCTGTTGCAATTTTAAATGCTAATGCTGCAAATGGTTCATCATCAGATGTTTTTCTCTCTGTTTCTTCTCCATCTAAAGTTACACCTTTTATATGAGGTATATCTAGTGGAGATGGCATAAAGTCAACAACTGCATTCAATAATTCTTGAACACCTTTGTTTTTATATGAAGAACCACATACAACTGGAACTATTTTATTATTAATTGTTCCTATTCTCAAACCTTTTTTAATTTCTTCTTCTGATAAAGTACCTTCTTCTAAATACTTCATCATTAATTCGTCATCTTGCTCAGCTGCTGCTTCTATCATTTTATCTCTAAACTCTTCTGCTTGAGCTTTTAAATCATCCGGAATTTCTCCTTCTTCAATAACTTTTCCAAGGTCATCTTTATGAATAAATGCTCTCATTTTAATTAAATCTACAATTCCTTGGAAATTGTCTTCTGCTCCTATTGGCAATTGAATTGGAACAGGATTAGCATTTAATCTATCTTTTAATTGATGAACACATAACATGAAATCTGCACCTGTAATGTCCATCTTATTTACATATACCATTCTAGGAACTTGATATTTATCAGCTTGTCTCCAAACTGTTTCAGTTTGTGGTTGAACTCCACCTTTAGCTGCTAGTACTGTAACAGCTCCATCAAGTACTCTTAAAGATCTTTGAACTTCAACAGTAAAGTCAACGTGTCCTGGAGTATCAATGATATTAATTCTATGACCTAACCATTGACAAGTTGTAGCAGCAGAAGTAATTGTTATACCTCTTTCTTGCTCTTGAACCATCCAGTCCATAGTAGCTTCACCTTCATGAACTTCTCCTATCTTGTGAGTTTTTCCTGTATAGAAAAGTATTCTCTCAGTAGTTGTAGTTTTACCTGCATCTATGTGAGCCATTATTCCTATATTTCTTGTTTTCTCTAAAGGAAACTCTCTTCCAGCCATTTTTATCCTCCTTTTAAATTTTAGAATTTGTAATGTGCAAATGCTTTATTAGCTTCTGCCATTCTATGCATATCTTCTTTTTTCTTGAATGCTCCACCATTTCCAGCTACAGCGTCCATTATTTCAGCAGCTAGTTTTTGAGCCATTGTTTTTTCATGTCTATTTCTTGCATAAATAACTAACCATCTTAAACCTAAAGTTTGTCTTCTCTCTGGTCTAATTTCGATTGGAACTTGATATGTAGCTCCACCGATTCTTCTAGCTTTAACTTCTAGAACTGGCATTACATTTTCAAGAGCTGCTTCAAATACTTCTAATGGATCTTTTTGTTCTTTTTCCTTTATTATATTGAAAGCATCATAAACAATTGATTGAGCAACTGTTTTTTTACCATCTAACATAACATTGTTGATTAATTTTGTAACAACTTTGCTATTGTATATTGGATCTGGTAAAACATCTCTTTTTGCTATAATTCCTCTTCTTGGCACTATTCTTCACTCCTTTTCTTGATATTATTCATAAAAATATCTTTTTGGCACCTAAAAAGATACCTAAAGTTACTCTGGAAAGATTTTCTTTCCCGTATAGTGCTATATATTCTATTATAAATTTAAGTACCTTAAATTAGTAATTTCATATATGCACCATTAACCTAAAATTTTTTCGTATTTTTTATACATTTCTGTAAAATAAAGCAAAAGTGGTATATTGCTAGGAAAGCAAATAAATTTTTTTGAGACTATACGTTTGTATGTCGAGAAAAAATTTATGCAGCTTGACAACGCAAGATGCCGCTTTTCATTTATTTTACTATTTTTTAGGTTTCTTAGCTCCATACTTAGATCTACCTTGCATTCTATCTTTAACTCCTGCAGTATCTAATGTACCTCTAATTATATGGTATCTAACACCTGGAAGGTCTTTTACTCTTCCACCTCTTATTAGAACAACACTATGCTCTTGCAAATTGTGTCCTATTCCTGGAATATATGAAGTTACTTCATATCCATTAGAAAGTCTAACTCTGGCAACTTTTCTTAATGCTGAGTTTGGTTTCTTTGGTGTTACTGTTTTTACAACTGTACAAACACCTCTTTTTTGTGGAGATCTTTTATTTGTTACTCTTTTATTTCTTGAGTTATATCCATGTTGTAAAGCTGGTGCTGTAGATTTAGTTGTAGTTGTTTTTCTTCCTTTTCTTACTAATTGATTAATTGTTGGCACTTAAATTCACCTCTTTTCCAAAATAAAATAACCGCTAGTATAGCTATTTTATACTAACGGTATTATTTTACCACTTTTTTACTTATATGTCAATAATTTTACAATGTATTTTCTTCAGTTTTTTCCTCTTTTGCTACATTTTGATTATATTCAGATGATTGCTTTTCTTTGTATTCTTTTGCTACTTTCTCAGCATTTCCATCTACTCTTATTTTATCTGCAAATTTAACCATCTTATCTGCAGTCTTATTAGCAACATTAGTTCTTGTATATCTTACTTTATTTGCTACATTATTTTTTGTATTCTTCACTTTATCTACTGTAATATCTTTTACATCTTTTACTTTCTTTACTCCATGCTCTGCTATTTGTTTTGGTTTCTCAAACACTTTTAAAACATTACCTTCTTTTATCCCCTTAATAAATCTTTTTACTACATTTTCTCTTACACCTTCTGCTGTAATTCCTTCAATATTTCTATCTCGCTTAGCATATTTATTTAATGCATTAAAAGATTTTCTGTCCAAATTTGAATCTGTTAGATTATAATGTATATCAAAAGGTAATCCTTTATCCTTTGCAATACTATCCATATAGATAATTAAATCATCATTTATTCCATAAGTACTAATTGCTTGTACTATTGATGGATCTATACCTCTTTTTAATTTTATTTTTCCAAATAAACCAATTTTTTCTTCCTTACAATATTTAGATATTGCATTCTCTAAATCAATCCTTTTATATAGACTTTTCTTAGAACCTAATGCTTCTTTTATTGGTAATTCTTTATTGTTCTTTTCATCCTTATACATCAATCTTATAGTTTGAGAATTAGCATCTATTTCTATTGCTTGAAATAAATCAGGCACTTCATTTTCACTTATATTATTTGATTGATTTTTTTCTTCATTCAAGTCAGTATAAGGTGAACCAATAACTTCATTTTCAAATTCATCAAAATCTTGTTCTTGAAATTCTTCTGGATTTTCCTCTATTTGTTTATCTTCACTATTTGAATTTTCCTCTTCTATTTGTTTATTTTCATTATCCGAACTTTCTTTTTCTATTTTGGAATCTTTTTCATCATTATTATTTTCCTTATTTTCTGCACTCTCTTTTTTATTTTCCTTATTTTCTTTTTCTGACGTTATTTTTTCTTTATCTACTTTATATTTTTTTAGATATTCATCTATTTTATTATCTATTTGTTCTATCATCTTTGGCAATTTCTTTTCTTCGTCAGAAACTATTTCTAATTCTTTATTTATTTTATCTAAATCATTTTGGAATTGTTGTTTTATTCTATCGTCTTTTACATTACTTAATTCCTCTTCTAGCTGTTCCTTATCATGTTGTAAACTAGTTCTTCTTTTTTGCAATATATTCTTTTTTTGATTTATTTCTTGTTGAAGCTTATTTTTTTGGCTATACAAATCTTCTATATTTTGTTTCTCGTTTTTTGCAACTTCTAACTCTTTGTTAACTGTTTCTAGGTCCATAGAAAATTCAGTTTTTTCCTTATCTATTAAACCTTCAGAACTTAATTCTGTTTCTAATCCATTTTTGTCATTTTCTAAACTTGTAATTCTTTTATCAACTTCGTGCATTAAAGCTTCTTTTAATTTTTCATCCATAATTACTCTCCTTATAATTACTTTTATATCAATTCATACTTTATATTATACCAAATTATTTTATATTTTTCAAGTTTTATGTATACCTTATTGTATACTAATATATACTATATAATAGCATTCATTATTTTTCATTTCAATTATTTATTGAATTTGTAATATAAATGTTATGATTCTGTAACATTATTGTAATATACTATTCAATATCTCAATAGATCTATCTGCCAATTTAGTATATTTTACTTTTTTATCTTTTATTTTTTCTTCTAATTGCGGTAATATGCCAAAGTTTGCATTCATAGGCTGAAAATTATTATTAGGAGTTGATATATATTTAGATAATGCTCCAATCATAGTTAAATTAGAAAATACTATTTTTTTATCATTCTTAATTTTGCTAACTGCATTTAATCCAGCTACCAATCCTGAAGCAATTGATTCAACATATCCCTCTACACCAGTTATTTGCCCTGCAAAGAATATATTAGTATTACTTTTAAAATTATATGCTTCATCTAATAGCTCTGGTGAATTTATAAATGTATTTCTATGCATTACTCCGTATTTTACAAAATCTGCATTTTCCAATCCTGGAATCATACTGAACACTCTTTTTTGTTCACCGTATTTTAAATTTGTTTGAAATCCTACCATATTAAATAGATTTCCTTCTTTATTATCCTGTCTTAATTGCACTAGTGCATATGGCCTTTTCCCTGTTCTTGGATCTGTAAATCCCACTGGCTTTAACGGTCCAAATCTTAATGTGTCCATTCCTCTTTTCGCCATAATTTCTATTGGCATACATCCTTCAAATATTTCTCTTTTTTCGAATTGATGTAATTCTACTACCTCTGCATTTACAAGTTCAGTACAAAAATTTTCATACTCTTCTTTGTTCATTGGAAGATTTATATAATTATTTTCTTTACTTTTTTTAATTCTTCTTTTCCATTCTTCAATATTCTCATCTTTTTCTCTTTCTTGAGAATACCTATCTCCCCAAAAAGCAATATTCATATTTATTGAATCTTTTTCAATTATTGGAGCTGCTGCATCATAAAAATGAAATCCCTCATTTCCTGTGATTTCTTTTATTTCATCAGATAAATTATCAGAAGTTAAAGGACCAGTTGCAATAATTACAATCCCATCTTTTGAAAGTTCTCTTAAAGATTCATTTTCATTTTTTCCAACTTCTTGTCTAATAATTTCTATATTTTTTAATTCTTCAAATTTTTCTGTTACCTTTTTAGAGAACTCTTCTCTATCTACTGCTAAAGCCTGTCCTGCTGGAACAGCCACTTCATCTGCAATTTTAATTAATAGTGAATCTAGCAATCTTAGCTCCTCTTTTAGTAATCCACACGCATTTGTATGTAAATTTGATTTAAACGAATTACTACATACTATTTCTGCTAAATTTGTATTACTATGAGCAGGAGAAAATTTGCCTGGCTTCATTTCATATAGCTTTACATTTATTCCTCTTCTAGCTATTTGGTATGCCGCTTCGCACCCAGCTAATCCTCCACCTATAACAGTTATATAATCCTTCAATTTTCTCCCCCCTTTTTTTAATATTTATATAGTAACAATAACCTAAGATAAACTAATGTTAGCCCGAGTAAATATGCATTTAGTTAAATTATATTATTGTCTATAGTTTATTCACTCACTTAAGTAGTGCATATTTCATATAAAGTAGATTAATAATCTGCTATTATGCCTGTCCCCTTTTAGTAATTTTTACTAATTGGTGCCTCTCCCCAATTAGCACCCAGTTAGTCAAATAAAGCCATTATATCTTCTTTAGAGAGTTTATTAATAAATGTGGTTTCAGTAGAAAGCATTGTTTTGGCTAAATTTGCTTTCTTTTCTTGAAGTTCATATATTCTTTCCTCAATAGAATCCTTTGTAATTAATTTATATACTTGTACATTTTTCTTTTGCCCAATTCTGTATGTTCTATCTGTTGCTTGATTTTCCGCTGATAAATTCCACCATGGATCATAATGTATAACCATATCTGCTCCTATTAGATTAAGTCCTGTTCCTCCTGCTTTTAACGAAATTAAAAACACTTTAATATTATCATTATTATTAAATTCATCTACTAACTTTATTCTGTCTCCTACTTTTGTTTGGCCTGTTAGTTTCAAATACTTAATATTTTCTTTTTTTAACTCATTTTCTATTATTTGTAACATACTAGAATAACCTGAAAATAAAAGTATTTTATGACCAGATAAAATTGCATCTTTTACAACTTCTATACATTGATTAAGTTTACTGCTTTCTCCTTTGTAATTTGATAAAAACAATGAAGGATGACAGCATATTTGCCTTAGTCTCATTAATAAAGCTAATATTTTAATTTGGCTTTTTTCAAACCCATTATTTTTAAGCTCCTCACTGACTTCTTTTTTGGCGTTAGACATATATGACATATATATTTTTAATTGTTCTCCCTGCATTTCATTATTAAGAACACTTATAGTTTTATCAGGAAGCTCAGTTAAAACTTCTTTTTTTGTTCTTCTTAAAATAAATGGTTCTATCAACATTTTAAGTTTATTCATTGCCCAATTATCATTATCTTTTACTATAGGCATCTCATATATTTCTTTAAATTTCTTATAACTGTATAAATATCCTGGCATTATAAAGTCGAATATAGACCATAACTCTGAAAGAGAATTTTCTATTGGTGTTCCAGTCAAAGCAAATCTGGTATCTGCTCTGATTTCTTTTATTGCTTTTGCATTTTGAGTATTATTATTTTTTATATATTGAGCTTCATCAGCAATTATATATTTAAATTCATAATTTTTATATTCATCAATATCCCTTTTTAATAAATCATATGATGTAATTATTAAATCATATTTATTAATGTTTTTTATTTGTTCATTTCTTTCTTCTGCATTTCCATGTATAATTAATGTTTCTATATCAGGAGCAAATTTATTTATCTCATTTCTCCAATTTAATGTTAATGAACTCGGGCAAACAACCATACTAGGTTTAGTTTTTTCATTTTCTGAAATATATGCTTGTAAAACTGCAAGTAGTTGTATTGTTTTTCCCAATCCCATATCGTCTGCTAATATTCCACCAAATTTATATTTATCCAGAATTCTTAGCCATTTATACCCTAATACCTGATAACTTCTTAAATCTGCGTTTAACTCTTTAGGTATAAAAATGTCATCATCAATTTCTTTTTTTGAAACTTGATTAATTATTTTTTTATACTCATCGTTCTTGATAACATTTGAATGCATTTCTTGTAAAATTCTGTCTAAGTACATACTTCTAGAAATCGGTAATTTTATTTGTCCTTTTTCAATTTCTTTGTAACTTATATCTCCATTTTCTACTAGGCAATTTATAAAGTCAATTGTTTCATTTTTTTCTAAATCCAAAAAGCTTCCGTCTTTTAGTCTATGGAATTTTTTCTTTAATGCATATTTTTGCATTATATTTTTTATTTCTTCAATGTCAAAATCTATATTAGATAGATCTATTTGTAATAAATTATTCTCTATTTTTACACCAATTGAACCAATCTTTGGTTTATGTATTTCTTTTTTTGTAAAATTATCGGTAACCAAAACCTCAAATTTCTGCATATATGATTCTATTTCTACCGATAAGAAATTATATATTTTCTCCTCATCTGCTAATATAAGTCTTCCATTTAATCTATCAAGCATGAAACCTGTATTAACAAATATATCTATATATTCATTTTCTTTCAGAATATCTCTTGCTACTTTTACTTCCTTATCTTTTAACGGATTAAATTCAACTTCTCCATATACAAATCTCACATCAGCTGTTATATAATTATTCTGATCATAGTCTAAAAAAAGTTTTATATATAATTCTTGAGGAATGTATTTATTAATTATGTTTGAATCCAATTTTTGTAAAGATATATGCTCCATTAATTTTGGGTAAACTAAAGAACAAAAATTAAATAATTCTTCGCTTTTAAATTTGATATTGGTTGTATAGTTTTCCCTATATATATCTAGAAGTTTTAAAGTAGTATCCGCAAAGTTTTTATCACATCTATATAAATTTTTTTCTGTAAGCATATATATATACGAAGAGCCTTGCAATATATCATAAGAAAATACATCAATATTAGGTAACAGCATATAATCCCCATTTGAATCTTGTTCCAAAGAAAATTTGATATCTGGATTACCATTACAAAACAATATGTTTTCATCAACAGAATCTCTTTTAAATAAAACTTTTTTATTTTGCAACACATTAAATAGTTCATCTAATCCTGTATTAGAAATAGTTATATATTCATTACTCATTGTTCTCATGTACTTTCCATAACTTCCAACAGTCTCATTTGAATATTTTATTATTTCTGCATACTTTAGAATGAACTCCAAGAGAGGTAAACATTCACTTTTAAATGCTGATTTGTCATGTAAAAATTCTAATTTACTTCCATATTTATATGTTTCATGATTTAGCATTTTTTCAAAAAATTCTGGTAAACTTTTAATTCTATATAATTGATCATTTCCTATCCTAAATTCCGCTTTTAACGTTTTATGAAATGTATCATATATTAATTTAGGTTCTATATTTAAATTATTTACTAGAGTTTGAGTTTCTTTCGTTTTTTCCATATCTTTATGATAAAATGTGTGTATAACTTGTTTAAAAATTTTATACTGCTCTTCATTTTTATTCATATCAGTAAATAACTCCTTTTCAATTTTCCTAGTAAAATATTATACCATAAAACTCAAACTTGAACAATAGGGACACTCCTTTTTGTTCAAAAACTTGAACTTTTGGGACAGGAGGGCAGCTAACCATCACTATTTTCAACTTTTATTTTGAGGAATGTCCCAAAAATTTAAAAACTTGAACCAAAAGGAGTGTCCCTTCTGTTCAAGTTTTTAAATTTCTTATTTTTTTGGTTTGTTCCATGAAATATAATCGCATGAATCTGGATTATTTTCACAAATATAAAATTTTCTTTTCTTTTTAGATTTTCGTACCTGTATCTTTCCTCCACACTTAGGGCATGGAATATCAATTGTTTCTACTAATGGTTTAGTATTTTTACATTTTGGATATCCTGGACAAGCTAAGAATTTACCAAATCTACCATATTTAATAACCATCATTCTTCCACATTTATCACATGGTACATCTGAAACTTCTTCTTTTAATTCTACATGCTCTAATTCTTTCTCTACTCTTTCAACTTCTTTTTCAAATGGTCCGTAAAATTCTCTAATTACTTGTTTCCAGTTTTCTTTACCTTCTGCCACCTCATCAAACTCCTCTTCTATTTTTGCTGTAAATTCAACATTTATGATATCTGAGAAATTTTCTGTAAGTAATTTATTTACTACTTTACCAAGTTCTGTAGGAATTAATTGTTTTTGCTCTTTTTCTATATATCTTCTTTCTAGTATTGTTGTAATTGTTGGAGAATATGTACTAGGTCTTCCTATTCCTTTTTCTTCCAAAGCTTTTACCAAACTTGCCTCTGTATATCTTGGTGGTGGTTCTGTAAAGCTTTGCTTTGCATCTAATTTCTGTTTTTTTACTTCTTGATTTTCTTTTAGATTAGGAACAAATGATTCTTCATTCTCATCTGTTTTATTATCCAAAGTTTCAACATATAGTGTCATAAAACCTTTAAATTTTAAAGATTGTCCACTAGCTCTAAAATTATATTCATTAACATCTATATTAGCAGATATAGTATCATATATTGCTGCACTCATTTGACTTGCTAAAAATCTGTTATATATTAATTTATATAATTTATATTGATCTTTAGTTAAATCATCTTTTATTTGTTCTGGATTCAAATCAATATATGTTGGTCTTATACCTTCATGAGCATCTTGTGAAGTTTGTTTCGTTTTATAATACCTATTTTCATAATACTCTGCTCCATATTGTTTAACTATTTCTTTTTTAGCAGCACTTCTTGCTTCTTCTGATATTCTAGTAGAATCTGTTCTCATATATGTAATTAACCCTATAGTTCCTCTTTCTGATACTTTAACTCCTTCATATAGTCCCTGCGCTACAGACATCGTTTTCTTTAATGTAAATCCTAACTTTCTCGAAGCTTCTTGTTGCATTGTACTAGTTGTAAAAGGTGGAGCAGGAGTTCTTTTTCTTTCTCCTTTTTTTACTTCTGTAACAATATATTTTCCTTTTTCTATATTTTTTAATATTTCATCTACTTCTTCTTTATTATGAATCTCTAATTTTTTCTTGTTTTTTCCATATAACCTAGCAACAAAAGTTTTATTTGATTCTTCATCTAGCAAAGTAGCTAATATATTCCAATACTCCTCTGGTATAAATTTTTCTATTTCTTCTTCCCTATCAACAATGAGCTTAACTGCAACAGATTGTACTCTTCCAGCTGATAGTCCTCTTCTTACTTTTTTCCAAAGTACAGGACTTATTTTATAACCAACTATTCTATCTAAAACACGTCTTGCTTGCTGTGCATCAGTTAAATTCATATCTATTTTTCTTGGATTCTTTATAGAACTTTGTACTGTTTCTTTTGTTATTTCGTTAAAAGTTACTCTACATACAGAATCTTCTGGAATTCCCAATATATATGCTAAATGCCATGCTATTGCTTCTCCTTCACGATCAGGGTCAGTTGCAAGATAAACTTTTTTAGCTTTTTTAGCATCTGCTTTTAAAGATTTAATTAAATCACCTTTTCCCCTAATATTTATATATTCTGGCTCAAAATCATGTTCTATGTCTATACCCATTTTTGATTTTGGTAAGTCTCTAATATGTCCCATAGATGCCACTACTTTAGTATTACCACCAAGAAATTTCTTTATAGTATTAGCTTTTGCAGGTGATTCTACAATTATTAATTTATCTGCCATATTCTTTATAGATAACTACTAAATTTTAGTTATCTTTTCTCCTTTCATAATTTAGACTCAAGAAAAGTCTATATAGTATAATACCGTATATTATTTCTTTTTGCAAGTAATTTGTCTAAAAAATCAGTTTTGGTTTATCCCAAAACTGATATGTCTGAAATTATATCATCTACTGTAATTGGTGTTACTTTATTTATCATTAATATCTCTAATAGTCTATTTATTACTTTTTCTTCACTAGAAATGTTGTTTATTACTTTAGATTCAATATTAAATTTCTCGTCTTTATCCTTCTTTTTTACTACTTCGATTCCATATTTCCTTTCTTCCTTTTCGGCTAAATTGCGAGTTTCATAATATTCTAATTCAATTTTTTCATTGTCATTTAGTTCTTCTGAGTCTGAACTATCTATTACGGTTCTTCCAAAAAAGCTTTTCTTGTACTCCATCTTTTGTTTCCCCCTTTCTTAGACAACGTACTTTTCTAATATAATACAAATGATTTGAAATATCAAGGATTTTCGTATCCCTCGCTTCGACATATTTCGACATTTTCTATTTAAGTAATTAAAAATACAGAAAAGCTGGATTACTCAACTTCTCTGTATAATATATATTCACACTTTATTTTATTTATTCCTATTATTTATAACTTTTTTTATTTCGTTATATATATTTTCTTCTACATTCTGCATAGCAACTTTATTTGCATTCTTACTCATTGTTTCTATTATACTTTTATCATTTACAATTTCATTTATAGTGTTGCCTAAAATCTCAGAATTCAAATCTTTATTAAGTATAATTTTTGCTGCTCCAACTCCCTCTAGTACTCTTGCATTATATTCTTGATGATTTTCTGTTGCATATGGAAATGGGATAAAAATTGCAGGTTTGCCAACCACAGATATTTCTGTAATGGTCATAGCTCCACTTCTACAAACTACTAAGTCTGCAATATTCATTATTTCTTCCATATTGTATATATATGGAACAATCTTTACATTTTCTATATTATTAATATCTATATTAATTTCTTCTAATTTATCTTTAATTTCCTTATATTGTTCCGGTCCAGCAGCCCACATAATCTGATAATCTTTATTTTTTTTGTTTACAATTATTTCGATAAGACTCTGATTAATACTTTTTGCTCCTTGGCTACCACCAAAAACTAAAACTATTGGTTTGTTATTATTTAATCCTGCTTCTTTAATAATTTTATTTTTCTCATCTTTGCTGAAATTTATTTTCTTTATTTTAATTGGATTTCCAGTTACTACAACGTTTTCTCTGTTATCAAGTCTTTCTTTTGCATCTTTAAATCCTACAAGGATTTTATCAGCTTTTTTCTTAAAAAGTTTAACTGCTATTCCTGGAAATGCATTGCTCTCATGTAATACAACTGGTATACCTAACTTTTTTGCAGCAAGTACTGTAGGTACACAGATATATCCTCCTGTGCCAATAAGTACATCTGGTTTAAATTCTTTTAAAATTTCTTTTGCTTTATTTATGGATTTATATGTAGCATATAAGTTTTTCAAATTCTGTATTGTTATTTTTCTTTCAATACCATATGCATCTATGGTTTTTAAATCATATCCTGCTCTTGGAACTAAATCTTTTTCCAATCCTCTTCCAGTGCCAATGAAAATAATTTCTGAATTTGTTTCTTTCTCTTTTATTTTATTTGCTATTGCTATTCCAGGATTAATATGCCCTCCTGTACCAGCTGCTGCAATTATAGCTCTCATCTTTTCCTCCATCCAATTTTAATTAAACAAATATTTTCTTTTCTAACTACACTTTTGATTTTGACTTAGATATATTTAATAATATTCCGCACATTCCAAGTAACATTATGAGTGCTGTACCTCCAGCACTAAAGAATGGTAATGAAATACCTGTATTTGGTATAGAATTGGTTACAACTCCAATGTTTAGTGCTACTTGAACCATTACAAGTGTTGTAATACCTGTTGCAAGCAAACTTCCAAACATATCTTGAGCTTTCATTGCTATAATTATACCTCTCCATATGAATAGAGCAAAAAGAATAATTACTACAACACATCCAACAAATCCTAATTCCTCTGCCAAAATAGAAAATATAAAGTCATTTTGCGGTTCTGAAACATACAAATATTTTTGTTTGCTCTCTCCAAGTCCTACTCCAAATAATCCTCCAGAACCAATTGCATATAGTCCCTGAATTGTTTGCCATCCTTGCCCTGTTGGATCTTGCCATGGGTCCATATAATTCAAAATTCTTCCAAGTCTAAAGCTATCATCTCCAGCACTTTCTCCTGCTCTTGATAAATATATTGCAAGTGCGGCGATACCTCCTCCTCCCACAACTACTCCTGAAATTATAAAATATAATAATCTACATCCTGCCATTAACATCATTACAAATGTTATTGCACTCATTATTATACCAACACTTAAATGGTTTTGTATAAATAAAGCTATTAAAACCGGTGGTAGTAAAAATAATAATGGATAAATAAACCCTTTTTTAAAACTTTTTAAATCATCTTTATGATCTGTTAAGTAACCAGCATAAAAAATTATAAGACCTATTTTTGTTATTTCTGAAGGTTGAAACACAGTAAATCTCAAATCAATCCATCTTAATGCTCCACCACTTGAATATCCTAATCCAGGAATTAATACAAGTAATAAAATTCCAACGGAAAACCAATATATTGGCCAATATAATTTTTTATATAATCTATAATCTACTTTTGACGCTACCCACATTACCGCAAGCCCCAATACAGCAAATTGTATTTGACTTATTACATATGTATAACTACTTCCTGTTTCAGCTAATGCTGATGGAGCACTTGCTGATAAAATCATTACTATTCCAAATAGCAATAGTATAATAATAATTACAATTAAAACAAAATCCACTTGTCTCTTTTTCACTTTGTTTACACTTTTTGTTTTGTTTTGCATTTTGCTTATCAATCCTTTCCTAAGTGTAAAATTTTAATCCATATGTTCATTTCATCATAATCTTTGGCTATATTGCAAATAAACCAATTATGCAAAAAACTAATGTTATCAAACTAAATACTGATACTATTTTATTCTCTTTCCATCCAGATAATTCAAAATGGTGATGTATTGGTGTCATTTTAAATACTCTATTTCCTGTTTTCTTAAAATATGTAACCTGTATCATAACAGACAAAGTTTCTATAATAGGAATAATTGCAAGAATAAGTAATAATAATGGCATTTTTAAATATAATGCTATGCCTGCAATAGCTCCCCCTAGCATTAGAGAGCCAGTATCCCCCATCATAACTTTTGCCGGATGTAAATTAAATAATAAAAATCCTAAGCATGCACCTATTAATATTGAACCGAAAGCTGTAACTTCTTTTACTCCTAATAATATTGATATTACTGTTAAGCAAGTAAGTATAATTGTTGTAACGCTAGTAGATAATCCATCTATTCCATCTGTTAAGTTAATAGCATTAGTTGTTGCTAGCATCACTATTACTGCAAACGGAACATATAGCCACATAGGAAGCGTTACATATTCTTTTACAAATGGTATATATATATCAGTTCCTATGTTAAATACATTTACAAGCACTATAGTATATGCAACTGCAACTATTAAAAGTCCTATCATTTTTGCTCTTGGACTTAATCCTTTTGTATTTTTTAAAACTAATTTCTTAAAATCATCTATAAAACCTATTAATCCAAATCCTACAGCTACTCCTATTAATGGTAAGATAGCTCTTGCTACCTCTATTTGATCTTTTGCAAAATCTAAATATAAAAATCCACCTAATACTACAATTACTAGAATCATAATGATTCCACCCATTGTTGGAGTTCCTTGCTTCTTTAAATGGGATTGTGGTCCCTCTGTTCTTTCTATTTGCCCTACTTTTAACTTTCTTAAAATTGGTACAATTATCAATGATAATACTACACTTGCCACGAATGACAGTAGTAATATCTTATTTTGATATTGCATATAATTTCCTCCTTTGTCGTTTTATATCTATTATTTTATTTTTTAATCATTTCATCAATTATTTCATTTACTATCTTATTCTCATCAAATGGATATCTTTTTTTATTAATTTCTTGATATTGTTCATGACCTTTTCCAGCTAAAATTATTATATCTTTTTTATTTGCCATTTTTATTGCTTTCTTAATAGCTTCTTTTCTATCTACTATACATTCATATTTTCCATTTGTCTTTTTTATTCCTTCTTCAATATCCTTTACAATTGTTTCTGGATTTTCTGTTCTTGGATTATCTGATGTAATAATTGAATAATCTGCTACTCTTCCTGAAACTTCTCCCATCATAGGTCTTTTATTTTTGTCTCTATCTCCTCCACAACCAAAAACAGAAATTACTCTTCCTTTTGTATAGATTTTTACTGAAGATAATATTTTTTCCAAACTTTCTGGAGTATGAGCATAATCAATCATTATAGTTAATCCTAATTTATTATCAACTAACTCACTTCTACCTGGTACTCTTATATTTAACAAAGATTCCTTAATGTTTTCACTAGTGCAACCAAACTGAAGAGCCACTGCTATAGCAGCTAACGAATTATACACACTAAATCTGCCAGGTATTGATACTTTTATTCTTTCATTTCTATCTCCTAATTTAACTTTAAAATCTACATACTGATTTGTAACTGTAATATCTTTTGCAAGCAAATTACAATAATTATCTATACCATATGTACTAATCTGACATTCTGGAGCAAGTTTTGGTATCATCGCAGCATGAACATCATCTGCATTAATAAAGCCTTTTTTACACATTTTAAATAATTTAACTTTTGAATTAAAGTAATCTTCCATATTTGGATGTTCTTTTGTACTAATATGGTCCTCTGCAAAGTTAGTAAAAATACCTATATCAAAATCACATCCTGCTACCCTATCAAGTTTCAAACTTTGTGATGATACTTCCATTACAACTACTTCACATTTTTCTTCTACCATTTTACTAAAGATTTCTTGTAATTTTAAACTTTCTGGTGTTGTATTCTCATTATCTGCTATTTTTTTATTATTAACATATGATGCAACTGTTCCGATTAGTCCTACCTTTATTCCTTGTTTCTGTAATATATTACTTATCATATATGTAGTAGTTGTTTTTCCTTTTGTTCCTGTAACACCAATAAGCTTCATTTTTTTAGATGGGTTTTTATAGAAATTACATGCTGCTATTGCTAAAGCATATCTTGTGTTTTTGGTTAAAACCAAAGTAACATTTTCTGGGATTTGTTTTAGTATATTTTTGTCAATTCCATCCTCTTGTGCTAATATTACTTTAGCCCCATTTTCTATAGCTTCTAAAATACATTCATGACCATCAAAATCAAACCCTTTTATTGCTATAAACATATCATTATCTTGAACATCTTTAGAATTATTTTTGATTTTATTTATATCTATATCTAGGTTTCCCTTAACTTTTAATTCTTCTAATCCTGATAGAATATTTTTTAAATCCATAATATAGATTTCTCCTTTCCCATTATTCTATAATACGCCGTTTACATTATATAACTAATTTTCAATTTTGTATATAGTTTGACATTTTTTTCTTGCTTAATTTTCATATTCTATAATAACATTAGTGCCTTCATATATTTCTATTCCATTAATTGGCGTTTGCTTTGTTATGATTTTTTCTGAAACATCCTCATTAGTTTCGCCATAATCTATTCCTAAATTTAGTTTTTCCAATTCTTTTTTTGCTTCTGAAATTGTCATTCCTACTACATTTGGAACTTTTACCTCTTTCTTTATATCTTCTTCTGATGTATTATCTTTTTTAACTTCTAAATATGGTAATACTTCTCCCAATACTTGTGAACCTATTGGTGCTGCCACACCACCTCCTTGAGTGATTATAACAACACAAATAGCTTTATAAATTTGTTACTTGATTAATTGATATGCTTTATTATTTTCTATATATTCTAAGCATCTTTTAAATTCATCTTCAAACTTAAATTTTATTGTTATCTTTCTATTTTCATGAACATAAATGCAATCTATTAATTCCATAATTATGTCTCTTGATAATCTTGGTATAGCCCTTCTTGTTTTTAATTCATCTATCCATTCATTTTCATATATATTTTGTTTTTTGTGATTTTCTCTTTCTTTTTGTAATTCATCTATATTTATTCTTAATTTTTCTAAATCTTTTTCATATTTTTGTTTGTATTCTAGATATTCTTCCTTAGTTATATCTCCATTTTTCCAATCTTCATATAAATTTAATTTAAAATTTGATATTCTCGAAATGTCGTTTTTCTTTGAATTTATTATTTTTTCTATATTATTGTTTTTAGTATTTTTACATGGACTTTGCTCTATCTCTTTTATCATTTCGTCTATATCTATTAGTAGATTAATATGTAAATTTATTGCTTGTAAAACTGCTTGAGCTAAATTTTCCACTTTAATAGTATGTTTTGTGCATAACTTATTTGATTTTTTTCTATAAGTGCTACAAATATAATATTCATAACTATTACCATTTTTATTTGTGCTACTCTTTTTATTCATTGCTCTCTTACAATCACTACATCTTAAAAAACCTGCCCATATAGATAATTCTTTTGTTTTTTGTGATACTTTTGTATCTTTTCTGCTTAATTCCTGAGCTTTTTCAAAGAGCTCTCTATCAATAATTGGTTCATGAGCATTTTCTACTCTAACCCATTCTTCTTTTGGAACCATTTCTATTTTGTGAATTTTATAGCTTTTAGTCCTTCTTTTTCCTTGAACTATATTACCCACATATATTTCATTACTTAGAATATTTCGTACTGTAGAAGGTGTCCAAGTATATGTATTATTTTTTATACCACAGTTGTTATAATTTTGTTCTAGTTCTAATTTCTTATGTCCCGTCGGATTCAAAATACCTAAATTATTCAATCTATGGCAAATTGCAATTTTGCCTAACCCCTCATTAACATTCCAATTAAATATATCTCTGATAATGCCTTCCACACTTTTATCGATTATTAGTTTATGTTTGTCTTTGGGATCTTTTAAATATCCATAAGCAGGAAAAGCGCCTATAAATTCTCCTTTTTTCTTTTTTCCATTTAATGATGTTCTTATTTTTATTGAAGTATCTCGTGCATATTCATCATTAATCAAATTTTTAAACGGAACTAATATTGTATTCGTACTTGCTGGATTCATGAAACTATCTATTACATCATTAATTGCTATGAATCTTATATTGAATATTGGAAATATTTGCTCTATATAGTTTCCTACTTCTATATAATTTCTTCCAAGTCTTGATAAATCTTTTACAATAATGCAATCAACTTTGTTTTCTTTTATATCATTTAATAATCTTTGAAATGAAGGTCTGTTAAAATCCGTTCCCGTATAGCCATCATCTATATAAGTATCATATATTACAAAATCATCATGTTCTTCTACAAATTCATTCAATAACGTTTTTTGACTAGTTACACTATTACTTTCTTGTTTATCTTTTCCATTATCTTCATCCTCTTGAGATAGTCTTATATATAATGCAACTGACCATATTTTTTCATTTATACTATTTTCATGAGAAGCATATTTTGATTTTCTACCAGCCATATTTTTCCTCCATTTTAGAAATCTTTATTTAAGTTTATTAAGTTAATTAAATTATTATTACTATATAACCCCACACCATAAAATAGTGTGGGGTTATATAGTGTTTTCAAGATTATCTTTCAATGAATTTATCTTCTCTGTCAAGCATTTCTTTTAAATTTTTCTTTAAATTTTGAAAGCTATTACCTGTTTTACCATAATACATAAAGTGCTTACTTGCCAATATACTAGCTGTTTTTCCATTTAATTCAATCTCTGCATAAGGATTTAATTTTTCTATTTCATCCATTTTATCATTATCTGAAAAATATCTTACATTATTTCCATCCATCAATTTTCTAAATGTTTCTACTGTTAAAGCACCATGTAATATTATTACAGATGGTTTAAACTCTCTAATTACATTATCAAATACTTGAAGACTTTTTGATAATATCTTTTTATCAACTTTCTTTAATTCTTTTATGTTTTTTGTAGGATATGTAAAAATGTCTGTCTCTATCATGTATGTTCCCAATTCTCTTTCTGCCCATTCAGCAAATGATATAATACCCATTCTTGTTCTAGATATTGCTGTCTTCCCATTCTTTACTCTATTCTCTTTGTAAAATTTCATAAATGCTGCATAATTATTATACAATTTTATATATTCTTCTTTATTTATCTGTTCAGGATAGATTGGTGTTGCTGGATTCGTTCCGACAAAACAAATTTTAGCTTTGTATGGATTCCCATTACAAATATATGGTCTTAAATATGGATGTCCTTGTCCTACATATATATCTTTAAATTTCTCTTGCACTATTTTTTTGATCCTTTCCTTTTGACATTTTTTTATTAAATAAATTTATAATATGTTCTACTGTTTCTTCTGTAACTTCTTTTTCTGACAAATTACCATTAACTCTAACAATTGGATATTTTTCTTGTGTTAAATTTCTTAAATATTTTTCCCTTATTCTCTTTAATTTTTCTGCAGTTTCATATGGTGCTATCTCTTTTCCTCTATTTTTTATTCTTTTAACAGCTTCATCTACGCTTACATCTAAATATATCCCTAAGTCTGGTTTTGGCAAAATATCTAAAAGCTTGTCCATATGTTCAAGTCCTTGTTCTTCTAGACTTGAATATATTTTATTACACAAACAATATCTATCTAATATTACAACATTTCCTTTTTCTAATTCTGGAACTACTCGCGTTAAAGTATTATTAATCAAATCATTTCTCCATACAATGCTTCTTAATCTAGATGAATATACCTCTCTTCTTGTTTTATGTTGCATCTCTGCTGTTTCTTCTAATTCTTTTGTAAAAATAGAATTATCAAATATGCTCATAGTCTTTAACCTAGATATATTTTTTCCGTATCTTTTTATATTGTTAATTAAAGTTGTTTTACCTGCTCCATCAATTCCCATTACAACAATTAGAATTCCATTCGTATTATCTTTTATATTATGCATATTTTTTCCTATTGTATTTAATTAATTCATTTATTAGGAATTGAAAGTAATCATCTTGATTTTCATCATAAATTTCAAGATTCTTTCTCAACTTTTCTTCCATTTTAATAAGTCTATTTATTTGATATTCTATATTTTCTTTTGGCATTTCTGCCATTATATTTTCCTCAGGATTTTCTACTTCAGATGCTTTCACTATTTTCTGTCTATCCTTCTCATAAAAATGCATACTATTTACATGATGTGTATATGTTCCTATATTAATATTCAACAAACTAACAATATATTCCTGCCACATCGTAAAATTAAATACATCATATGGTAACCCTAGATATAAATCATTAGATCTCATGTTAGTAAACATATCTAATTTATTATCCCTTATCATGAATTGTAATTCTAGTGTACATGGTATATCATTACTATCTAAGCCTACATCTTTTTTATCATAAATTGGAATTACTGCTCTACGTGTATTTTTGTCTTCTTCTAGTAAATTTATTATTTTTTTAATATTACTTTTTATTCTTGGTCCATATGCTCCATTTAATTTAGCACCATCATCTGAGTATTTGTTATAACTTGGTGCATAATATTGTATTACATTTAAGTCATTGCTTCCAGACATACACCATAGCCATTCTCCAATTGCAAAGGATAAAGAAACGTTTCTAACATTTTTATTAAGAATCCTAGTTCTTGGATTCAATATCTTTAATGTTACTCCTCTTATTTCAGTCGTTGGCATGTGCCTTGGTGATACTAGTTCCCCATTTTCCAACAAATATTTGCATAGTTTTATGTATATACTACTAAATCCTTCTTCTTCAATATACATTTTACTATCTCTCACTTTCCAAAAAATTATTACAAAACTCTAAACAATTTATTCTTCCGTCTATCATTTCCTTTAGTGCTTTATTTTCAATTTTCCCTAAAAGTCTAATTGGAAAACTACTTTGTACATAGTATGATAATAAATTAGTAAAAATTAAGTTATTATCATATTTTTCTAAATCCGAAAAACTATTATATACTTGTAAAAACCTCTTTACATTATGCAAATCATAATTTGATATTAGCATTGCTGCACATCCTATTTCAAATAGCAAATCTCCTTTTGACACAAAATCAAAATCAATAAAATATACTTTGTTATTTTGAGGTATAATATTGCTCAATCTTATATCTCCATGAATCACTTGATAAATTTGTGGTTTATATTCGCAATGATATTTTTCTAAGTATTTTAATCTTGTACTCAACAATATTTTTAGTGAATTTTTTACTTCTTTTTCTACATTTTCTTCATCTAATATTTTAAAGTTGTACAAAATCTCTTTCTTAATATCATCAAAGCTTTTACTCTTTTTCTCAAATTTATACTCATCTTGATTAAATTGTTTAAATTCTTTATGCATCTTGAACAATTCTCTGGCCACTTCTTCAATAATATCAATTCTAGATTCTTCGGATTTTACAAAATCTTGAATACAATAAAGTTGATTATCATATTTAGACACAATTTGTTTTTCATTATTTAATATAATATTTGGTGCAATTCCTAGCATATCATGTACTCTTTTTTGGGTCTTTATTGATGCTAAAATTTGTTTTTCTTCATCAATATTGTAGATTTTTACAACATACTTATTATCTATCAAATATATATCATTTATTGTTTTCTCTTTTATTTTTTTCATTGTAGTAACTTTTAATTCTTTATAATTCTGTTTAATATTTTCTATTAATTTTTCCATTCTTGCACCTACTTATCTATCTTAACTGTATGTCCATATCTTTTTGCATTTAACTCTTCCTTTGTCCTAAAACATTTCTCCAAATCTATGTCATATGTATTTGCTATAACTGCTATATAATATAAAACGTCTGAGATTTCTTCTTCTATTGTTCCTTTTATGTTGTCGCCATCCATTCTATTATTTTTTCTGATAGCTTCAGCTAATTCTCCTACTTCTTCAATTAGTTTTAAGAAATACCTTTGTGTATTTTTTAAATCTTCTGGTTTACTTATCTTATACTTTTCATATAAGTAATCTTGTAATCTTCTTAATGTTAAGCTCATACTATCACCTCCTAGTTTTATATTAGCATCCTGTTGTTGCAAAATTTGTCGAAATTTGTTATTATATATATTTTTTTGTTATTTTTTAGTAAAAATATATTTATTTTACTATTTTATTTGCTTTTAATCTTAATATATTCCTCATACACTCTTTAAAGCTTTTATTATTTTCAGAATATTGCATTTCTACTACCATATCTCCTATTTTTAATTCATATGGTTCTTCATTTTTTAATAAATATTCCATCAAATTATCATTCATAATTCATTTATTCATCCTTTCTAACTCTTATTAAGATTTCATTTAATTTTTATTAATTCTCCATTCAATATATTCATAAAAAAATAAGGAATAACTATAAAATTTATAGATATTTCTTACATTTAACTTAAATTACTTGATTTAACTATACAATTAATTATGTAAAATTTTATTCGATATTTTTTTGTGTTGTTAAAATAAACCAAACACCTCCCTGGTGTCCTCCTTCACCTGTTGGATTATATAAAGTAATTAAAACTACGACTTCTGGGTCTGATACAGGAGCTACACCCACAAAAGACGTTACATATTTTCCTGTATTTACACCATCTTCTGATGTTCCTGTTTTACCACCTATGGAATACCCTTGTACTTGTGCATTCTTTCCTGTACCTTCTGCAACAACTGAACCCATCATGCTAAGTACTCCTTCTGCAGTCTCTTTTGAAACTACACCTTCTGTTTTTTCTATTGGTATCTCTGTTACTTCCCCAGTTTGACTATTTACTATTTGTTTTACAATACGAGGTTTTACATATGTTCCTTTATTTGCAATTGTACTTACTGCTGTTATCATTTGTATTGGTGTAATTTCAAATCTTTGCCCAAATGATATAGTTGCAAGTTCTACTGGTCCTACTTTATCTTCTTTTAAGAAAATGCTACCTGCTTCTCCAGGAAGGTCAATACCTGTTCTTTTTAGTAATCCAAATTTTTCTAGATAATCATAGTATTTAGAAACTCCAATCTCTTGACCAAGTCCTATAAATACAGGATTACAAGAATTCATTAATGCTTGCCTTAAACTTTCTGATCCATGTGGATTATAGTATCTCCAGCAACTTATCCTTACTCCTGCTACTGTTATTCCTCCGGTACAACAAAATTCTCCTTCTTTATCTGTAGTAGTTATCCCCTCTTCTAAAGCAGCTGATGCGGTTATTAATTTAAATGTGGAACCAGGTTCATATGTATCTGCTACTGCTTTATTTCTCCATACTTTTTGCATTTCTTTAACTTGATCTGTTTCTGACATACTATCCCATATTGGTTTTAATTCTTCTATTGTAGTCTCATATGGTTCGTTTAAATTATAGTTTGGATATCCTGCCATTGCTAAAATATCCCCAGTCTTTGGATTCATGATAATTATATTCCCACCATCTGTACACTCATTATCTATACAAGCTTCTTTTAAGTATTTCTCTGCAATTCCTTGTATTGTTGCATCTATGCTTAATACCAAATCATTTCCATCTATAGCAGATATATAATTCTCTCCTTCTCCTTCTATTTCCCCACCATTTGCATCTGTTACTTTAGTTATTCTTCCTTTTTCTCCTTGTAATTCTTCTTCATAAATTGCCTCTATTCCATCTAACCCTTGATTATCTGAACCACAAAATCCAATTACTTGTGAAGCCAAATTATTATATGGATAATATCTTTTTGTGTCTTCATCTATATTAATTCCCACTTCTATATTATTATCTGCCATCCAAATTCTCAGTTCATCTGCTTTTTCTTTTTCTACTTTCCTTGCTATTGTTTCTATAGATGAATTTCTATTTACTCTTTTAAGTACTGTATCATAATCTAATTCGAATATATTTGCCAAAGCTGTTGCTACCTTTTCCTTATCCTCTTTAGCTATATTATTTGGATTAACAGTTATCGTATTTACTGTACTACTTATTGCAAGTACCGTTTTCCCAGTAGAATCATATATAGTACCTCTTCTAGGATTTATTGCTCTATCTAGACTTTGCTGTTCTAAAGCCATTTGTTTTAATTCATCTCCCATTACAAATTGTAACCACGCAATCCTTGCAATAAAAGCTAAAGAAACAATAATAACTAATGCTATCCATATTTTCATTCTTTTTCTTCTAGTTATCTCACTATTCTTCTCTTCAGTTTTAAAGTTTTCTTTTTTCATCTCTTTTCTATATTTTTTATTCTGTTTAGCTTCAACTTTTTTCTTTAATCTATGTATATTTTCTCCTTTACTTTTCTCATTTTTTTTCAATTTGTTAATTTCTATTTTATCAAATCTCGGTTTTATTTTATCTTTTCTCTTGTTCTCCTTTCTGTATTTTGTTTTTTTCATACTATTTCAGTCCTTTCTCATTTTAGCATAATTACCCAAATAAGAACAAATTATTTCATATCATATTTAAATTTCTTTAAGGTAATTTTATTCAGGCCAAACAAAAAAAGACTAAAATATTTTAATATATTTTTAGTCTTTATTTTCCTAACAATGTGTTGAGTAATTTTTGAAACCAATTTTGATTTTCTTGAATAACAACTTCTTCTACTGCAGATTCAACATAATCTTTTTTATCCAGACTCACATAAACTTTTTGACTATTATCCAATTTTTGCATTCCCAATTTCTCTTCTGCTAATTTTTCTATATTAGATAAATTCAAACTATTTTCTAGATTAACTCTTAATTGTTCATTTTCTTTTTCAATTGCTGCCAAATCAGATTTTAAACCTTCGTTTTCATTAAAACTTTCATTAATCAAAGAATTTCTATAACTTATGACAAGTAAACTAGCAAATATTAAAACTACATATGTAACAATTTTTATTTGCCTTTTAATATGTCTTTTAGGCTGAACTTTTTCCTGTTTCTTTTTTACAGTAGTAGATTTTTTTCTTTTATAGTTTTCTTTAATTGGTTCATATTCTGGTTCTAATTTTCTAGGGCTAGTTTCATATTGGTATCTACTATACCTATAGTTTGCCATAAGTTCTCACCTCTTTTCTTAAATTTGATCATTTGTTTTTTTATCTATTCTTTCAAATATCCTTAGTTTAGCACTTTTACTTCTAGAATTTTCTTCTTGTTCTTCTCTCGTAGGAATAATTGGTTTTTTAGTTAAAATTTTTCCATATGATTTATACCCACATACACAATATGGTAAATCTTTTGGACATGTACATTTTCCTTCAGCATCAACAAATGCTTCTTTAACTAGTCTATCTTCTAAAGAATGAAAAGTTATAACTGCAAGTCTGCCATGCTCTTTTAATACTTTAATTGAATCTAAGATTGTATTATATAATGGTTCTAATTCATTATTTACCTCTATTCTAATTGCTTGAAATGTACGTTTAGCTGGATGTCCATCATTTTGTTTTGATTTTGGTATAGAATTTTTAATTATTTCCACTAGTTCTTCTGTAGTTTCTATTTTTTTATTTTTTCTTTCAATACAAATGTTTTTTGCAATTGTCCTTGCGAATCTTTCTTCTCCATATTTAGATATTATGTTTTCTAATCTTTCCTCTGAATACTCATTCACAATTTTTTCTGCGGTTAATTCTTCTGTCTTATCCATTCTCATGTCCAGTTTAGCATTCCCCATATAACTAAATCCTCTATTTTTTTCATCTAATTGATATGAAGATACTCCTAAATCAAGTAAAATTCCATCTACTTTATCTATACCAAGTTCAGACAATATATTATATATTTCATCATGATTTCCATGAATATATTTTACATTTTTGTAATTTTCCAATTTCTTTTTGGCTGCTTTTAATGCTTCTTCATCTCTATCTATTCCTATTAGCAAACCTTTATTGGATAACCTTTTAACAATTTCTTCACTATGACCTGCTCCGCCGAAGTGTTCCATCAACATATATCCCATCAGGATTTATATTTAATCCTTGAATACATTCGTTTAAAAGTACAGGTTTATGTTTAAATTCCAAATCGTTACACCCCATAGTACAAAATTCATTATAGCACAAGCAGTTGGTACAAAAATATACCAACTGTTATGCTATCTGTCTATTACTTAATTCTAAGCAATTTTGTCATTTGTTTCTTGATATTCTTTGGTTTATTATTAGTTTTATCTGGTGTTAATATTTATGTATAAACAATCAACATTTTATCTTTTGAGAATTAAAATATCTTTTGTTTAATAAAAGCTTTTGTTAAATTTTACTATTGTTTTATCTTTTGTTTAAATTCATATTTTTTATCTTTAGTTTAATCTTTCAATATATTTATCTTTTGTTAACTTGTCCATTTTTCTTTGGTAAAATATCTCTATTTAATTTTCTTTAGTAACTTTCTTATTTATCTTTTGTTATACAAATGAGGATTAAAAATTCTTTTGTGTTTTTTATTTTTATCTTTTGTTTCTATATAAACTTTTTTAAAGTTATATACCTAACATCGTCATATTTTCTGCAATCTCATCAGCTGAAATATTTTCTTCGCTGTTATATTGTTTCCATTTTTCTTTGTTCCAGATTTCAATTCTAGTACCTACACCAATTATTGCAACTTCTTTTTCCATTTCTGCATATTCTCTTAGGTTGCTAGCAATTAAAAATCTACCTTGCTTATCAATTTCGCACTCTATAGCTCCTGAAAGAAAGAATCTTACGAAATCTCTTGCATTTTTATTTGTAAGTGGAAGTGTTTTCAATTTTTCTTGGAAGTTATTCCATTCAGCTTGAGAGAAACCAAATAAGCACCCGTCTAATCCTTTAGTAACTATGAACTTTTCACCAATATCTTCTCTTAATTTGGCTGGCATTATTAATCTGCCTTTAGCATCAAGAGAATGTTCATATTCACCAATAAGCACTTTGTTTCACTCCTCTCTCTTTTTAAACCACTTTTTACCACTTCTCTCCACTTCACTTAGATTTTAATACAAGTATCTATAAAATGCAAGTGTTTTTATAAAATTTTTTAAATATTTTTTTGTTGTAAGCCTTGTGTTATCTGCAATTCAACCAAACATCAGTTCTTAATTTGACATAAGTTATATGTTTTTATAACCTAGCAAAAGCTTACTATGTAAGCTTTTCATCAATTTTACAATTATTTCTATTTTTTTGTTTTTATTAAAAAAATCACTTTATTTTAAATCATAAATAATATGATTTGTCAGTAAAATTTAAGTGAAAAAGAAAAAAGTTCATATCAGGCATTCTATACTATGAGCTTTTTTCTTTTTTTAATCAATCGTTGTACTAGTTCTCCCTGTTCCTACCACCGCTTCCTGTAATGATCTCCAAGTATTACAACCGATAATTCCGTCTGCTGATAAGCCTACTGCCCTCTGATAATTTCTAACTGCATTTTGGGTAGCTGCACCAAAAATACCGTCTAGCCCGCCCGTAGTGTAGCCTAATGTATTTAAATCATCTTGTGCAATTAACACATAATTACTTAGACTTCCTCTTTTTAGCTGTGGAAATCCTCCACTTGAACAAGCTGGACTTCCAAATCTTTTGTCAAAGTGAACCCACGTAGGTGTAAGTGAAATTGGTTCTACAAAAGACCATACTCCAGAATTATTTGCTGAATTCCATAATCTTGTTCTTTGACTTTGTGAAAGCCTTTGACCAACATCAAAAGCTGTTCCTGCATAATGTTGACTTTGGTTTCCATGTCCACCTTCCCAAGGTCTTTTAAATGCAAAACCAACTGGTATGGCGGAACCATATATATATCTTTGACTATTCCAACTTTGCATAGTTCTTTTAGTTGTCCATAAAATCGATGAATTACTTGAACCTCTAAATTCTCTTACTTTCAAAGTTCCATTCGTGTTATATGGCATGGGTTCATTTTCTCCCCTATAATAGGTCTCCATACGATCTGTATCATTATTAAACACAATTATCTTTGCCACAATAATCCTCCTTATATTAGATCTCGTAGTATATTATATGTTTTACAAAACTGAATGTTACTTTAAGAGATCTTTAAATTTAATTTAGAAATTTACTTATCATTTCATATCTGTAACATTTTATAAAATAAAGATTTGATGTTATATATTTTTTTATACCTTTGTGGTATAATCTCTCTGGTGATAATATGGGAAAAGATTTATATGATAAACGCAATTCAAATTATTGCTATAAAAACAGTAACACTTTAATCAATAAACTAAATATACATGACGAAAAGCTTCTTCACAAATATGAAGCTAAAATAACTGCTGCCAAACTTCTTGATTTAAGACAAAAAGGAATAATTGGTAATTTCGATATTGCTCATCTAAATAGTATACATACATACCTTTTTGAAGATATATATCCTTTTGCTGGCAAATTCAGAAATGAAAATATTGCAAAAGGAGTATTTAGATTTGCAGAATATGAATATATTGAACCTGAACTAAAAAAATTATTAAATGAATTGAAAAAAGAGAATTATCTTTCTAATCTATCTAAAGAAGATTTATCTGAAAGACTTGCTTATTATTTATCTGAACTAAACGTGCTCCATCCATACAGAGAAGGAAATGGAAGAACTATAAGAGAATTTATAAGAGAGCTCGCTTTAAAAAATGGATATATTTTAAATTTAAGTAATGTTTCTCCAAAAGATTTCCTTAATGCTAGTATCAAATCTATTGTAGACACAGATGATTTATCAAAATTAATATTTTTATGTTTGGAAGATAAGAAATAATTATTGATTTCAAACTCAACTTTTTTTGTTAAATTTGATACAAAGACATCTATCTAAAACCCCACAAAACGCCTGTATTTATTGACTTTTTCGTAATTTTATGGTATAATATATATGTAGTTTGGTGAGAATATTTTTTGAAATTGGAGGATACAAATATGTTTAATGAAGATATTTTTAATTTTAATATAAATAATATAAAAAATGATTTGGCTATTGAGGGAATGACAATTTCAGATGAAGATATAACTTTATTTAAACAATTTGCAAATGAAGAAATAGACATGCCAAATCTAATTCAAACAATCAAAAATGAAATTAATTGAAATTTAACAATACATTGTACAAATATAGAAACTTTTGTATTATGCAATAACACCATTATATAAAAAATATATCAAATATGTCGGTCAAGCTGATTTTCATAGAACTTTTAAAAAGATTTTGTTAGCGCCCTCACAAGCATGCGAGATTCCCTAACAAAATCTTTAAAAAATTTCTATATTCAAATCACTTTCCATTCCATATTTTCATATTTTTTATATAATGGTGTTATTGCTATAAATTTAAAACTATGTATTTAAACTTCTCTACACTTTACAACAAGTCTTTGTGTTCCATAATTTGTACATGTGATTAATGTTAATTCTCTAAATGCTAACTCTCTTCCATCTTCAGTCAATTGACTAGTACAACTTGTGTCTGTAGGCTCTACCACATATTTTCTATATACTTTATACTTTACTGTTCTTCCTGACATATCCTCTAACTCTACTATATCACCATATTCTAATTCATTTAATCTTCCAAACATTTTACCATTTCTATAATTATGTCCTACTATGCAATAGTTTCCAATTTCGTTTGGCTTCAATTCACCTTGCTTTGGCCAGTATCTATTAACTGAAATTTCAAGTAATTCATCAGATGATTCAGATAATACAGGATAACTTATATCGATTTTAGGGATTGTAATAATTGCCTCTGTTGAATATGTAGTATCTCCTACTTGTGTGCTGCTAATCAGTTCGTTAGTATTTACTTCCTGCTCTTCATTTGCCTCTGTTTCATTTAAAACAATTATTATTGCATCATTTTGAGTTGACTCTTTAGTAGTATTATCTTCTGATCTTACTTCTGATAATAAGAATTGTGATACTTCTTCACTCTTATTTCTATCATATTCAGCATATATGTAATATGAGGACAATAAGCATGCTAAAAGAACTGCTATAAAAAACTCTATTTTATATAGTCTTCTTTTTCTTTTTAGTTCTGGTGTAACATATAATTTTTCAGTAACTAAAATTTGATTCAAGTTATTAGTCCTCCTCGTTTCATTATTTACATAATTATTATATCATAAATTTAATAGATTTTAAACAACTTTATAGATTAAATTTGAAAGCTCTGCAAATTGTTCTATTGTCAGTTTTTCCCCTCTTATATTAATGTCAATCCCCATCTTATTAAATATGTCTTTAATCTTGTCTTTATCATTAACTATTCCCGAATTAGTTAATCCATTTAGTAATGTTTTTCTTCTTTGCATAAAACTTGCTTTTATTACTCTAAAAAACATTTCTTCATTTATTACATCAACTTTAGGTTTTTCTCTTATTTGTAGTTTTATTACTTCTGAGTCCACTTCTGGAGATGGAATAAAACTCTTCTTATCAACAAATACTATGTTCTTTGCTTCTGCATAATAATCCACACTATATGTAATAGCTCCTGATAGCTTATCACCTGGTCTAGCCGTAATCCTATCTGCCACTTCTTTTTGTACCATCACAGTAATACTATCTATGTCAAGCTTATCTTCTAATAGTTTCATTATGATAGGTGTCGTTATATAATATGGAAGATTTGCAACTATTTTTACTCTTTCTAAATCTTCTATATTTTCTTTAATTAAAGTTTTTAAATCTACTTTTAAAACGTCTTCATTTAAAAGAATAAAATTATCATATAGTTTAAATCTATCATTGAGTATTGTTATCATTTTCTCATCTAATTCTACAGCAATTACTTTTCCAGCATTTTCTAGTAGTTTAGAAGTGAGAGTTCCTAGTCCTGGCCCAATTTCTATAACTAAATCTTTTCCCTCTATATTAGATGCTTTAATAATATCACTAATTATTTCATCATCCACTAGGAAATTTTGTCCTAATCTTTTATTTGCTGTTATATTATATTTTTTTAAGATAAACTTTGTATCTTCTAAACTACTATTCATATCATGCTCCTCATATTCTATTCATCTATCTCTTCTTGTAATACAACACTAATTACAGTTCCTTCTTCAACAGATGTTCCAGAAGTTATATCTTGACTTGTGATTTTTCCACTTCCTGTATATTTAATATTTAAATTTTTATTCTTTAGTGCTGCTTTTGCTTCGGCTAAAGACATTCCTTTCAAATTAGGTACTGTTTGTGAAGCTCTTGTGTCATTATCCTCTGTATATAGTTTTACAATTGATCCTTCTATCAATCCTGTCCCAGCGACTGGCATTTGTTCAGTAACGATGTCTTCGTCATTACCTGATACTTCACATTCAAATCCTTGATTCTCAATTATTTTCTTTGCTTCTGCTACAGTTTTGTTCTTAACATTTTTTAGTGTTATTGTTTCTTCTGCTGTATCGCTATCTGTAGAATCTGAAGGAATTCCTAGGTATGGCAAAACTTCTGTTAAAATTTGTGCAACTACTGGAGCTGCTACTTGGCTACCATAATAGCTTTCGCCTTGTGGTCCATATAAAGTTACTAAAATAACCACTTCTGGACTCTCTACTGGTGAAATTGCTGCAAATGATGCCACAAATCCTGATTCTTCATCTGAAGGATCAGGTTCAGAAGTACCTGTCTTTCCAGCGATGCTATATCCTTTTACTTTTGCATATCCTCCACTTCCGTTTTCTACGACTGTTTCCAACATATCTAGCAATGATTCTGAAGTTTCTTTTGATATAACTTGTCTAACTTCTTCTGGTTCTATTGTTGTTACTGCTCCTGTATCTGTATTCTTTATTTCTTTTGCAATTCTTGGTTTCATTAATACTCCGTCATTTGCTACTGCTGCTACTGCAGATATCATTTGAAGAGGAGTTATTTTAAATCTCTGACCAAATGACATTGTAGCCAATTCTACACTACCAACATCATTTAAATTCCAAAATATACTTTGAGCTTCTCCTGAACTTCCAGAATCACCTATATCACCGAATCCTGTTTTATCAAAGAATCCAAATGCATCATAATATCTATATAATGTTGCAGCACCTATTTTTTGCCCTAATTGTATAAAGGCTGGGTTACAAGAATTCTTAAGAGCATCTCTTAAACTTTGTTTTCCATGTTTTACTCTGTTTGCACAATTAATTTCTTGTCCAGATACAACCTCAACACCTTCACAGTTAAATACTCCTGCTGTATCTGCATCAACTAATCCTTCTTCCAAACCAGCTGCTGCTGTTACAATTTTAAATACAGAGCCTGGTTCATATGTAGATGTAATTGCTCTATTATTCCATGTCTCTTGTTGCTTTAAATATTGCTCTTCACTAGACATTTTATCCCATTCATCTTCTGGTATAAAATCTAATGTATATGGATCATTTAAATTGTAATCTGGATATGTTGCCATAGCTAAAATATCGCCATTATTTGGATTCATTATTATTACATTTCCACCATCTTTACAATTGTTTTCTTCACAAGCTTGTTTTAAATACTTTTCTGCTATTTGTTGAATATTAGCATCAATTGTAAGAGTTATATCATTTCCATTTTGTGGTGCTATATATGTTCCATTTTCATAAGGTATAAGATCCTGAACTGCATCTTGAGCAGAAGTAACTTTTCCTGGAGTTCCTGTTAAAATATCGTTCCACTTTAACTCTAATCCCCATAATCCCTGATTATCTGTACCACAGAAACCTATTAAATTAGATGCTAAATTATCATATGGATAATATCTTTTTGTGTCTTCATCAATGTTTATTCCACTATATATTTCATTTTCTTTCATCCAAGCTTCTAATTTTTCTATTTTATCATTTTCTACTTTTCTTGCAATTGTAACATTAGTGCTTTCGCTTGAAACTTTCTTTAATGTTTCTTCATAATCCAAATCAAAGATTTCCGAAAAAGCTTTTGCAACTTGTTCTTTTAACAACTTTGTTTTTGTTTCATCAATTTCATCCGAATCTTCTTGTTCTACTACAATCTTTGTCGGATCAATACTAACTGTATCAACCTGAGCACTTACAGCTAATGCTTTTCCTGTAGAATCATATATTGTTCCTCTTTTTGGGCTAATGACTTTACTAGTTGTTAGTTGTCTATACATTTCTTCTTTTAAATCTGCTCCTTGTACAAATTGAAGCCATCCAAGCCTACCTACAAGTAGTACAAATATTACAAAAAAAGCTATCAGAATTCTTCCTAATCTTTCATTTAGACTTAAGGTTTTCCTTACTTTACTTGAGTTATTATTAGTTTTATTATTATATTTTTTAAAATTATACACTTTTCCTTTTTGATTCTTTTCCAAATTTACACCTACTTTTCATTTGATTATTATTATTAAAGTAAAAATTCGTATAAATATCCTATTTTATGTCTTATATTTTATATTAGGATACATAAAAAATCAATAGTAATTTGCAAAAAAATGAAACAAGGGGACGTACAATTTGTTCCAAAAATGAAACAAAGGGACAGACATAGAATTATTTCTCAAATTCCTTTTATATGTCTATCCCCTCATTCCAAAAATGGAAAAATTGTGCGTCCCTTGTTTCATCTAACTATTAAATATTCTATCAAATTCTTCCCCATCAATTTTTTCTTTTTCTAGAAGAACTCCTGCAACACTATGAAGTTTATCCATATGTTCTACTAGAATTGATTCTGCTTTCTTGTATGCAGCATCTATTATGTTTTTAACTTCTTCATCTATTATTCCAGCTGTTTCTTCTGAATATTCTTTAGCTTGAGCAAAATCTCTTCCTAAAAATACTTCTTCTTGGTTCTGTCCAAGAGTTATTGTTCCTACTCTTTCGCTCATACCATATTTAGTAACCATTGCTCTTGCAATTTTAGTTGCTCTTTCAATATCATTGCTTGCACCAGTAGATATATCGTCCAATATTAATTTTTCTGCAACTCTACCTCCAAGAAGAGATACTATATTTTCAACCATTTCTGTTCTAGACATAAATGATTTATCTTCTGTTGGTCTATACATTGTATATCCACCAGCCATACCTCTTGGTACAATTGATATTTGATGCACTGGATCTTGTGTTGGTAAAAATCTACTAACAACTGCATGCCCTGCTTCGTGATATGCAACTAATTTTTGTTCTTTATCACTTCTTACTCTTGTTCTCTTCTCAGGTCCCATAGTTACTTTTACCATAGCATCTTCAATTTCTTGCATACCTATTTCTCTTAAATTTCTTCTTGCTGCTAAAAGTGCTGCTTCGTTTAATACATTCTCTAGGTCTGCACCAGAAAATCCTGATGTGTTCTTAGCTATTGTTTTTAAGTCTACATCTATCGATAATTTTTTCTTTCTACTATGAACTTCTAATATTTGTTCTCTAGCTTTTACATCTGGTGAACCTACAACTATTTGTCTGTCAAATCTACCAGGTCTTAATAATGCTTTATCTAATACATCTGGTCTGTTTGTTGCAGCTAACACTATAACTCCCTCATTTGCTGAGAATCCGTCCATCTCAACAAGTAATTGATTTAATGTTTGTTCCCTTTCATCATGTCCTCCACCAAGTCCTGCTCCTCTTTGACGTCCAACTGCATCAATTTCATCTATAAATATTATACATGGTGCTTTTTTCTTAGCTTCATCAAATAAATCTCTCACTCTTGATGCACCAACACCAACAAACATTTCTACGAAATCAGAACCACTAATTATGAAGAAAGGTACTCCTGCTTCTCCTGCTACTGCTTTTGCAAGAAGTGTTTTACCAGTACCTGGTTGCCCTACAAGAAGTACTCCTTTTGGTATTCTTGCGCCCATATCTGTAAATTTCTTTGGATTCTTTAAAAATTCTACTATCTCTTCTAATTCTTCTTTTTCTTCATCCACACCAGCTACATCGTCAAATGTAACTTTGTTTTTATCTGTTGGATTCATCATTCTGGCTCTACTTTTTCCAAATGACATTGTTTTACTTCCACCATTATTACCTTGGCTTCCACTCATAAATAGGAACCAGAATATTAAGAATATTATTAAAATTCCAAATGGTGTAAGAAGACTTAATATAAACATCCAAATAGATTCAGATTGTTCAGTAACATTTATATTACCCGCAGACATACTCTCTTGTAAATTATCCATTAAATTATCAATACTTGGTATGTTTACTTGTTTTACGAAATTTTCATCTTTAAGTTTTACTTCTGCTGTAGTACCATCTGATGAAAGTTCAATTTCTGAAACTTCTCCTGCTTCTATTTTTGCAATCAATTCAGAATATGCAAGTTTATTACTATCATTATCTAAAATTGATGTTAATAATACAACGAATATTATCCCTATAATTAGCCACATAGCTAATGTTTTTATTCCACTTTTCAAATTTAAATTTCCTCCTCTTCAATTAATTGTTTTACTAATAATTTGAAATTCACCTTTGAAATATACCACATATATATAGTTATTTCAAGCATTTTTTCAAACTTTTTTGCTAGATAAAACTCATTCTTTACGGAAATACGAATTAGGAGATGAAAAAAATTTTCCCTTTTTTCACATATATTTTAATTCCTTTTTTGGGAATCAAATATTTATTTCCGATATTGTTATTGCATAGCTTTATAATGTCATCTATATGTATTTTTTCTATTCCAGCTGAGGTTCCATAAGCTTTTGATATAGTATATAAAATTAATCTTGATTTTATTACATTTTCTAATTTATTAAATTCTTTTAGATTTAATATAACCTTATAATTATTTTCACTAATATTATCTGATTTATTATTGTTTTCTTCCTTTTCTTTATTATTTACAAAAATCACTAATCTTTTATATTCATTTTCCACAATTTTGTTTATAAATTGTTCCTCTTCTGCTGCTATGTTTGATAATCTATTTATTCCATCTACAATGTTAGGATTGAATTCTTTTTTTAAATATGGTATAAGCAGATTTCTTATTTTATTTCTTGTATATATATTTTCACTATTTGATTTATCATATTTAGGATTTAACTCTTTTTCTTTACAATAATTCTCTATTTCATCTCTTGAACATTCTATTAATGGTCTTATATACCTTCCATCTCTAACTTTTTCAATTCCTTTTAAACCAGATATTGATGTACCTCTTAAAATATTCATTAAAACAGTTTCTGCATTGTCATTACTATTGTGTGCTGTTGCTATTTTATTTGCTCCTACTTTTTGTGCCACTTCTTCAAAAAAGTTATATCTTATATTTCTTCCTGCTTCTTCAGTTCCGATTTTTAATCTCTTTGATTCATTTTCTACATCTATTTTTTTTATAAAAAAATCTATATCTATTTTGGCACAAAATTCTCTAACATATTCACTTTCTTCGTCTGCTTCTTTTCTAATCATATGATTAATATGCGCCACATATATTTTTATATTCAATCTTTCTTTTAAATTATTTAAAATATTTAAAATCGAAATAGAATCAGGCCCTCCAGAAACACCTACAACTATTTTATCTCCTTCTTGAACCATATCGTATCTATTTATAGTATTAAATACTTTTTCTTCTAACATAATTCCACCTCTTAACCTATTTGATAATAATAACATAAAAAGACTTAAGTTTCAACTATTTGACATAATGTGTTTAATTTTATATAATATGAATAAGCTTTATGCTTATTTAAAAAAATGGAGGAATTGATATGATAAGCAGAATAACAAAACACATTTTAACTCGGAATGAATGCCGACTCCCCTTGGTAATACCTCGGGAAGATGGAAAAAACATTCCAACTCATATCACCATTCATGAGACTTCACTTGGTCTCGAAAAAAGGGAAAGTGAGCGGAATGCGGCACACTACATCAATCTTTTGGAACATCCAAAAGGCGATCCAAGGTATGGTTATCATTTTCTTTGTGGAGATGATAAAGTTTGGCAGTTTCTTCCTACTTGGGTACGTACAGCCCATAGTGGCAGCACTGAGGGGAATAGCTCTATTGCTATTGAGCGTCTGGTTAATGTAGATATTAACTTTGATGAAGCTATCAACAACCAGGCAAAACTTGCTGCTACTCTTATGAATATGTATAACATTCCTATTGAAAATGTTGTACCTCATAAGTATTGGAGTGGTAAAGAATGCCCCGCCAGACTTTTGGCTGGAATGTATGGATGGAATTGGGAACGCTTTATTTCTACAGTACAGAAGTACTATGAAAATAAAGATTTCTTCAAAGATGTTGATGAAGGAGTACAGTAACCGTTAAACTTTTCAAAACTCCAAAACCAGAGGATTAATTTGCCTCTGGTTCTATTTTTTATATAAATATTATTCATAACTTAATAAAGTTACTCTCTATACTTATCAATATTTGCAAACTTAGTATAGTTGCCAAGCCATAATAATTCTACTGTTCCTGTTGATCCTGCCCTATGCTTAGCTATAATAACTTCTGCAATATTTTTCTTTTCACTATCTTCATTATAATAATCATCTCTGTATAAGAACATTACAATATCAGCGTCTTGTTCTATTGATCCTGATTCACGAAGGTCAGAAAGCATTGGTCTATGATCTGGTCTTTGTTCAGGTGCTCTAGATAGCTGTGATAAGGCTATTACTGGTACTTCTATTTCTTTTGCTAGTATCTTTAATGAACGACTAATTTCTGCAATTTCTTGCTCACGGCTCGCACCTCTTTTGCCACTTCCCTGTACTAATTGTAAATAGTCTATTACAACTAAACCAATATTTTTTTCTAATTTCATTTTTCTACATTTAGCACGTATTTCCATTATAGATATACCTGGTGTATCATCAATATATATATTTGATTCTGAAAGCACCCCAGAAGCTTCTGCAAGTTTAGCCCAATCTTCATCTTCTAATGTTCCAGTTCTTACTTTATTACTATCAACCATTGCTTCTGAACAGAGAATTCTATTTACCATTTGTTCTTTTGACATTTCCAAACTGAATATAGCTACTGGCACATTAGCTCTTACTGCTGCATTTGTAGCAATATTTAATGCAAAAGCTGATTTTCCCATTGCAGGTCTTGCTGCAACTAGAATCAAATCAGAGTTATGAAGACCTGCTGTTCTATAATCTAAATCTGCAAATCCAGTAGGAACACCTGTAATATGCTGTTTTCTATTATATAATTGTTCTAATTCTGTAAATGTATCAACTAAAACATCCTTTATTGAGCTATATCCTTTTTGATTTTTGCTCTGCATTACTTCAAAAATCTTCTTTTCAGAACTATCTATAATGCTTTCTACTTCTTGAGTTGGGTCATACCCTAGTGTTATTATATCATTAGCTGTTTTTATTAAATTCCTTAAGATTGATTTCTCTTCAACTATTTTTATGTATTGGTCTACATTTGATGTAGTTGGAACTTTTTCAGGTAAACTTGCAATATATTCTAGTCCACCCACTGCATCTAATTTTCCCATTGCAGATAATTCTGATTTTAATGTTATAATATCTATTGGTTCACTTCTATTATATAGATTAAGTATTGCTGTATATATTGTTTTATTATCTTCTCTATAAAAATCTTTATCTTTTAGTACTTCTATAGCAGCTGCAACTGCATCTTTATCTGTAAGCATACTACCAATTACTGCTTGCTCTGCTTCTGTATCATTTGGTGGTACTTTTCCTAATTCCATTTTAATCCTCATTCCTTTCAAGATACGAAATCTAGCTCTTATTCGCTTATTACTTGAATTTTTAGGCTTGCAACTACTCCTTCAAATAATTTGATTGACACATTAAATTCTCCTAATGTTTTTATAGTTTCTTTTAATTCAATTTTTTTCTTATCTATTACAAAATTGTATTGAGATTTTAGGTTTTCAGAAATTTCCTTTGCAGTTATTCCCCCAAAAATCTTACCATTTTCACCTGCTTTTACTTTTAATTTTAACATTATTCCTTTTAACTTTTTTGCTAATTCTTCTGCATTTTGTTTCTCTACATCTTTCTTAAAACTAGCTGCTTCTTTTTTATTATTTAATTTAGTCATATTTTCTGTATTTGCTTCTACAGCAAGCTTTTTAGGTAAAAGATAATTTCTTGCATATCCGTCTGCTGCATTTATGATTTCATCTTTTTTTCCTACACCTTTTATATCAGTTAATAATATTACTTTCATTTTTTTCACTCTCCTTAAGCATTTTTATATTTTTTCTGTGATATATTTTATACTAATTTTAGTCTTTTTTCAAGAAGTTAGGAAACATAAAGAAAATTTTTATTAGAACAAAGCGACGAAGTCGCCCTTTGTTCGTGCCGATTTGAGTTTCCGACTAACAGGAGGAAATCTCAAAGGCGATAGCGATTTCAGCCTTTTTTATGTAATAAGAAATGAAAAGTTTCCTATTACATAAAAAGCTTGAACCTATTCTGGCTCAAGCTTTTTATGCCAACTTTATATTTGTTCGCTAAAATACTCATTAATCCTATTTATTAATTCTTGTTTAACTTCATAAATGTCCATTCCTTCTACCTGTGCACCTGCTAATGTTATATGACCTCCACCACCAAGTTTTTCAAGTATTACCTGCACATTTATATCTCCTATTGATCTACCACTAATACATACTTTATCATTTAATTTTCCTATTACAAATGAAGCTGTAATATTGCTAATTGTAAGTAATTCATCTGCAGCTTTAGCACATACAACATTCGAATCTTCATCTTCGTCTTCATAAATAGATATTGCAATTGTATCATATACAAGTTCTGCTTTTCCAATAATATTAGATATTTTATTATATGTATCTAAATCGCTTTGGAACCATTTTTTTACTTTTATAATATCTACTCCGCATTTACGTAGATATGCTGCTGCTTCAAATGTTCTAACACCTGTTTTGAAAGTAAATGTTTTTGTATCCATCATTATTCCTGCGTATAAAGCTTCTGCTTCAATGCTTGTTAATTCAGGCTCTGAGCTAGCATATTCAACAAGTTCTGTAACAAGTTCAGATGCAGATGAAGCATATACTTCATGAAATGTAAGTGTTGCACTCTCAATATAGTCTGGACTTCTTCTATGATGATCTACTACTACTATTTTCTTTATTTTTGATAATAGTTCTGGTGATTCTACATAATTTTTCTTATTTGTATCTACAACAACTAATAATGTATCGTCATCTGATTCAGAAATAGCTGTTTGAGGATCCATAATCAAGTTATCATATTGTGAATCTTCTTTTAATTCATTTAAAAATGCTGTTAAATTTTCACCTTTTGGATTAAGTACTAAATGCACTTCTTTTTCTAATTTTGTAGCTAGTCTATATATTCCCATACTTGCTCCAATACAGTCCATATCAGGATTATTATGTCCCATCACTAATACTTTACTTGATTCAGTAATTAATCCTTCTAATGCATGAGCAATAATTCTTGCTTTTACTTTAGTCCTTTTCTCTAATTCTTGTGTCCTACCTCCAAAAAATGTATATTTATCTCCCTCATGGATAACTGCTTGATCTCCTCCACGACCTAAAACTATATCAAGTGCTGCTTGGGCAGTTTTGTATTTTTCAAGATTTGTAACTCCATCATTTGATATTGCTATACTTAGTGTAAATTGCATTTTATCAGATGGTTGTAATTCTTTAATTGTATCTAATATATCAAATTTTCTATCTTCAATTTCTTTTACATATTGTTTTTCAAAAATACATACAAATGTATCTCTTTCAGATTTTAATATTAATCCTTTATATTCAGATGCCCAATCATAAAGTCTTTTTTCTATCTCAGCCATTAATTGTGGTTTTTCATCATCTGCTATTCTTTGTATTATCTCTTCATAGTTGTCTATCATAATGAGTCCGATATACATATCTTTATTATCAAACAAACTCTCTAATTCCACTAACTTTGTATCATCCACAAAATATATTGTGATTATATATTCATCTTTTAGTGGCATATAATCTCCATAAAGTTTATATGTTTTTTTGTCAATCTTAATTTCATCATAAATTTTTTCTTTTTTATCATTATTCTTTATTTCTAATTTAACATCATCTAAAATCTTAGTTAAATAATTATTTATATCAATATTTGCAAATTCTTGATTAAATTTTGTATTTCTAAATATCAAATTTCCATTTGTTTCTGCTATTACTAATGGAAATGGTGAATTTACTAAGGCTATTTTAGCTACTTTATCTAAACTAAAAGTTAAACTTTTTATATGTTCTGTTAATTCTTCTTGTCTTTTATTATTTGTCCAATATGCATATACTAAAAGAAGTGCATATATGATAATTGAAGGTATTATACACCATGTATTATATACACAAATAATTACTAAAAGTATTGCAATTATAGCTAAATAAATTTTTGTTTTTGATATTATCTTTTCTAAAACCTTTTTACTATGGTTCATTCAAACCTCCTAAAACATTATATATTTTACTATTTTTAGAAGGTTTTGTCAAGGCTACATAATGTTGTTAACATGATTTAACTAGTCTCAAATTTGATTTTTGATTAAAGAAGAGACGTATTTTAATAAAACACGTCTCTTCTCTCTATATAATATAATTTTACTCTTCTACAGTCTCTTCTTTGTCTTCGACTTTTCCTTGTTCTTCAGTATTTATATGAAGATTTTTATATGCAGCCATACCAGTACCTGCTGGAATTAATTTACCAATAATAACATTTTCTTTTAGTCCTATTAATTCATCAACTTTACCTTTTACTGCAGCTTCTGTAAGAACTCTTGTTGTTTCTTGGAATGATGCTGCTGATAAGAAGCTTTCAGTAGCAAGTGATGCTTTAGTAATTCCAAGTAATACACGTTTATATGTTGCTGGTCTACCGCCTTCTGCTAAAACTTTTTCATTAGCATCTTCTACTTCATATATATCTACTAATGAACCTGCAAATAGTGGTGTATCTCCATTGTCTTCTACTCTTACTTTCTTAAGCATTTGTCTTGCAATAACTTCAACGTGTTTATCATTAATGTCAACACCTTGGTTTCTATATACTTTTTGTACTTCTTGTACTAAGTATAAGTAAACTCCATCAGCTCCATTAATTGCTAAAATTTCATTAGGATTTATAGAACCTTCTGTAATTGGAGCTCCTGCTTTTATTTCGTCTCCCTCTCTTACACGAAGTTTAGATCCAAATGGTATAGTATATGTTTTGCTATCGTCTTTTCCTGTAACAGTAACTTCTTTTCTATTTTTGTCATCTGAAATGCTAACTTTACCGTCAATTTCTGTAATAATTGCAAGTCCCTTTGGTTTACGAGCTTCAAATAGCTCCTCAACTCTAGGAAGACCTTGTGTAATATCTGCAACACCTGCAACACCGCCAGAGTGGATAGTTCTCATTGTAAGCTGTGTACCAGGCTCACCAATTGATTGTGCTGCTATAATACCAACTGATTCTCCTATATTGACTTCTTCACGAGTAGCTAAGCCCATTCCATAACATTTAGCACAAACACCATGTTTTGTTCTACATTCTAATACTGAACGAACTTTAACACTTGTGATTCCTGCAGCAACTATTTCATCTGCAATATTTTCAGTAATTAGAGTCTCTTTATCCACAATTAATTCTTTTGTTTGTGGATTATATATATCTTCTAATGGATATCTACCAAGTAATCTTTCTTCCATTTTTTCAACTACTTGATTTCCATCTTTAATATCAGATACTTCTATTCCTTTTGTAGTTCCACAATCATGTTCTCTAACAATTATATCTTGTGATACATCAACAAGTCTTCTTGTTAAGTAACCAGAGTCTGCTGTTCTTAAAGCTGTATCTGCCAATCCTTTTCTAGCACCATGTGCAGAAATGAAGTATTCTAGAGCATCTAGGCCCTCTCTAAATGATGAAGTGATTGGTATTTCAACTGTTTTACCAGTTGTAGATGCCATAAGACCACGCATACCTGCTATTTGTCTTAATTGGTTTAAGTTACCTCTTGCTCCAGATTCTGACATCATATATACTGGGTTTAATTTTTCAAAATTATCTTTCATTGCATCTGTTACTTTATCTGTAGCTTGTTCCCAGATTTTTATTACAGAGTTGTATCTCTCTTCATCTGTTATCAAACCACGTCTATATTGTTTTGTAACATTATCAACTTGAGCCCCAGCATCTTCAAGTATTTGTTTTTTAGCAGGTGGTACTTTAACATCATCAACTGATACTGTAATACCAGCTGTTGTTGAATATTTGTATCCTGTTGCTTTAATATAGTCTAGAAGTTCTGCAGTTTTACTTAATCCATGTTTATTAATACATTTAGCAATGATTTTCCCAAGATTTTTCTTCATTACTGTGAAGTTTAATTCTGGTTCAAACATTGTTTCAGGATTTGTTCTATCTACGAAACCTAAGTCTTGTGGAATTCCTTCATTGTATATAAGTCTTCCTACTGTAGTTTTTACAAATTTACTCTTTTCTTCTCCATCAATTTTCTTAGTAATTTTTACATTTACCATCGCATGCATTCCTAAGTCATGATTTACATTAGCCATTATTGCTTCTTCTGGAGATGAATAGTATCCACCTTCGCCTGGCTCTCCTGGTACTTCCATTGTTAAATAATATGCACCTAAAATCATATCTTGTGTAGGTACTGTAACTGGTTTACCATCTTGTGGTTTTAAAAGGTTGTTTACAGAAAGCATTAAATATCTTGCTTCTGATTGAGCTTCTGGTGATAATGGCAAGTGAATAGCCATTTGATCACCATCGAAGTCAGCATTAAATGCTGTACAAACTAATGGGTGTAATTTAATTGCTCTACCCTCAACTAAAACTGGTTCAAATGCTTGGATACCAAGTCTATGTAGTGTAGGAGCACGGTTTAACATTACAGGATGATCTTTTATAACATCCTCTAATATATCCCATACTTCTGGACGTAATCTTTCTACCATTCTTTTTGCATTTTTAATATTGTGTGCAATTCCACGTCCAACTAATTCTCTCATAACAAATGGTTTGAATAACTCAACTGCCATTTCTTTTGGAAGACCACATTGATAGATTTTAAGTTCTGGACCTACAACGATAACTGAACGTCCTGAATAATCAACACGTTTTCCAAGTAGGTTTTGTCTAAATCTACCTTGTTTTCCTTTTAATAAATCTGATAATGATTTTAAAGGTCTATTTCCAGCACCTGTTACTGGTCTACCACGTCTTCCATTATCTATTAATGCATCTACAGATTCTTGTAACATTCTTTTTTCATTTCTTACAATTATTTCTGGTGCACCTAATTCTAATAATCTCTTTAATCTGTTATTTCTATTAATAACTCTTCTATATAAATCATTTAAATCTGATGTAGCAAATCTACCACCATCTAACTGAACCATAGGTCTTAAATCTGGTGGAATGACTGGTACAACACTCATTACCATCCATTCAGGTCTATTTCCTGACATTCTAAATGATTCTACAGTATCTAATCTTTTTACAATTTTTGCTTTCTTTTGTTCGCTTGCTTTTTCTAATTCTTTTTTTAGTTTTGCTGATAATTTATCTAAGTCAATTTCTTCTAATAATGTTCTTATAGCTTCTGCTCCCATTTCAGCTTTGAAAGAACCTTTTCCATATTTTTCTTCTGCCTCATGATATTCTTTTTCAGATAAAACTTGTGCTTTTGAAAGTCCTGAAGTTCCTTTATCTGTAACTATGTATGAAGCAAAGTATATAACTCTTTCTAAGCTTCTTGGTGAAACATCTAACATAAGACCTATTCTGCTTGGTATTCCTTTAAAATACCAAATATGTGCTACTGGTGCTGCAAGTTCTATATGTCCCATTCTTTCACGTCTTACTTTTGCTTTTGTAACTTCAACACCACATCTGTCGCACACTATTCCTTTATATCTTACTCTTTTATATTTACCACAATGACATTCCCAGTCTTTTGTAGGTCCAAATATTCTCTCACAGAACAAACCATCTCTTTCTGGTTTTAAAGTTCTGTAGTTTATTGTCTCTGGTTTTTTTACTTCGCCTTTAGACCATTCTCTTATTTTCTCATCTGATGCTATACCTATTTTGATTTTATCAAATATATCTAATTCGTCCACTCGGTTTAGCCCCCTTGAATATTTATTTTCTTTGTTTCTCAAGAGTTTTTAAGTTCTACACCGCTGAGCAATTCCTTTAAGTTAACTTAAAAACTCTTTTTAAAACTATTTAATTATTAAGTTCTTATTTATCTATTTACTCTTCATCATCTAAAATATCTTGATCGTTCAAAAGATTGTCCATTCCTAAATCAGTATCTGCAAGTTCTATTTCTTCATCAGATAATTCTTCAAATAGAGTTTCATCATCTTCTTGCTCTTCATCTGCTAACACTGCTTCTTCTTCATATCCATCATGAAGATCATTCATATCTATGACATCACTACCCATTTTCTTGTCATCTATATTAAAGTCTATACCGTCATCGATATTCTCTTTTAATTCCAATTCTTGATTATCTGGCGAAAGAAGTCTTACATCTAAGCCCAACGCTTGAAGTTCTTTAATTAACACTTTAAATCCTTCTGGTACACCAGGTTCTGGAACATTTTCACCTTTAACAATTGCTTCATATGTTTTAACACGTCCAATTGTATCATCAGATTTAACAGTAAGCATTTCTTGTAATGTGTATGCTGCACCATATGCTTCCAATGCCCAAACTTCCATCTCTCCAAAACGTTGTCCACCAAATTGTGCTTTACCTCCAAGAGGTTGTTGTGTAACTAATGAGTATGGTCCAGTTGAACGAGCATGTATTTTATCATCAACTAAGTGATGTAGTTTTAACATGTACATAACACCAACTGTTACTGGGTGGTCAAATGGATCTCCTGTTCTACCATCGTATAAAGTTGTTTTTCCATCTTCTGAATAACCAGATTTTCTAAATAACTCTCTTATTTCTTCATCTGTAGCACCATCAAATACTGGTGTTGCAACTTTCCATCCTAATAGTTTTGCTGCCATTCCCAAGTGAACTTCTAGAACTTGACCCAAGTTCATACGAGAAGGAACACCAAGTGGGTTTAAAACTATATCTACTGGAGTACCATCTGGCATAAATGGCATATCTTCTTCTGGTAATATTCTTGATATAACACCTTTGTTACCATGACGTCCAGCCATTTTATCTCCAACTGATATTTTTCTTTTTTGAGCTATATAGCAACGAATTATTTGATTTACACCAGGTCCTAATTCATCTGAATTTTCTCTAGTAAATATCTTAACATCTACTATAGTACCTTGTTCTCCGTGTGGAACACGAAGTGATGTATCTCTAACTTCTCTTGCTTTTTCTCCAAATATTGCACGAAGTAATCTTTCTTCTGCTGTAAGTTCTGTTTCACCTTTTGGAGTAACTTTACCTACTAATATATCTCCTGGTCTTACTTCTGCACCAATACGTATAATTCCGTTTTCATCTAGGTCTTTTAATACATCATCACCAACATTTGGAATATCTCTTGTAATTTCTTCTGGTCCAAGTTTTGTATCACGGCATTCACAATCATATTCTTCTATATGAATTGATGTATATACATCTTCTTTAACAAGTCTTTCACTTATTAAAACAGCATCTTCGTAGTTGTAACCTTCCCAAGTAGTAAATGCTATTAAAACATTTCTGCCAAGTGCCATTTCTCCGTTTTTTGTTGAAGGTCCATCAGCTAATAAATCACCTTCATTAACTTTTTCACCACGAACAACTACTGGTCTTTGGTTTATACATGTACCACCATTTGTTCTTTTGAACTTTCTTAATTTATATGTATCTATTCCATCTTTATTATTTCTTACAATGATTTCATCACCAGTTACTTTTTCTACAACACCTGCATTTTTTGCAGTAACTGTGATTCCAGAATCTTTTGCAGCTCTGTATTCAATACCTGTTCCAACTATTGGAGATTCTGGCATTAAAAGTGGAACTGCTTGACGTTGCATGTTAGCACCCATTAAAGAACGCTTTGCATCATCATGCTCAACGAATGGAATCATCGCTGCAGCAACAGATACAAGTTGTTTTGGAGAAACATCTACAAAGTCAACTCTTGATTTGTCAACCATTGTAATTTCTTCTCTCATTCTAACTTTTATTCTGTCATTTACAAATCTACCATCTTTGTCTAGTGGCTCAGATGCTTGTGCGATTATGTATTTATCCTCTTCATCTGCTGGCATATATACAATCTCATCAGTTACTTTGCCTGTTTCATGATCTACTTTTCTATATGGTGTTTCAATAAATCCATATTCATTTATTGTAGCAAATGATGAAAGTGCTGATATAAGCCCAACGTTTGGTCCTTCAGGTGATTCTATTGGACATAATCTACCATAGTGAGTATAGTGAATATCTCTAACTTCGAATCCTGCTCTTTCTCTTGAAAGACCTCCAGGTCCTAATGCTGAAATTCTTCTTTTATGTGTAAGCTCAGAAAGTGGATTTGATTGATCCATGAATTGTGATAATTGTGAGCTTCCGAAGAATTCTCTTATTGATGATGTTATTGGTTTTGTATTAATTAATGTTTGTGGTGTAACAACATCTAAATCTTGAATTGTCATTCTTTCACGAACTACTCTTTCAAGTCTTGTTAAACCAATTCTAAATTGATTTTGTAAAAGTTCACCAACACATCTAATACGTCTATTTCCTAAATGATCTATATCATCAATTACTCCTAGTCCGTTGTCCAAATTCAATAGATAACTTATTGAAGCTATTATGTCTTCTGTAGTAATATGTCTTGGCACTAATTCTTCATATCTTTCTTTGATAACGTCATGTAATTTATCTTCTTCAGTACTATCTATTATAGATTTTAATACATTGTAATTTACATATTCTTTAATATGAATATCACTTACATCAACGTTTGGTAAGAATTTATGAATGTTTACAGTTCCATTTCCTATTACTCTTACTTTTCTGTCATCCAATTTGATGTCTACTATATTTATACCTGTGTTTTGGATGTTTTCTGCAATTTCTTCAGAAATCACATTGTCTTTTTCCACAAGTACTTCACCTGTTTCAGGATCAATAATATCATCAAAAGCAACTTTTCCTGTAATTCTTGATGCTAGACTTAATTTTTTATTAAATTTATATCTTCCTACTTTTGCTAGGTCATATCTTCTTGGATCAAAGAATAATCCATTAAATAAATTTCTAGCAGCATCAACTGTTGGAAGTTCTCCCGGTCTTAATTTTTTATATATTTCAATTAATGCATCATCTTGTGTTTTAATAGGATCTTTTTGAATTGTAGCTGTAATTTTAGCTTCTTCTCCAAATAATTCTACTATTTGTTCATCTGTAATGACACCAATTGCACGAAGTAATGATGTAACAGGTATTTTTCTTGTTCTATCAACTCTTGCCCAGAATACGTCATTTGCATCTGTTTCATATTCTATCCAAGCACCTCTTAAAGGCATAACTGTTGATGTATATATTTTCTTTCCTGTTTTATCGTAAGCTGAATCATAGTAACAACCTGGTGAACGAACCAACTGGCTTACTACAACTCTTTCTGCACCATTGATTATAAAAGTACCACTATCAGTCATAAGTGGGAAATCTCCAAGATATATTTCTTGCTCTTTAATTTCACCTGTTTCACGATTGATAAGTCTTACTTTAACATGTAGTCTTGTTGAATATGTAGCATCTCTCTCTTTAGCTTCTTCTACTGTGTATTTAGTTTTGTCTTCCATGTAATAATCAAGGAATTCTAGAATCAAATTTCCTGAATAATCGATTATTGGAGATATATCTTTTAATATTTCTCCTAGTCCCTCTTCTACGAACCAGTCGTAAGAATCTTTTTGGACTTTAATCAAGTTTGGCATTTCGATTGAATCGCCGATTTTTGCAAAAGTCTTACGAGAGCATTTCTCGTGTTTAATTTCTTTTACCAAAGAAAATCACCCCTAAAAAAGATTAAGCAGAATTAAAATATATATTCTTTGCTTAAGAAGTCCCTCTTGTAAACAATATTATGTATACGTTTTTTGAGGCTTACTGCTCCCTAACCCCTTATTTCCGTAAATAATATTGAATCAATTCCTCTTCTTTACAAATTTACATAACGAATAAAAAACGGCAATAAAAAGGCAGGTTGGTAGAATTTATTTTTTTACCAACTAACCTTCTTCTGTTTGTTTGTTAAAATTTATTCTCTAAAATTAATATTTTTATATTAATCACCCTTAGTTTAAATTAAGAGTTTATTTAAGTTTTACCACGCCGAACGATAAAACTCCCATGATATATTATTTTATAATATTTATGGTATGCTTGTCAATGTTTTTGGGGAAAGTTTTTGTATTTTTTCAAAATATTTCTGATTATTTAAAAACAGCATATCGTTTAACATTAATTTGTTTATGTTTCTAATTAATAATAAACTTTATTTTAAGTCATCTCTTAGTTTCTACTTTATTTAAATTTGTTCTATTTGCTCTAATAAAGAACATTATATATGTTCCTATGTTTACATTCTATATTATTTATATTAATATCAATGTTACACCAAAACATATAAGTGCAATCGAAAGATTTACATTCTATTATACTTAAATTAATACCGTTGAAGGAAAAAATGTTGTATGTATTGATTCAAAATTTACATTCTACTCCATTTAAATCAATACCGAATTAACAGAGGGAAAAGGAATTGTGTTTGCAACGTTTACATTCTATTCTATTTGAATTAATACAAGGTGCTAGTGAAAATGACGCAGAAGGTATTAATAGTTTACATTCTATTCTATTTGAATTAATACTCCTGCTAATTTTCCTGCAATGCTAATATCTTGACAATTTACATTCTAAATTATTTAAATTAATGCTATGTTAGATACAGTAATCACAAGCACAATGCTTGAATTTACATTCTACTCTACTTAAATTAATGCTATTTAGATAATCCCTAAGCTGTATGGTATACCATAATTTACATTCTACTCTACTTAAATTAATGCTAGAGATTTAAAAGCTTTAGAAGTTCCACGGAAAATCATTTACATTCTACTCTACTTAAATTAATGCTTGAAGTATCCACATATCACCCACATTATAATTCACATTTACATTCTACTCTACTTAAATTAATGCATTTCTTCCAAGATTATTATTACGGTTTAGATAATTCATTTACATTCTACTCTACTTAAATTAATGCTCAATACGATTTAAATGGAAATTTTATCAAAAGAATTTACATTCTACTCTACTTAAATTAATGCCTATTGACTCATATTGCTTTAAGAAATTACTTCTTACATTTACATTCTACTCTACTTAAATTAATGCCTAGCTTACAATATGCATTATTGGTTCCAGTTGCTATATTTACATTCTACTCTACTTAAATTAATGCTGCTTCGCTCATATATCTTGTTAATGTTCTATCCAAATTTACATTCTACTCTACTTAAATTAATGCAAATGTCCTGCTATTATTTCAAATGATGATTGGTTTATTTACATTCTACTCTACTTAAATTAATGCACAGCATATAGTGGAGCAAGACCTAGTCATGCAAAAATTTACATTCTACTCTACTTAAATTAATGCAGGTTCAACAAAAACAAGCTTTATCTCAATAGTTTTATCTAACTATTCTGTCGACCTATTAATAATTTTATCATATTTTTTAATTTTTATCATCTATTTTTCTATAATACACCCATATTCTATCTTTCGTTATCTGTCGAGCCAATATGTTTTTTGCGTTATTAACGGTCGACAGATAACAATCTTTTTGTCCCTTTGGAATCTATTATTATAAGAAATTTGACGTTTTATCTTCTTCTATTTTTCCCAGAAATTCTTTGTCTAACCATTTCTGGCTTCTACTTTTAAATAATATAACACTATCTTTATCTTTTCTTATATATCTATCTAGCTCTGTTTTTAATTTTACCTCTTGTGATTCCAAAAGTTCTCCTTCAAAAACCGAATTTTGGATATGAACTAAATATTTTTTGCATGTCTTAAATACTTTTCTTAAGACTGTTTGTCCTTCCTTTTCTTCTAAATTCACATCATATACTAAAATAACATACATATTACCACCACATTTTAAACCCTTCATATGGAATGTCTTCTAATAAATACTTTATTAATTTGTATAATTCTAACCTTATTAGATATTCATAAGACACTTCTCTTCCTAATGTTTTGTGATTGATTGTTGTAAGTAATTTTTTATCTAATTCTTTTAAAATATCTTTTCTAGCTCCATCTTTTATATATAGAAAATTTAACCCTTCTTCGAAATCTTTTTCTGTAATCTGATTTCTATTTAGCATTGAAAATATAAGCCTGTCTGCAATAATTGGTTTAAAAATCTCTGCCACATCTAAGCAAAGCGAAAATCTTCTTTCCGATGGCTCATGTAAATAACTTATTGTAGGATTTAATTGAGTTTTATATATTTCACTTAATACTCTAGTGTATATTATTGAATTAACATAAGATATCAAAGAATTAATAGCATTATCAGGAGGATTTTTTACTCTTTTTTCAAACGCAATATCTTGATTTATTATTTCATTCCATGATGAATAATATGTTTTTCTTATATTACCTTCTATCCCCATTAATTCCTGAACATCTGTACATTTTTGTATTTGTTTTCTAAGGCTTTCTATTTCTTTCATGTATTGTTCTAAATTTTTGCCTCTGTTTTTATAATAAACTAAATTTCTATAAATATTATATGAAGCCGCATCTATAAATGCTTTTGCTATTTCTAGTCTTTTTTCTCTATTAGTATATGCTTCAACTTGTTTTATCAAAAGTTTGCCAGATACTAACTGTTCTTTTGGACAAAATGTTCCTGTATAAAATCCATAATAATTATAATAATGAACTAATATTCCTTTTTGCCCAAGAAAATTTAAAAGACTTGTATTAAAATCAAATTCTGTCATGATATAAATATCATTTACTCTTTCAATTGGAATTGACTTCTTTGAATTGTCTTTATATACTATTTCCAATGTATTATCTTTTCTTTGAATTCTCCCACTTTTAAATAAATAATAAGATTGTTTCATTAAAATTCCATCTCCTTTATACATAACATAAATCAAAATAAGCACATTTTTTACATATCTTTTCATTTATTACATTTGGTGGCTTTTCTTGCTTTAATATTTTTTCTATCTCTCCTATTACTTTTTCAATCTTTTGTATGTCTCCTTCTTCTAAGAAAATTTCTTTTGTTTGCTTTGCTAATGGCAAATCTATTCTAGCAGTTATATTCTTTATTCCTCTTTTTTCCAAGTAATACATATAATACTTCACCTGCCAAATGCTAGCTTCTTCTAAAGATTTTGTTTTCTTTATTTCATGTAATATACATTCGTTTTTTATAAAATCAATGTTTATTGTATTATCTATCATAATATTCTTACGTTCTCTAGTATAACTATTCTCATCAAGAATTTTTCCCAATTCTACCAATTCACTATTTTGTTCCATATTAATTTCATTCACAAAATACCACAATTTCCTATGGCATACAAAATAATAATAAATCATTAATCCTGTTATTTTCATATTTTTCCTCCAATTTTATTAAAAAATTATATAATTATCTATGAAGATTTTTATATAAGTTCTATTATATTTAAGTCAGTACATTGTCCTCCTTCCTTAAAAAAATTCTTCAAATGTATTTACATTCTCCTTTATGTAAATTAGTTCCAGTAAATCAAGAGTTATTAAACCTAATAGCACCACAATTTACATTCTATTTTATTTAAATTAATACGACTGTGTCTTCACAGATGTTATATCTGCATTTGTTTTTTACATTCTACTCTATTTAAATTAATACGAGTTCTCATTAAAGATTGCGATGGTCTATAACCTTCTTTTACATTCTACTCTATTTAAATTAATACTTATTACTTTTAAAAAAAGTAATACAAAAGTTCTTTCTTTACATTCTACTCTATTTAAATTAATACTTAATCCTATGAAAGAAATTAATACAGGAATACATATCTTTACATTCTACTCTATTTAAATTAATACCAAAATTTATAATGTTTGTAAGTTATGTAATACCACTTTACATTCTACTCTATTTAAATTAATACAGGATTTACTTTAACTAATGAATTTACTGATAAAACCTTTACATTCTACTCTATTTAAATTAATACTAACGCAACCAGGGGTTGGTTTTGCTAATATCTATTGTCTTTACATTCTACTCTATTTAAATTAATACGAATAATGGATAACACATTTGAAAATTTCTGGCTTAACTTTACATTCTACTCTATTTAAATTAATACTTCTTTTTTAGAATATGCTAAGATGACTTCTAAGAACTTTACATTCTACTCTATTTAAATTAATACTCCCTGAATTAGATATAGTAAATTTTAACAACTATGCTTTACATTCTACTCTATTTAAATTAATACCAATTTAAAAACTTAATTCTGTGCTCAGGAACACCAACCTTTACATTCTACTCTATTTAAATTAATACTGTTTTTGAAAAAGGTATATCACAAAGACTATTTAACTTTACATTCTACTCTATTTAAATTAATACGATGAAAAATCTAAATGAGAACATATCTGAAAAAGAACTTTACATTCTACTCTATTTAAATTAATACGCGAACATGAAAAAGCATGTAGAAGCAGATATTGGCCTTTACATTCTACTCTATTTAAATTAATACACAGAAAAATGGAAATGTAAATATTAGGAGGAAACAACTTTACATTCTACTCTATTTAAATTAATACTCTTAATGTTCTTAAATACTCATTCATATAATATAATCTTTACATTCTACTCTATTTAAATTAATACTTAATTAACTTCTTATTCTTCTTTCTTTCGTTTTTCTTTACATTCTACTCTATTTAAATTAATACAGGCATAATCAAGGCAAGCCTTATTTCAATAATTTTATCCATCTATTCTGTCGACCTATTAATAATTCTTCAGTTTCTATCCATTATTTTTCTCCCACTTTATAAAAACTCTATCATTTCAATGTTTTAACTATCTGTCGACTCTCTATACTTTTTACAGCATTATAGGTCGACAGATAGAAGTATAAGTTGAATATAACTACATTTTATTAGCGTGTCTACGACTCAAATGATATATTTTTAAACTTTTTTACGTTTCTATAATATAAGACTCCTTATTTCTATTCATCAAAATATCCTATATTATGCATATTGCTCATAATTAATCCTAATCCACTTTTACTTTCTTTATCAAATTCATATACATAGCTTGTCCTATAGATATTGCTTCCTGAATAAAATAATTCTTCTCCTTGCATATCAAGATTTGGATGCCATCTGACATTAACAACATAATTTCGAATTTCTTCTTTAATCTTCATTTTATCCGATACTTTAGAATTATTTGATTTCAATACATCTCTCCATTTATCTATCGTACCATTGTTATTCAATTCATCATATATATTATCTGGAACTAATGATACATTTAGAATGTTTCTAAACTTATTAATTATCTCTCTTGATGGCATTTTATATGGTCTAATATCTTTCAAATTATCTATTGTGCTTTTGATTTTATTGTAATACCTTGAATCCATTAGTTTTTCATTCTTTTCAAAGCTAAATATAGCATGTATCATGTTTTGCTTGTCTTCTTCTGATAATTCTTCTCCTTTAAAATTTCGTAATATTTCTAAAGTATAATCATATATTTCTTGATCTATTATGTATGGAACTCCATTTTTATTATTTAAAATATAGACATTTGCTTCTCCACCACTATATTCTCTTTTTCTATATACTCTTCCCATACGTTGAAATAAACTATCTATTGAGCATAATTCTGTGAATAACACATCAAAATCTATATCTAAACTTGCTTCTACAATTTGAGTTGATATCCAAATACCACTATCTTCATTTTCTTCTTTGTTTCCGAAATTTAATATTTCATCTTCTAATATTTTTCTGTCTTTTTTTATATAATGGCTATGTAACAAATGTACATTAGGCTCTTCCTTTAATTTTTCGTATATTGCTTGCGCTCTTTTTACTGTATTAACTATAATCAAAACCTTTTTAGTTTTTGCTTTTTCTTTTATAAATTCAAAATCAAATTCTCTATCTTCTAGTAATTTTATTTTATGTCTATTTTTTATATGAGATTCAAAACTCCCATCTCTTCTTTTAAAAGGAATTCCTAATCTTTCCATTTCATTATATAGAAAATCCGGAAAAGTTGCAGTAATTATTGCAAATTTTCCTCCTACTTTTGTTATCATCATCAATCCAAGTACAATATATCCAACCAATTCTGGAGAATACATTTGGATTTCATCTATAACCAATTTTGAATAACTTAATGTTGCTAATATTTCTTCATATCCATTGTATTTAAATACTATTTTAAACAATTGATCTATAGTAGTAATTATAAGTGGTGCAGACATTTTCTTTGCTCTTTCGTATTTTTCAAGTTCAGTATCTTTTTTATTTTTTTCTTGTTCATAGTACGCATAAGCATCAGAATGTAATAATAACGCTTTTGAATATTTAATATCATTAGTTATTCTTTTTTCCATAGCATTAATTGAGACTTTTAATGGTAATGTATAAAAAGCTTTTGTATCTCCCAACCATAGTAAAGCCGCTTCAGTTTTTCCGCTTCCTGTAGGTGAAATCACAACTAAATTTTCGTTTTTATTCTCTAACATGTACTCTTGTACTTCTCTATAGTTACCTTTAAATCTTTCCTGTACTTTATCTCCTACTGTTTGTCCTTCATCTCGTAAATCTTCCTCAATATTCACATTAGGATTATCCAAACTAGCTATATAATCTAATCTGTTTAATAATCCTTTTACTTGTATATAGTCTTTTCCTTCTAATATATCTAAGTTTGTCCTGTTATCAGGTAATAGCACATATTTATCCGAATATTTTTTTACTTTGCTAGGCAATATTCCTAGATATTTTGCCTGTTCTTTTAAATCTTTTATATCATTTTCAGAAATACATTTTAATTCTCTATCATGATGATAATATACTGAACTAAATAATATCATTGTATTTGTTAATCCATATTTTTTCATATATTTCTTTGAATTTATGAAAAGGGGACTTAAAAAGTTGTGCGGTACCTCTTCTTCATCATCCAATTCTATTAAAAATTCTTTATAACCCAATTTTTTATATAATTTGTTTTGGAATTTTGAATTTATTTTTCCCAAATCATGATATACCACAGCTCTTTTTAATAAGCCCCACATTTCTTTTGATAATATATTAGGATATATAGATTTGAAAATACGTAACTGATAAAGCAAATCTTTAGTGTGTTCCTTAATTGTTTTTTTATTATTTGATTTAGCTAATGCTTCATTTTCCATTTCGAATCACATTCCTTCCTAAAGTAGAACTGTTATAGAATAATAGGCTTTCTATAAACTTATTATTTACAACAAGATAACATGTATATTTAGAAAATTTTTGAAGAACCGCGTAAGCGACCAAACGAGCTTTGAAAAAGCGAGTGCGATTTGGAGCAACTTTCCTTCGATAAAAAGAAAAAAATTTTTTTATCATCGGAAGGTTGCGACACCAAGGGGCAAAAAAATTTGAGAAATATACATGTTATCTTAGTTTGAAAATATAAACCATTATCATGTAAAATACAATCCTTTATTATTCATGCAAAATATACCATATATTCTCCATCTGTATTTACATTTGTATCTTCATATATTTTTGATCCTTTAGCCACATAATTTGTAAGTATTTGCTTTTTCCAATATCTTAATTTTGTTTTCGGATTTATACTATATTCTTTATTTAAGTTATACATTGTACCATAAATATTTAGAGTATCTTTTGTTTCTTCACTCCATGGAATATATATATCATTTTTTAATACATAATCTTCTTCAAGTTCTTTTTCTTCTATGTTAACGACTTTAACATCTTCTATTATTAACAAATCCTCTTTTCTGCCCAAACTCAAATATTCTTTAGGTTTTTTTAATCCGTTATATATAGTATCTAGCATATTTTCATCTTTAGGCTTAATGTGAAAAATGAGGTTTACATTTGTTAATAATTCTATATATGCTGGTCCAACTGTTAATCCTGTAGTACCTGTACTAGATTCTATTTTTATAGAATGTCTGCCTTTTTCATAATAGTTTGGTTTGAATTCATATCTTGTATAAATTTCATTAACAGTAGAATAATATGAGCCTTGTATACTAATATCCATATCTACATAATTTTCAAATCCGCATGCAGTATGAATCATCCCTATTACTGTTGAATATGGTGGAAGAGGGTATGTTTCTTTTACTTGTATACTACTTGGTTTTCTATACGATGCTAAAGTTTGCCTTGCAATTACTCTAATCACTTGCAATTTAGCATTCCTCCTCTACTTTCTTTATTAATTCATCAAAAAATTCATTTACTTTTTCAGCATGTAGTTCTTCTTTAATTTCATTATTATTCTCAAATTTTCCTTCTATATATCCTACTTTTGTATTGTTTTTAATATCTTCATCTGAATTTATAATGTCTTTTAAAATACCTACATTTAATTTATTATTTAGTAACTGTATTCTGTTCTCAAAAAATGGATTCTTTCTATCGTATACTCCACCAATAACAAATATAGGTGATAAATTTTCTCTTCTTCCTTTTATATCACGATATAAAAATTGAATAGTTTTTAATAAGTTCTTTATTCTTGTTTTCTTCTCTTCCTCAGAAATTTCTATATCTTTATCCACTCCAACTTTATCTAAATCAATAGTTACAGTATATGCATAATATGATTTATGAATTTCACTTTGTGCTATTGAATTATTTTCGTTTACTCTTTTTGCTAACCCAATATTTGTTAGAAAGTCAGTATCTGCTTCAAACTCCTCTAATGAAATAGCATTACTTAATCTAACTACTGCTGTTCTAGTTGTAGCCGAATCTCCTCCTTTTGTTTTCATATATCCAAAAAGGTCTATTTCTGGATAATCTTTAATTGTAGCATCTGGGTGGAATTGAATAACTTTTTTCTCTCCTGTACCAATTGGCTCTACAGGAGTATTATTACATTCCATTTGTTCTACAATATTATATCTTAAAGCTTGTCTTGAAATATATGTATAAGTACTTCCATCTCCTCTTGTTAATTTTTTTAATGTTGTTATATTATTAAATCCCTCTCCATAATTTGCACTTTCTGCATCTATTACCATAGTAATTGTTAATCCTTTATTCTTCATTTTCATTTTCTCCTTTCTTATCTGCTAATTTTCCTAATCCATATACATATGCATAACCTAATAATCTAAATTTTTCAGAATTTGACATTAACTCTATTATAGCTTTACTATTTGGCATTGGTTTACCCATACTCCCATAAAACATAGTAAAAATTTGCATAAATTTTATAGGATTGTTTGCTTTTAATGCACCTTGTAGCTTATAATAATATGATCTCAATTTATTTAAATTTTCACCACTAGCATACATTTTCTTTCGTAGACTTTCTCCTGCTTCTACCATATCTTTTACTTCTTCTTCCATTTTCTTTCCTCCTCTCATACTTGCTAATTCTATATTTAATATATTTCCTACTATTTTAATATCTTTATCTTGTCTTAATAGTCTACCTATTAAATTATACTGTTTTATACCATAGAGTAAATTATTTAATACTTCTTGATATACATTACTTTTTGATAGAATGTCAAAATCCTTTGAAGTATTTTTTATAACCTCTAATTTATCTTTTGAAATCACATTAAATACATAATGTTTATTATCTTTATCTCCTACTCTTGTTACTACTTGTATATTACTTGGCTCATGCTCAAGTCTTCTATTATATTCCATATTTGTAACTTTATTTACATATCTTTGTACAATTCTATTGTATGCACTCTCCAAGCTTGTCTGTTCTACTAAAGCATCTTTATCATACTTTACATTGTCCCTTTTCAATTCTTCAAGACTTTCATTATTATTTACAAAAATACCATTGCTTCCTATTATATAGAATCCTAAAGGTATGCAAGAATAAATAAGACTACATATTGGACATAAAAGAGCATCTTCATTAAAGTTCCAAAATCCTGATTTTTTTCTATTCATGTCAACTCCTACATCGCAAAGCCAACTCATTCCATCTGCTTCAGATTTACTTATACTGTTTCCACATTCTATACACTTATATTCACTTTTTTTGATATTGCTTAGATATTTTATAGCTGGTTCTACAAATGTCTTTCTATATTCTTCTTTTATATCGTTTTTGTTTGCACTTCTATTTAAAAATGCTTTGCCTTCCCAAAAACAATTAATTTTAGTATATATAATGTCTTTCATGCAGTATACTTCTTTATATTTTTCTAAATGTTCTATAATTTTTATTAAAATTTCTTTCTTTTTGTCATTATCTGAATCTTTATATTGTTGTAATAATTCATATGGATTAACTTCCGAAACATTTTTTATGCTTTCATACCCTGATTTGTAACTTGCACTATCTATTGCTTTTTTTACAAATTTATATTGATTTTCAAGTTGCTCTTTGTTTGTATTCATATCTATATTGTTTATATAATTCTTATTACTTACAATACTATACCATCTTGTTTGTTCTACAAATGTATTTAACATAGTTCTAATATAATCATCTTCAAAATGTTCTAGAGCTTCTTTTTTAACCTTAAGAACATTTCCACTTATATTAATTAAATTTTCTTTATTAACATGTTCCATTATCCTATAAAATCCTAAAATCCCGCTATTAAAAAGAAAGTTATTTAATGTTAGATTAAATTCTTCCATCTTCTCCTCCTTTCATTTTTATCTATATGTTCTTTATTCTATTTCAAATAGACCGGAAGCCCATTGCTTTTTTTGCTCCGAATTCCAGCTTTATATAAATAATCCAGTAATTTTGTTTTCCCTTGTAACTCAAATTCTCCAATTGAGCATTCTATCATCTTTTCATACACGGGAATTACTGTCTTTTTAGCTTTTATTGGTTTTATATTAAAGCCATCAAGTACACTTAAATCTATATTTTCAAATTGTAATTGCTCAGAAATATTTATTTTTAAATATTTCTCAAATTCTTCTCTTTCATATGAATAATACATATCTTTTAGTGTTTCTCTATTATGATTTCTGACAACTAATGGTGATGACATTTTTATCTTTATGGAATCTGTTAAAATATTTTTCTCTGGTATCATGGACATAGAAACTAAAGTCATTGAATTTTGATTTAAGTGAAATGTTTTATACTTTTGTGATAAAATACTATTATATAGATGTAATGCATAAATATAATTATATGCTGAAAATATGATGTAAAACTGGTTATTATCAAGGATAACTTTATCTTTTTGAAACTCTGGATGTGGTAAAATTGTTGCAAAACTAAAAGTCTTTTTTTGATTTGCATCATACATCTGCTCAAAAAGTGCTTCATCATATTCTTGTACAGCATGCTTTATCCAGCTTATTATAAATTTTCTGTATTGTGTATCTATGATATTATTTTCTAAATTGAAGTATAGTTTTAATCTCATTATTCTCACCTCCTCGTATACAAAATATAGCATAATATGTCATTTATTGTTAGTATATATTATTTTTTTACTTTTTTCAATATATTAATTTTATATTTACTTTTATTATTGCATTATATAGTCAAAATTTACTGTATATCTAAGTTGTTATTATAGATGCTTTTCTTTTTATATTTTTACTACAAGATGACTTTTACTAACATGTGAAAAGATGGAAACATTTAAATAACTGTTCCCATCTACCTTAATTATTATTTTAATACCTTTTCCCATTCTTCTTCTTTAAAACCAATTAATATATTATTTTCTGTAATTAGTATTGGTCTTTTTACTAACATTCCATCACTTGCAAGCATTTTAATTTTTTCTTCTTCAGACATATTTGCTAGCTTTTCTTTCAAATTTAACTCTTTATATTTCATCCCACTAGTATTAAACCATTTCTTTAATTCTTTCCCGCTTTTTGGTATCCATTCTTTTAGTTCATTCTCTGATGGATTATTTTCTATTATATGTCTATCTACAAATTCAATATTATGGTTTTCTAACCATTTTTTTGCTTTTTGACATGTTGAACATTTTGGGTATTCTATAAATAAATTCTTCATATTTCTTCTCTCCTTAATTTCTTACATTTTTTACTGTTTTCATCCCATATAACGGTTTACACTACCTTCTTAGCATTTTAACATAAATCTATACTTTTTACCACTTTTTATGCTATAATATTTATATTATGGAAAATGAAGAAAGATATAAGCATTTAAATAAATATTATAAAGATAAATTTGGAGAACGCACTCTCAAGATTTGTATTGATGGCGAATTCTCTTGTCCTAATAGAGATGGAAGCAAAGGAACAGGTGGATGTATCTTCTGTAGTGAAAAAGGATCTGGAGAACATATAAATTCTGCAAATAATATTTCTGAACAAGTAAAGAATTATTTTAAAAGCTATAAAGCCAAGCGAGCAAATAAATTCATTGCATATTTTCAGAATTTTACAAATACTTATGATACGGTAGAAAATTTGAAGTTAAAATATGATTCCGCCTTAATTGATGATAGAATAGTTGGATTAGAAGTAGCCACACGCCCAGACTGTATAACAGAAGAAGTTGCTAAATTATTAAAGAGTTATACAAATAGATACTATGTATGTGTAGAACTTGGTTTACAGACTGCAAATGAGAAAATAGGTCAAATTATTAATAGATGTTATACTAATAGAGATTTCTCCGAAGCTGTTAGTCTACTAAACAAATATGGCATCGATGTTGTGGCACATATCATGATAGGTTTACCTGATGAAACACATATAGGCATATCAAATACTGTTTCTTTTTTAAATCAGCATAATATACAGGGATTAAAAATACATTCTTGTTATATTGTTAAGAATACCGGTCTAGAAAAATTATATAATGATGGAAAGTATATTCCTTTAACTTTAGAGCAGTATTTAGAAGAATGTACTTATGTATTAACTCATATTAATCCCAATATAATTATTCATAGAGTATCTGGTGATGCACCCAAAGACCTATTAGTTGCACCAAGCTGGAATATTCATAAGAAATGGATTATAAATGGATTAGATAAATTATTAAAAGAAAAGAATTTATTTCAAGGTATGTTTTTTAGTTTTTAATTTAACAACTTTTCAATTAACTATTAACATACCTTTTAAATAATTGTAAATTTTAATATTTTTATGTTAATTTACAGTTTTTGACATTTTCTGACATATACTTTATGTTATAATATTATTAGTTCAAATCAAATTATTTTTTAACATTACATTATCTTAGCTGTTTATTCTAATAGCTGAAGAAAAATATTTTTATTTCATGAAAGTATCATTACTATATTTCTATTTCTGATATTGATACTTTCTTTTCTATGTAATATCATCATCTTTTCTAACAAAATAATTAGTTTGTGGTTGAAAAATATATTCTTCTAATTCCATCATAGTAATAATTGGATTGATATCTTTAATTGCTATATCTAATTTCATGGCAATTTCGTTTATATGTAATGGTTCGTCAGATAATACTCTATAAATTGGCAAATATTCATCTGGCATAACATGATTTAAATTTTCCTTTTCTTTGTTAGATATTTGTTTGATTTCATCTATTTTCTCATTTTCTATATTGCCATTATTTGTTTTGTTCTTTTTATTATTTACATGTGTTATATTTTTTATCTTTCTTATTTGTTTTACTTCCTCTATTATTTGCATTGGCTTTGTGGCTAAAATAGCTCCCTCTTGGATTAATTTATTTGTTCCAATACTTGTAGTGCTATAAATACTATTTGGTATTGAATATATTGTTTTTCCTTCTTTTTTTGCATATTTTGCCGTAATACTACTACCACTCCTATATTCTGCTTCCACAACAAGAATTGCATCTGATAATCCACTTATAATTCTATTTCTTTTTGGAAATTTATTTTTATCAACATCTACATCTGGTGGATATTCTGATATTATACACCCACCTTTTTCCAACAATTTATAGAAAAGCCATTCATTTTCCGGAGGATATATGTGATTATGTCCTCCGCCTAAAATAGCTACAGTCTTTCCTTGTTCTTCTATTGCCGCATTATGTGCTATTCCATCTATCCCAACTGCCATACCACTAATAATACAAATTCCTTCTTTAGATAATTGTTTAGCAAATTCATTTGCAACTCTTCTTCCATACTCTGTGCATTCTCTAGATCCAACAATTCCCACAGAATACTCTACATTTAACAATTCTATATTTCCCATAGCATAAATTTCAGTTGGAAAATTATTTATATGTAATAATCTTTGAGGATATTTTTTATCTTTTACATCAATTTTTATAATTTTTATTACTAAATTCCTCCTTATTATTGATACTTTTATATTTCATTACATTTTGCTTAAAAACTATCTAATAACATTTTTGTTAAAAAATTTATATTACCGAATTCTCATATAGATATATTCTTAATTTTTCCAATATTTCCTATCCAAACTTCTATATTGTATCGCTTCTGCGATGTGATGTGCTTCAATATTTTCCTTTTCATCTAAATCTGCAATTGTTCTTGCAACTTTAATTATTCTCCCATAGCCTCTTGCACTTAATCCAAGTCTATCAAACGCATTTTGGACAATTTCTTTTGATTTAAAATCCAACTTACAATATATATTGCTTAAATGTGGGGTTAATTCCGAATTAGAAAAAATCCCATGTTTTTTATACCTTTCTAATTGTATTTTTCTTGCTTTATTTACTCTCTCTTTTATTTCTTCTGAACTCTCAACTTTTTCATTACTTTCTAATTTCTGATATTTTACTGGAGTTACTTCTACTTGAATATCAATTCTATCTAAAAGCGGTCCACTTATTTTACTCATATATCTTGATATTGCTTCTGGAGAACAAGTACATTCTTTTTCTTTTGAGCCAAAAAATCCACAAGGGCATGGATTCATTGAAGTTACAAACATAAAATTACATGGATATGTTAAGCTTGCATTTACTCTACTTATTGTAACTTCTCTATCCTCTAAAGGTCCTCTTAAAACTTCTAAAGTATTTTTATTGAACTCTGGTAATTCATCTAAGAATAAAACACCAAAATGAGCTAAACTAATTTCCCCTGGTTTAGGTATTTTTCCCCCACCAATTAAAGAATTAATAGTTACTGTATGGTGAGGAGACCTGAATGGTCTTTCTAAAAGAATTGGAATATCCTTTGAAAGCAAACCTGCTATACTATGGATTTTTGTAATTTCTAAAGATTCTTCAAATGTTAAATCTGGTAAAATAGATGGTATTCTTCTTGCAAGCATTGTTTTACCTGACCCCGGCGTTCCAACCATCAGAATATTGTGTCCACCGTGCAGCTGCTACTTCTAAAGCTCTTTTTATATTTTCTTGACCTTTAACTTCTGAAAAATCTAGTGAATATTTATGTTTTTTACGAAAGATTTCTTTTATGTCAGAGCTAACAGGTTGAAGTTCAATGTTATTATTTAAATAATCTACAACATCTTTTAAGTTCTTAGCTCCTATAATCTCCAGTCCAGTTACAATTGAAGCCTCTTTTGCATTTTCTTCTGGTAATATGGCTCTTTTTATACCAAGCTTTTTGGCTTCTATACACATTGGCAAAATTCCATTTATTTTATTTATATTACCATTTAGGGATAATTCTCCAATAAATACAGTATCATTTAAGTTTTGCCACTTTATATCTTGAAAATCTAATAAAATACCAATTGCAATTGGTAAATCAAAGAATGATCCTTCTTTTCTTGTGTCTGCTGGTGCTAGATTAATTATAATTTTTCTACTTTGAAATTCAAATCCTGAATTTTTTATTGCAGTTCTCACTCTTTCTTTTGATTCTTTAACAGTAGCATCTGGAAGCCCTACTATTTCTAAATTAGGCATGCCAGCAGACACGTCAACTTGCACATCAACAAGAAATCCCTCTAAGCCTTGTAGAGACATGCTCTTTACTATTGAAAACATAATTTACCTCTTTTCTGGGGAATTCGGATTTAGGATAAAATCCATTAGAATTAATATGGAATATTTTACCATTATTTACATTTTTTTGTCAATAGCTTTTATAAAATTTTGATAATCAATGGTTACAATTCACAGCTTAGTATAAATTATTATATCATATTATTTGTTTTATATGATTTATCTTATATTTATTACTTTTAATGTAAACTTCAATGACATCAAGTCTAACATATTCATTTTCTAAGTGTTTAGAATATATATAATATTCAACTGTATTCGTAAAATGTTTCTGTTTTGGTTTATTTACTGAATCTATTGGCTTTCCATATAAGTTATTTGTCCTAGTTTTTACTTCAATAAAAACTATCTCGTTTTTATCTTTAGCTATTATATCGATTTCTCCCTGATTTGCCATAAAGTTTCTCTCTATTATTTTATAGCCTTGCTCTTTTAAATATTTAGTAGCCAGATTTTCCCCTATTCTACCTATTTCATGTCTTAAATACATTTGATTCCTTTCTATTTTTACTTATTATCTTTAATTTGGGAAATTTAGATTTTGAGTAAAATCTATTTAGAATTAATATGTTATTATATTACCAGCCTTTTAGATTATTGTCAATTAATGTATGCAAATTTATGTTACAATTGACTAAAAATTTTCTCATTTTATGACTTTTTATATGCTATAATCTAAAACTTTATGATATAATGTCTATTACAATTTTAGGAGGGTATTTTTTTATGGAAATGGTAGACAAATTAAATAACAAAAGAGAACCTTTAAATAAAATTACTGAGCGTTCTGTAAAAACAGATGGAGAATATCGTCAATCTGTACATGTTTGGATTCTAAATAGTAAAGGAGAATTTTTAATTCAGAAAAGAACTCCAAATAAAAAATTCTTTCCAAATATGTGGTCTCAAACAGGTGGTGGAGTAGATGAAGGAGAAACCACTTTACAAGCAGCTTTAAGAGAATGTAAAGAAGAATTAGGAATAGATATTAACAAAAAAAATATCGAATTCATGTTATCTTTTAAAAGAAAATATGATTTTGTCGATGTATGGCTTGTTAGACATGACTATAATATTTCGGAATTAGTATTACAAGAAGATGAAGTTGCTGATGTCAAATGGGCTACAATTGATGAAATAAGGAATTTGATGAAATCTGGAGAACTTGCTAAAAGTATTGACATTTATTTTGATGTGTTTATCACTTTAATAAATTATCCTTTTTGAGAAATGAGAAATTGGGGTCTGTCCCCAATTTCTCATTTCTTCTCAAATTCTATTGTTACTTTAAATAAATCCCCATCTAGATATATGTTAAATTTTCCTTGTTGCAATTCTGTTAAGCTTCTTGCAATTGAAAGTCCTAGTCCGCTTCCCTCTGTATTTCTTGATGCCTCTCCTCTTACAAATCTTTGCATTAATTCATCTGCACTAATATTTAACTTTTGCTTTGATACATTCTTTAATTCAATAGATATAATATTATCTTTTTGCACAATATCTGTATATACTCTTGTTCCTTCCATTGCATATTTTGATATATTTGAATACATGTTTTCTAAAACTCTATACATATATCTGCTATCTGCATATATGTATACATCATTTTCTGGAAAAGTTATTATTTCTTCTAAATTATGCAACTTAAACTTATCTTCAAACTCTCCCGATACTTGTTTAATAAGCTCATTTACATTTAACCTCTCCATATTAAGTTTGATAGCTCCAGATGAAGCTTTAGATGCTTCAACTAAATCTTCCGTAAGCTTTTTTAATCTTTGCGATTTACTTTCAAGAATATTCAAATACTCATTTGCTTTTTCCCCTTGTATATTTTCTTTCTTTAATAAATCTACATAATTTATTATTGAGGTAAGTGGTGTTTTAATGTCATGCGATACATTAGTTATAAGTTCTGTTTTTAGTCTCTCACTTTTTAGCTTCTCTTCTATAGCATTTGAAAGTCCTCCTGCAATATCATTGATCTCTTTTGCAGTCTCTTGCATCTCTTTAACTAATTGATTTTCATCTAGCTCTATTTCAGTATTCCCTTTATACAACTCATGTATAGTTTCATTAATTTTGGAGTATGATTTAATTCTTTTTGATAAATAGCTGTATGTTGCTATATATAGAATTAATGTTAGTATTAATCCAGGGAATCCATTTGACCACAAGATTCCAAAACAAATTAAATTTGCTAGTATAAATAGTATAAAATATAATATGAGTTTTTTAGTTATTTTTATATCAGATAGAAATCCTTTTATTTTATAATATACCCAATAAATAAATGTTGTTTTAATAAAAGTATGAGTTTTCAATCTTTTAACAACTGTTTCAAAGAATAATATACATGCTAAATATATTATCAAAAATCCAACTGTCATTACTGAAATTCCTAATATAAATGATGCCATAGTAGACATCCCACTAACACTCAAAGTGAAACAAGCACCAATACATCCAATAAATATTGCTATAGCAGCAGCTATTTCTATTAATATTTTATCATACCAATTAAGTTTGATTCCTTCTTCTTTTTTAGTCTTACCCACTCCAATTATGATAATTGGAACTAATGCAATAATTAATATAATTAAAACAGGTATTAAAAACATTGCTTTCTCATTTACAGAAGACAATACATCATAAAATAATTTATTAGTAGCAATATCATCTATATATTCTAAATCATCTAATACTGCTGTATAAATTGAGTAATCGTCCCCCCCTATTATCTCCATGCTTTCTTGTCTTAATCCACTTTCAATATATTCTATATTGTCATTATTTAATTTGCTTACTGTAGTATCTATATTCCCATTTTGATAATTCCAGTATTTTTGATTTTGCATTATTGTATTTTTTATATTTTCAATATTACTAGTCTCTAAAGAATAATCTAGATTAGTATATGCTTTTTTAGTTTTATTATCTATTATTAACCAAATTACATTATTTCCATTATATTCTGAATAATAATTTAATTCATTTGCTTCATCATTATTTTCTAGTTCTTCTGTTTGAGTATAATAAAATGTATAAATATTTCGTTCATTATCATCTTTTAATATATTCACTGCACTTAATCCACTAAATATTTCCATAGCATAGTTTTCTGCAAATGTATTTGTTTCAAAATAATCTAGGCCTTCTTTAATTGCATGTCTCTCTAAAGGATAACTTAAACACACAATTAGTAAAACTAATATTGTAAGAAATATCGGAAATAGTACATATGATATATTTTTTAATACTCGTGCCCAACAGATTTTTCGTTCCATTCAATTTCTCCTTTTTAATCTAAATTTTCAATTTTATATCCTATTCCCCAAATTACTTTTAAGTATTTGGGCTCTCTTGGGTTTATTTCTATTTTTTCTCTAATGTGCCTTATATGTACTGCAATTATATTTTCTGCACCATAACTTTCCTCTTCCCATACATTTTCATATATTTGTTCTATTGAATAAACAACTCCTTTGTTTTTCGTTAAAAACTTTAATATATTATATTCTGTTGGAGTAAGTTTAACCTCTTTCCCATCTACTTCAACAGTTTTAGTAGAATCATTAATAATCAAATCTCCTGATTTATATATATTACTATCTTCTTTTTTTACCATCGAACCAAGGCTTGTATATCTACGAATTTGTGAATTAACTCTAGCTATTAATTCTAATGGATTAAATGGTTTTGTTACATAATCATCAGCTCCATTATTTAATCCTGAAATTTTATCGTAATCTTCAGATTTAGCTGAAAGCATTATAATTGGAATCGATTTATCTTTTCTTATAATATTTGCGGTTTCGATTCCATCTAATTTTGGCATCATTATATCTAATATTATTAATTGTATATCACTATTCTTTTTTAATATTTCTAGAGCTTCCATCCCATCATATGCTTTTAAAATATTGTATCCTTCTTTGCTCAAATATATTTCTATTGCTTTTACTATTTCTTTATCATCATCGCATACCAATATATTGTACATAAATACCTCCATTAAATCTATTTACATTTTCTTTAATTACTCTTTATATTATATCATATAATCCTATACTATTGAATTTTTCATTATTAGTTTAGCATAATTTTATTAAGAAAAATGATTATATTTATTAATACTTTATTAATTTTATAATTATTATATAAGGAAAGTGGTTTTGTCATATGTGCATTTCACTTTGTAAGCATGCACGTTCAAGGTAACTTAACCTTGTTGCTCCAGGAATTTCCTATGCAATAAAATAAAAAATATGATTTTAAACTTTTTTATTTTTATGTGATAATTGAAGATAAAAATAGAATAAACTAATATTTAATATTTTTTTGTCATTTTCCGTCGAATTATTTTCATTGTATTATATAATCCCATATGTTATAATTTTATTATTATATTAATAGAAAGGAGGTAAAACATGGAACAACAAGAAATATTATCACTTATTTTAACTAAACTTAATGAAATGGATAACAAGATTGATACTAAATTTGATAGTTTAAACGCTAAAATAGATCACGTGAATAAAACATTAAATGACAAAATCGATAATGTATTCAATATACTTAATGAGAGAATTGACAATGCTGTAATAGAACTAAACAATAAAATTGATTATGTCTATGAAACTCTTGATAAGAAGATTGATGATGTGAATAATTCTCTTAACAAGAAGATCGATGATGTTAATAATTCTCTTAACAAGAAGATCGATGATGTTAATAATTCTCTTAACAAGAAGATCGATGATGTTAATGAAACCCTTAATAAAAAAATAGACTCCTCTGTTGAATATTTAACTCAAAGAATGGATCATAGAATAGATGAAGCATCAGATGCATTAAACTACAAAATCGAAATTGTTCATAAAGATTTAACTGATTCTTTCAGAAACTTAGAAGCTTCTACTAAAAATAGTTTAGCAGAAGTTCACAATTCTAGTATCTAATTTATTCCATTTTCGTACAAAGTGGCTTACAAATATAATTAAAAAATTTTAATTACATTTGTAAGCCACTTTGACTTTTTTAGTTTATATATTATTTTTTTATCAATTTAATTGTTTTTCATTTCTTTTTCTTTACTTTTATATTCAATATAGTCAGTGAGTAATAGTTTAATTACAGCAACTATAGGTACTGATAAAAACATACCCCAAAATCCAAAATAAGCACCTCCAATTGCAACTGCGAATATAACTAATAATGGACTTATTTTTAATGAATTTCCTAATATTTTTGGATTTATTATATTAGCATCGATTTGCTGTAAAATTGTAACAACAATAACCATTATTAATGCTTGCCATATTCCTCCTGTAAGTAGAGTAATAAGAGCTGCTATAATAACTGCTATAATTGCTCCAAAATATGGAATAAGATTGAAAATACCAATCATAAAGCCTAATAATATAGCATATTTAACTCCTATAATAGACATTGCTATTGATGATATTATTCCAATTATTATTCCGTCTAATAATTGACCTGCTAAAAAATTAAAAAATATATTATTTGATCTATCAAAATATTTTCCTATATTTTTATAAGTACTCTCTTTTACAGTAGCTTTTCCTAATTTCTTAAAGAACTCCATAATTTCTCTTCTTTGAAGTAATAGATACACTGATACTATTACAGCTACAAAGAAATCTAAGATCTTTCCAGCTACATTTATTACTCCTTTAGCATATTCAGTTAATTTATCAATGTTTATATATTGTTTAAAGTCTATATTTTTAATACTTTCAAGTATATCAATTACTATTTCATTTCTCAAAATTGAGTCTTGTGGCAAATTCTCTATATTGGTTGTTAATGAATTATAATAATTTTGAATATTACTAATTAAATCCACAATGCTTGTAGCAACAATAGGTAATAAATAATTAATAGCAATTATTAATATAATTAATACGATTATGTATACAGTAAGTACTGAAAGACCTCTAGCTTTTTTACGCACAAATTTTATCTTTTTATTCTTTTTATATATACTCTCTACTTTTCTACATGGAATATATAAAAGATATGCTATTAATAGACCAATTATAAATGGCATCAAAACATCCAAAAAATTTTTAATCCAGTTTCCAATTGCAGAAAAATTATCCAATGTTTTATATACTAGAATAATTGCAACAGCAAATAAAAACCAATATAACCATTTAGTTATTTTTTTCTTATTATTTTCCATTAATATCTCCTTATTATTTCTTATAGTAAAATTTAAAACTTTTTGCTATGAACTCTCCATAATCTATATGCTATCTATATTTAAATCTACTCCTACTGGACAATGATCACTACCCATAATACTAGAATAAATATAACTTTCTTTTATTTTATCTTTTATTGATTCTGATACTATAAAATAATCTATTCTCCATCCTGCATTTTTTTCTCTAGCTTTAAACATATATGACCACCAAGTATACATATCTGTTTTTTCTGGATATAAATATCTGAATGTATCAACAAAACCAGAATCTAATAGTTTAGTCATCTTTTCTCTTTCTTCATCTGTAAATCCTGCATTTCTTCTATTTGTCTTTGGATTTTTCAAATCAATCTCTTTATGCGCAACATTTAAATCTCCACAAATCACTACTGGTTTTGTTTTATTTAATTCAATCAAATATTTTCTAAATTCATCTTCCCAAATCATTCTATATTCTAATCTCTCTAATTCTCTTTTTGAATTAGGAGTATAGCAATCAACTAAATAAAAATTATCAAATTCTAAAGTAATAACTCTTCCTTCTTTATCATGCTCTTCTATTCCAATTCCATACGTAACTTTATTAGGCTTCTTCTTAGTAAAAATTGCTGTTCCTGAATATCCTTTCTTCTCAGCACTATTCCAATATGAATTATATTCCTTGAAAATTTGTTTTATACTTTCATCTATTTGTTCCTCTTGCATTTTTGTTTCTTGTATGCAAAAAATATCTGCATTTATTTCTTTAAAAAACTTTTCAAACCCCTTATTTATTACGGCTCTTAATCCATTTACATTCCATGATACTAATTTCATTTTTTCCTCCTATATTAGAAAAGAGATGGTTTAAACCCATCTCCTTCCTTTATAATTGCTTTTTATTTTATTATAACGAATTAAAGTATACGTTTCCACCTATTATTTCTCCTGAATGATATCCTGCAGCTCTAAATGATAAATAATTATGATTTCTTTTACCATTTAATGCATCTAAAACTGCTTGTTTTACATATGATGGATAGTTTCCGTTTAATCTTTTTCTCCAATGATTATCTATTGAATAACAGAACTGGCTAGGTGCCTTATATTGGCTTAATGGGTCTGAACCATATCTTCTCCAACTACTACTTTGAGTTCTGTTACATGCTGTTGTAATAACAGCTAAAGCTCCAGTATAGCTTGAACTACATTCTTGTGCAGTTATAGCACATAATAAATCTAATTCACTTGCTGAATATGTCCATTTTCCACCATTATAAGTAGTTCTTGAGCCACTTCTTGTTGTAACTTGTCTAGTTCTAATCTCTACAATTTTATCAACTGGCTCTTGTATAACCTTAGATGAAATTTTTGTTTTTTCTATTTCTTCACCATTTTGATATTTTACTTTATATGTTACTTCTCTTATTCCGTTCTTTCCCTCTTGTACAACTCTATCTTGTTTTGTACCACTTCCGGTTGTAACATCTTTTGTTATTGTCTCATAAGGTATTGTCTCTTTTTCTACAACTATTTTCTCTACAATTTTAGAATAATTATTTAAAATATCTTCTGTTGTTACATCAGAAGATTTTTCTATTTTTTCAGATACTTCAACATCTTCTGATTCTTTTGATATAATAATTGTATTGTTGTCTGACAATTCTTCACTTGCACTTGGTGTTACTTTTTCATCTTCTAATAATACAATATGATTTTCGCTCAAAATATCTTTGACATTTGTCTTAGTAGTTAAAACATTCATCTCATATCCACTAGATAAAACTATTTTAACGTTATTTACCTTGACATTTCCTGCCATTACGCCAATGCTTAATAAGAAAATAAGTATAATACTAATACATACTATCTTTCTCAGCGATATAGACGCTTTATCATTATTTTTCATACGAAATTTGTTCCCTCCTTTAAAAGCAACACATTTATTATACCATAATTATTCTTTTCTGTCAAATTATGGTCAATCTTTTCAACTTGTTGATATGGCTTGCTCCTGTGTTTTGTTATTTTTTTGAAAAATCCTATAAATGCCTATATTACTATTATATGTTGCTTGTACCAAAAATATTACTAAAAATTTCATAAAATTTACATATATTTTTCATATTAGTTGTATAATAATTAATAATATGATATTATATTTATATAATTTATAAAGGAGGAAACAGTTTTATGTGGTGGATTATACTTGCAATAGTTGTAGTAATAATAATCGCTCTAATTGCTATTTATAACAGTTTAGTTACATTAAGACTTAGAGTTAAAAATGCTTGGAGTCAAATCGATGTCCAACTTCAAAGAAGATTTGATTTAATTCCAAACTTAGTTGAAACTGTAAAAGGCTATATGGAACATGAAGCTGATGTTTTAACTAAAGTTACTGATTTACGTTCTTCATGGGCAGATGCTAAAACAGTTGATGAAAAAGCTAAATTAGATAATCAATTATCAGAATCATTAAAAACAATTATGGCAGTTGCAGAAAATTATCCAGATTTGAAAGCAAATCAAAATTTCTCAGAATTACAAACAGAGTTAACAAATACAGAAAATAAAATTTCTTATTCAAGACAATTTTATAATGACACTGTAACTAGATATAACACAAAATTAGAGGTTTTTCCTTCAAATATAATTGCATCAATGTTCCATTTTACAGCAGAAGAACTATTTGAAGTGGATAATGCAGAAGCTAAAAAGAATGTAAAAGTTGATTTTAGTAAATAATTAAGTATTCTAGGCCACATTTAGACGATTTTTTCGTATACAGATGTGGCTCTTAATTTAAAAATAATCTAATTTATATTAATTAAAATTTGATTATTGGTTAACAATATTATAAAGGAATGGTAACTAGTTATGTATGAAGATATACGCAATAATAAAATAAAAACAGGAGTAATTGTAGCAATTTTTTTAGTTGTTATTACATTAATTGTTTATTATATATGTATGGCATTTGATTTAGGCTATATTTCTATTGTTATAGCTGTAGTGTTTTCTATCGCTACTTCTTGGGCTTCATATTATTATAGTGATAAAATTGTACTTTCAATTAATAAAGCTCATGAAGCTAATCAAGAACAACATGAAAAATTAAATAATATATTAGATGGTTTAATGGTTTCATCAGGATTACAAAATAGACCAAGACTATATGTAGTTGATGACCCTCAACCCAATGCATTTGCAACTGGTAGAAATCCAGAAAATGCTGTAATATGTGTTACAACAGGATTACTTGAGAAAATGGATTACTATGAATTAGAAGGAGTTATTGCTCATGAATTATCACATATTAAAAATTATGATATACGCTTATCTGCTGTTGTAAGTGTAATGGTCGGATTTATAGTAATACTTTCAGACTGGGTTAGTAGAGCTTTATTCTGGGGATTTGGCGATAGAGATAACGATTCAAAAGGGAATCCAATATTAATGCTTATTGGATTAGTTTGTTTGATTTTAGCACCTATATTTGGTCAACTTATGCAACTTGCGTTATCAAGAAGAAGAGAATATTTAGCAGATGCTAGTGCAGTTGAACTTACTAGAAATCCTGATGGTTTGATTTCTGCTTTACAAAAGTTAGACAGCGATCCAAATGAATTAAAAACTGCAAACAATTCTACTGCACATATGTATATAGTAAGTCCATTTAAAGCAAATGCCAAAGACGGCAAAAAGAAAAAAACTAGCTTGTTTTCAACTCATCCATCTATAGACGATAGAATAGAAGCAATAAGAAATTTGAAATAGTCTAATATACAATAAAAGAAGAACATAATCAAAAAATGAAGTGAACCCAAATTGTTAGACAAAAAAGTTTAACAAGGAGGGTTCATTTTT
>CAMMDS010000002.1 GCA_946495655.1 uncultured Clostridium sp.
TTTTTGCACTATTAATAAAAGCTATTTCGCTAAATATAGCTCTCTCTCTCTCTCTCTCTCTCTACTATTTCAATAGTTTCAGCTTCCATAATATTTCTTCCTTTTTCCTTTGCTTTATTGTTTACCCATTTATTTTATATCAACTTTTTTATTTTTGCAACAGTTTTACAATTTTTTTAACAACTGATTATTAGATAATGTTTTTTCTATAAATTATAGCAATAAATCTAGTAACAACAACCTGGCACAATTTCTAGGCAATGCATTAAATACAATTCCTAGATTTTTAGTATCTTTCTAACTTTTTATAAATCAAATCATGTGATAAATTTGCCCACATATCCATTTCTCTAGTTCGTAATTGTATTTCTGCTCTCATTGGTATTGTTTCCAATTCACATTGTATTATGATATGATAACTCATATACCCACTTTTTTTTGGTCTACTTATATAATCTTTCTCATTTATTATAGCAAATTTACTATTGTTTTTTATACACTTTACTAAATCATACACATCATTTAAATTAGAACAAACTAATCTTATTCCTATTATATCGTTTATTTTTTCTAACATATTATCCAAATCTAATTTATATCCTTTATTTTTCATTTTATCAATAATACTATTATATGATTTTATTCTTGATTCTAATTTATCTATTTTACATTCTTTATTATTTCTATTTAATACATTATTAATTTCATCTATTACTATATTTTTTTTTACTTCTGCTATATTGTATATTTTTTGATAAATGCCATAATTTATGTAGGTATTATACTCTAGCTCACTCATTTTTCTATATTCTCCTTTCTCCTAAAGTTTGGAAATTTCATTATATCACATCTTCATTATTTTTTCAAATATTTTCCAATTTTTATTACTTTTTATTTACTTTTACATTGTTCCTTTATTATGATATAATATATATTATTTATGGAGGAAAAAAATGAACACTAAATATTTAAACTCTTTAGAGTACGATAAAATAATCCACAATTTAAATACGTATTGTAAAACATATATGGGAATAGAAAAGTCAAATAATTTATTCCCTGTATTTGAAAAAAACAAAGTAATAAATTTGTTAAATTTAACCAAAGAAGCTTCAAGTCTAATTTACAGAAAGGGAAATATTCCTCTTTCTGATATTGCTGATATATCTCTTTGTATAAAAAGTTTAGAAAGTAACGGCATTTTATCTGCTTTAGCTTTATTAAATATTGCTAGATTTTTAAAAATTTCAAGAGAAGTAAGAGAATATTTTCTTTCATCTGACGATATAGACTTATCTACATATCCTAAGTTATATGATTTATTTGATTTAATCTATACAAATAAAAATATTGAAGAAAAAATTTTTTCAATCATATTGGATGAAAATACTATTGCTGATAATGCTTCACCTAAATTAAATAGTATTAGACGCCAAAGTAAAAAGTTAGAACAAGATATTAGAGATAAATTAAATAATATAATTCATTCAAGTTCTTATTCGAAATATATAATGGAGCCTATTGTAACTATTAGGGAAAACAGATATGTCATTCCTATAAAAGAAGAATATAGATCTCAGATAAAAGGATTTATTCACGATGTTTCAAGTAGTGGTTCTACCGTATTTATTGAACCAATCAGTGTTTTTGAGCTTAATAATAATATAACTAATTTAAAAATTGAAGAAGAAATTGAGATTGAAAAAATTTTAGCCAATTTATCAGCTATGTTATATGGTTATACTGAAAATTTAAAAAGCAATATAGATATTTTAGGTGATTTAGACTTGATATTTGCAAAAGCTAAATATTCGATTGAGCTTGATGGCGTTTTTCCTAAAATAAATGATGAAAAATATATAAATTTGATATCTGCAAGACATCCTTTAATTGATAAGAATATTGTTGTTCCAATAGGTATCTCTATAGGTCATGAATACTCTACATTGGTTATTACAGGACCTAATACAGGAGGCAAAACAGTAGCTTTAAAAACTACAGGATTACTACTTTTAATGGCTTATTCTGGCATTTTTATACCTGCAAAAGAAGGTAGCTCAATATATGTTTTTGATAATATATATGTAGATATTGGAGATGAACAAAGTATTCAAGAAAATTTAAGTACTTTTTCAGCACATATGTCAAATATTGTTGAAATAACGAATAATGTATCGTCAAACAGTTTAGTATTATTAGACGAATTAGGCTCTGGTACAGACCCTATCGAAGGAGCTAATCTTGCAATAAGTATTTTAAAATATTTATATGATTTAGGAGTTATCTCTCTTGCCACTACACACTATCAAGAATTAAAAAACTATTGTTTAACAACTAATGGTTTTCAAAATGCAAGTTTTGAGTTTGATATAGATAATTTAAAACCAACATACAAATTACTAATTGGTATACCAGGTAAAAGTAATGCTTTTGCAATAAGTAAAAAACTTGGTTTAAATGATAATATTTTATCATTAGCAAACTCTCTAATGAAAAATGACGATATAAGCATTGAAGAATTAATGAAAAATATATATGATAACAAATTAAAAATTGAAAAAGAAAAAGAAGAAATAGAAAAAAACTCTAATCAAATAGAAGCCTTACGCAAATCTTTAGAAATTGAAAACAATAAACAAAAAGAAAAGCAAGATAGAATATTAAATGATGCTAAAAATGACGCCAGAAAGATTATTGAATCAGCTAAAGAAGAAGCTAATGCAGTTATAAAGGAATTAAATAATGCTGATAAAATAAATTTATCTACAGCTAATAATCTTAGAAATAAACTAAATGATAAATTAAAAGATGTTGTTGCTACTTCATCAAATAATAAATTAAATTTAGAAGCTTTAAAAGAATTAAATAATAAATTTAGTTTGAAAAATAGCACTATAGATTCCAATTCAAATAAAAGCAGCAAAAATACATCCAAATCATCAGTTGCATTCAATAAAGGAAACAATTTTAAAGCTCAAAATATTTCTAGTGAGATAAATGTCATTGGAATGAATGTAGATGAAGCAACTTTTGTAATTGACAAATATTTAGATGATTGTGCAATTACAAAATTATCTCCAGTAAGAATTGTTCATGGAAAAGGTACCGGAAAACTTCGAGAAGGAATTCACAAATATTTAAAAACACATCCTCATGTAAAATCATTTAGATTAGGAACATTTGGAGAAGGTGAAATGGGCGTAACAGTCGTAGAACTAAACTAAACTGGAATAAGGGAATGCACACTTTTCTTATATGTTTTCATAATGTGTCCACATACTTAAAATTTTAATATTTTTTTCATCTTCTAAGACTTGATAAACTAATCTATGTTTTATATTTATTCTTCTTGAAAATAATCCTTGAAAATCTCCAACCAACTTTTCATAAGGAGGTGGATTTTGGAAAGGATTATTTTTTAAGATTTCGACTAAAGCTAAAACTTTTTTATCTAAATTGGCTGATTTTAATTTTGAAATATCTTTTATTGCTTGTTTTGTATAAAAAATTTTATACACTTACCATTTCACCTCATCTTCTGCTATACATTCTTCTATAGCTTCATTTTTGCCTTCTATTAATTTTTCTTTCATTCCAGGTACATTTAATAAGTATACTGTTTCCATAAGTCCATTATAATCTTCTTCTGATAAAACAACTGCATTTCCGTTTTTTGTAGAGATATTAATTGGTTCGTTATATTTTATAGTCTGTTCTAATAGTTCATAAATATCTTTTCTAAAATTTGTAATATTAATGTTAGTCATAATTTTATCACCTCTTCAATCAATTATAGCATACGTTTTAGCGTACGTCAATATTGTATTATTAAATATTCTATGTATTATATAAAAAATTATTCAATGAGTCCGCCAATAGCTTTTGCAATATAATCGCTTGGTTCTTATCTAGTGTTTCTCCAGTAATCTCATTATTTGAAATAATTCTTATTCCTATACATGGAATATTTAATTTATTACATACAGAATACGTACCTATGCTCTCCATATCTTCACATAAATTTCCAAATTTTTTATTTATCCAATCTATTCTATCTATTTCTCTACTAAATACATCTCCGCTTCCTAATGTTCCTATATAAACTGGATTATGATATTTCTTCTTAAAAGACTCTTTTAAATTACTCACTAAACTTTCATCAGCCATTTTTACTTCTCTAGCTCTTTTATCAGGCTCCCATTCAAACGGATTAGATCCTTCCATTTCTTTTTTAGATGGCATTGAATATGAGTTAATATTGTAGCATTTTTCGCCAATTATAATATCTCCTGTATGTATTTCTCTTTTATGAGCACCTGCTATTCCTTGATTAATTACAATATCTGGTTTAAAATTCATTATTCCAATAGTTGTAGCTATTGTTGCATTAATTGTTCCTATGAATGTTTTTGATACTATAACTTTAATATTGTTAATTATTCCACTAAAGAATTCAAAATCTGAAATAATATATTTTTCCATATTTTCTAACTTGCTTATTAAATATTCTATTTCAATGTCCATAGCTCCTTGAATTAAAACTCTTTTTTCTTCCATTTACTTCTCCTTCTAATTGGGGACAGGCACCTTTTAGTAATTTTTACTAATTGGGGACAGACATTACCTAATAAAGTAATATTAGCTTCCTATTAGCTCTAATCCATCTAAATCAATTATCTTGACATTCTTCATTTTATTTTCTAGATTCTCATTTGTTTCTAATTTTACCACTCTATAATTAGTAGTGTGCCCTTTCATATATCCTTTGCCGTTTTCTACATGTGGTTCTTCAAATAATACTTCTACTTCTCTTCCAATATATCTTTCATTATATTCTTTTTCGTTTTTATCTGATAATTCTATTAATTTTCTACTTCTTTCTTCTTTTACATTACCATCTATTTGGTTTGGCATTACTGCAGCTCTTGTGCCTTTCCTTTGTGAATACTTAAATATATGCATTTTGTAGAACTTGACTCTTTTTAGAAATTCATATGTTGTATTAAATTCTTCATCTGTTTCGCCTGGAAATCCTACAATAACATCTGTGGTTAAAGCAACATCAGTATATGCATTTCTCAAAAGCTTTATACCAATTTCAAATTGTTCTGTAGTATATCTTCTATTCATTCTTTTTAATGTTTCATCACATCCACTTTGAAGAGATAAATGGAAATGATCACATATCTTTTCTAATTTAGATAATCTATTTACAAATTCATCAGTAATTAAAGTTGGCTCTAATGATCCGAAGTCTTATTCTTTTTATGCTATCTATGTTATTAATTTCTTCTAATAAATCAATTAAGAAGTAATTTTTATTTTTAAAATCTCTACCATATGATGCTAAATGTATCCCTGTAATTACCACTTCTTTAATACCTTGCTGTGCAATCTTTGATATCTCACTTAATACACTCTTTGGTTCTCTACTTCTTATATGTCCTCTTGCATATGGTATAATACAATAAGAACAAAATCTATCACATCCATCTTGAACTTTTATAACAGCTCTCGTTTTTTCTGTAAAAGTTACATCACCAAAATCCACATATTCTTCACAATGCATTACATCCTCTATTTTAGATACTTTATTATTTCCATTCTTTAAATTAGTTTCATTTTGACTATTTTCTTGTGTTTCATCAACTTTTTTTGTTTCTTTATTTCCGGTATTCAACATTTCTTCTACATATTTTAATATATCTTTCTTTTCATTTGTTCCTAATATCAAGTCTATTTCTGGTATTTTTTCTAACTCTTCTTTAGCAACTTGCGCATAACATCCAACAGCCACTAAAATCGAATGAGGATTCAACTCTTTTACTTTTCTAAGCATTTGTCTTGATTTCCTATCTGCCATATTAGTTACCGTACATGTATTTACTATATATACATCTGCTTTTTCATTAAATTCAACTATTTCATATTGATTTTTCATAAACTCTTGTATCATTGCATTTGTTTCATATTGATTTACTTTACATCCCAATGTACAAAATGCTACTTTCTTACTTTCCAATTTTAATACATCCTTCCAATCGGTACTTTTTTCTACTTTTAGTATTGCTATTTATATTATATTTTTTCTTCTACTTTGTGGTAATAGCTATAGAATTTTATCATATTTTACATAATTTTTCAACTAAGAACTTGAACAAAAGGGACGCTCCTAAAAGTTCAAAAACTTGAACAAAAAGGAGTGTCCCTTTTGTTCAAGTTCCTAGTTCATCTTCATTTATTAATACATTCCGCCCATTCCTGCTGCTGCATCTTCATCATGTCCTCCGCATTTACAAGCTGGCTCTTTTTTATCTGTAACTAAACTTTCTGTTGTAAGTATCATTGATGCAATTGATACTGCATTTTGAATAGCACTTCTTGATACTTTTGTAGGATCTACAATTCCAGCTTTTTTCATATCTACATATGTATCATTTGCTGCATCATATCCTACTCCAACTGGACTTGTTTTTACTTTTTCTAATATTACAGCTGGTTCTAATCCTGCATTAGCAGCTATTTGTCTTACTGGTTCTTCTAATGCTCTCAAGATTATTTTACCACCTATCTTTTCATCTCCATGTAGTTCAGAAACTGCTTTTTCTACATCTGGTATGATATTTACAAATGCTGTTCCACCACCTGAAACAATACCTTCTTCAACTGCAGCTTTTGTTGCAGATAATGCATCTTCTATTCTTAATTTTCTATCTTTCATTTCAACTTCAGTAGCTGCTCCAACTCCAATTACTGCAACTCCACCTGCAATTTTTGCTAACCTCTCTTGTAATGTTTCTTTTTCAAATTCGCTCTTTTCTTCAGCAAGTTGTGCTTTTATTTGTTTTACTCTTGCTGTAATTTGTTCCTTTTCTCCCATACCATCAACAATTATTGTATTTTCTTTTTGTACTTTTATTTGTCTTGCTCTACCTAATTGTTCTATTGTAGTATCTTTAAGTTCCATTCCTAAATCAGATGAAATAACTTCACCACCTGTAAGAATTGCTATATCTTGTAGCATATTTTTTCTCTTATCTCCATAACCTGGAGCTTTAACTGCTACAACATTTAATACTCCTCTTAATTTATTTAATATTAAAGTAGATAATGCTTCTCCTTCAACATCATCACAAATCATTACTAATTTTCCTGATTGTTGCATTAAACTTTCAAGAAGTGGTAAGATTTCTTGGATATTGCTTACTTTTTTATCTGTAATTAAAATATATGGATTATCTATAACAGCTTCCATTTTTTCTGTATCTGTTACCATATATGGTGATACATAACCTCTATCAAATTGCATACCTTCAACAACATTTAATTCTGTTTGAGATGTTTTTGATTCTTCTATTGTAATAACACCATCTTTTGAAACTTTTTCCATAGCTTCAGAAATTAATTCTCCAACTTCATCATTGTTTGCTGAAATGCTTGCAACTCTTGCAATATCTTCTTTTCCGTTAACAGGTGAACTAATTTTCTTTAAAGTTTCAACTGCTGAGTCTACTGCTTTATCCATACCTCTTTTTATTGCCATTGGATCTCCACCTGCAGCTACGTTTTTTACTCCTTCTTTTACCATGCTTTGTGCTAAAACCATAGCTGTTGTAGTACCATCACCAGCTACATCATTTGTTTTTATAGAAACTTCTTTTACAATTTGAGCTCCCATATTTTCAAATGGATCGTCTAATTCTATTTCTTTTGCTATTGTAACACCATCATTTGTAATTAGTGGTGCACCAAATTTTTTATCAAGAACTACATTTCTTCCTTTTGGTCCCATTGTAACTCTTACTGTGTCTGCTAATTTATTTACACCATTTAATAAACTTCTTCTAGCATCTTCTCCAAATTTAATATCTTTTGCCATTTTACATTACCTCCTAAAATAAATGACTTTTTATTTAATTATTTTTATTATTCTGCTATTGCTAATATATCATCTTGTTTTAAGATAATATATTCTTCTCCTTCATATTTAACTTCTGTTCCTGCATATTTATTAACTACAACTTTATCTCCTTTTTTTACTAGCATTTTTTCTAGTTTACCATCTATTTCTAGTCCTGGTCCAACTTCAATAACTTCTGCTATTTGTGGTTTTTCCCCAGCATTTCCTGCTAAGATGATTCCACTTTTAGTTGTTTCTTCACTTTCTATCATTTTAATGACTACTCTGTTTCCTAATGGTTTTAACATTTTTATCTACCTCCTTAAAAAATTACACCATTTATTCTTTATATAAATATGTTAATTAATAATATATATGCAAACACATTTATATATTTTAGCACTCATTTATGCTGACTGCTAAAATATATACCCTTTTTATATAAAAGTCAAGAGTTTAGATTAAATTTCACAAAATGTTCACAATTTAATTGATATATGGTATAATACCGATATAGAAGATTATTTTAATATTTTAAGGAGGTGTAATTATGGAATCAGAAAAGCAAGAAAATGTAGAGCAAAAAAATATAACTTCATCTAACTCTGGTCTTGGTTATGGAATAGCTGCTTTAATATTTGGTATTATTTCCATAGTATTTTTATACTATATTATCATCTCTGTATTATCAGCTATTCTAGCTATTGTATTTGGTTTTTTTGCTGTTAAACAAGGAGATAAAGGATTAGGAAAAACTGGATTAATTCTAGGTATAATATCTGTAATAATTACATTTTTATTATTTTTATTTTTGCAAGTATTAGATGTATCTTTATTCACAATACCAAGTTGGTATAAATAATTGGTTAACCAATTAGCACCTTAAGAAAACAATCTTAAGGCGCTTTTCTTTTAAAACAATATCTTGATTTTCTTTAGTATATAATATAAAATAAGTGAGATAATAAAATGAATATTTATATTAGGAGGTAAATTTTATGCCTATACATTGTAATGCAAAAAAAGAAGATATAGAAAAAACTGTACTAATGCCAGGAGATCCTTTACGAGCAAAATATATTGCTGAAAACTTTCTAGAAAATCCAAGATTAGTGAATACTGTAAGGAATATGCTAGCATATACCGGAACATATAAAGGAAAACCTGTTACTGTATTTTCATCTGGGATGGGAATGCCAAGTATGGGAATTTATTCATATGAACTCTTTAAATTTTATGATGTTCAGAAAATTATACGAATTGGTTCATGCGGTGCATATAATGAAGAACTTAATTTGTTCGATACAATTTTAGTCGACAAAAGCTATACAGAAGGAAACTTTGCATATGAATGGAGTGAAAAAGAGTGTCATATTGCCGAGGCTAGCGAAAAATTGAATTCTAAATTAGAAGAAACTGCAAAAAAAGTAAGTATAAATCTTGTAAAAGGAAATACTTTATGCAATGATTGCTTTGATGGATATTTAGACGATATTGAAGGATTTGTAGCTAGATTTCCTAAAGATTTAAATATTATTGCTTGTGAAATGGAAGCATTTGCATTATTTTACATGGCTAAATATTTTAATAGAGATGCTGCTTGTTTACTTACAGTAGTAGATTCTTATTACAAAAATCAAGAAAGTACTGCCGAAGAAAGAGAACGTTCACTAAATGATATGATTAAAATCGCTTTAGAAAGTATTAACTAATAAACTGACAATTGGGTACAGGCACCTTTTAGTAATTTTTACTAAAAGGTGCCTGTCCCCAATTAGTTTCCAATTATCATTGAACTAAATCTGTCAACTTATAGCCATTCTCCATATTTCTTAATATATCTTCTCTTTATAAATGATGCTAAGAAGCAATATAGAATCGGTACACAAAGTATTATTGAGAAATATTGAAGTGGTATTGGAACTAATCCAATATATTTTCCTATAAATGTGAATGGTATTAAAATCGCTACAATGCTTAATCCTATTGAAGTTGCATACACAGCTTTTGATGCGTTGCTTTGTATGAATGGTGTTTTTGAAGTCCTTATTACGTGTAATCCGACCAAGTTTGATACTACTCCATATGAAAACCATATTGACTGGAATAATGCTGCATCTGGCATTCTTAACCCAAATCCAAACCATAAAATTGCAAATATCATTAAATCGAAAATTGAGCTTGTAGGTCCCATGTATAGCATAAATCTTTTTAAGCTTTTCATATTCCATACACGTGGCTTTTCTAAATATTCTTTATCTACATTATCATATGGTATTGAAAGTTGTCCCATATCGTAAATTAAGCTTTGTACTAAAAGCTGAATTGGTGTTATTGGGAAAAATGGTAATAATACACTTGCAATTAGCACAGATAGTACTTCTCCAAAGTTGAAGCTTACAGCCATTTTTATATATTTTTGAAGATTTCCAAATGTTTTTCTTCCTTCCATAACACCATCTGTAAGCACATCTAAGTCTTTTTCTAATAATATGATATCTGCAGTTTCTTTTGTAATATCAACAGCAGTATCCACAGATATTCCAACTTCTGCATTATGCATTGATGGAGCATCATTTATTCCATCTCCCATATATCCTACAACATTTCCCGCTTCTTTTAGTATTCTTATTATTCTTGCTTTTTGAATAGGAGAAAGTTTTGCATACACATTAGTTTTTTTCAAATGCCTTCTTAGTGCTGCATCTGACAATTTATCAATCTTACTTCCAAGTATAATCTTATCTGTATTTATACTCACTTTATCACATATAGCTTTAGTTACATATTCGTTATCCCCTGTTAAAACTATTACTCTAATGCCATCTTTATTAAGTCTTTCAATAGCACCTTTAGCACTTTCTTTTGGCGGATCTAGGAATCCTACAAATCCTATTAACACCATTTTAGATTCATCTTTTACAGAGAATTTCTCTATACCTGATATATCATTTTTCTGAGCTACTGCTACTACTCTTAATCCTTGTTTATTTAGTTCTTTTGATAACTCTAAAACATCACGCTTAATATCTTTTGTTATCTCAGAAACTTCACCATTATAGTCAACCATAGTGCATATACTTAATATTTCTTCAACCGCACCTTTGGTAATCAATTGCTTTTTCTTTCCATCTGAAACCACAACAGAAAGTCTTCTTCTCGAAAAATCAAATGGAATTTCATCCACTTTTTCATATTTTTCTTCTATACCTTTAAGCTCACTTTTCTTAACTCTAGCGATTACTGCTTCATCGATACTTCCTTCTAAGCCGGTTTGAAAATATGAATTTAAAAATACATGTTTTAAAACTCTTTTATCTTCTTCACCTTTAATATTTAAATATTTTTCTAGAACAATCTTATCTTCTGTAAGAGTACCTGTTTTATCAGTACATAAAACATTCATTGCTCCAAAACTTTGAATACTATCAAGTCTTTTTACAATCGTCTTTTTCTTAGACATTCTTGTAGCACCCTTTGCCAAACTTGAAGACAAAATCACAGGAAGAAGAAGTGGCGTAATTCCTATAGCTATTGCCACTGCAAAAGTAAAAGCTGTAATCGTTCCATGCTTTGCGGCATTTGCTATAAAAGTAATTGGTATTAAAACCAACATAAATCTAATTAAAAGTTTACTTACACTATCAATTCCTTTTTGAAAAGCAGTTTTAGGCTTTTCATCTGTTATTGTATCTGCAACTTTTCCAAAATAGGTATTATCTCCAGTTTTAAATACAATTCCTATTGCAGAACCACTTATGACATTTGTCCCCATAAAGCAAATTGTATCTAAATCTGTAATATCTTCTATTTTATCCTTATGCTCTGACTCTACAACTTTTTTTACAGAATCGCTTTCACCTGTTAAAGAAGATTGATTAACGAATAAATCTGTAGCTTCAACTATCCTTAAATCCGCTGGAATCAAATCCCCTGCATTTAGAAATATTACATCTCCAACAGTAATTTCAGATGATTGTATTTTTATTTCTTTACCATTTCTTAAAACTTCAGACTTTGCAGATACCAAATTTTTCAATTTTTCAGCTGCTTTATTTGATCTATATACTTCAAAAAATTCTAGTAAAGTACTCGCAGTAATTAATATTAGAATTACAACAATGTTTGCATAATTAGGTGGTGTTGTAAGCATAACATCTGTATAAAATAAAACCAAAACAATTCCTAGTAATATCAAGTTAAAAGTACTAAATAAGCTCTCAAAGAAATAGTTATACCATTTTTTAGGCTTCTTTTGCCTCATCTCATTTTTTCCATATTTAGCAATATTCTTTTTAGCCTCTTCTGTAGTAAGACCTCTTTTTTTGAAATTATTCTCTTTAATAAACTCCTCTACACTACTAGTACACTCTTTCTCGTACATTTTTTCTACCTTCTTTCGTTTGTCATTATAGGGACAGGCGTTTTTGTGTCACTTTGTCCCATTAGGGACAGGCGTCTTTATCGCAATTCCGTCTTTTATATTATGAACATCAGATTTATATAATTGAGTTTCTTTATAATTTGTCCAACAAATTATATCATATAATTTAAATTTGTACACAAAATAAAAAATTTTTATAAATACAATTTATTATTAACTAAAATATACAATTCTATTTTCTGGAAAATATTTATCAAGTAATTCTTTAATAAATTTCTCTCCTTTTTTTCTTTCTTCCTGTTTGTATGTGTATTTTCCTTTTCCTCTTCCTGTCATTAATTTCTCGTCATATAAATTTATTGCATTTGGAAATGCTTCTTCATTAATCTTTCTATGAATGTAGCTATATGTCATAAATATTACTTCAAAAAAAACATCTTTTTTAACCTCATCACTTAATTTCTCTTCCAGATATATTATCAATTCTTCATATAGCTCCTCCCAATTATAAATCTGTATTCATTGTTTCCAAATTCTTCATATTTATACACACAATATTAAACTTAAATTTTACAAATAAAATATACTATCAACATTTTAATTTATAAGAAAGGTATTTCGCAGGGTTAGCCTCTGAAGAAATGGCGAAATACATGTCCTCGCTTTGCTTCGGACTGCCTAAGATAGCCTAACCTTGTTGTATAGGAAAAATTGTTAAGAATGCTGAAATATGAATTAAAAAGTCGATTTTTCCTATACAATAAAAATATTCTTACATTTTTATACCTGTCCCTTTTCTACCACTTTGGCACAAAAACACCTGTCCCCAATGTGACAAATGTGGCACTCATAAAACTTAAATTTATGAATAATTATTATTAGGTGGATTATATGAGATTTTTTATTATTTCTTTTAAACGAAATATTTTACCTTTTACTTTTGTTTTAATTGCAATTTTACTTGTTATATTTTCAAGGTCCAATCTCAGAGCTGCTACCAATGGATTAACTTTATGGGCTACTTGTGTTGTTCCTTCTCTTTTTCCATTTTTCGTAATTACCAATTTACTTTCTCACACTAAAGTTGTAGATTTTATTGGAAAACTTTTAGATAGATTTATGAGGCCTATATTTAATGTTCCAGGTATTGGTGGATTTGCTTTTGTAATGGGACTAATTAGTGGTTATCCTGTTGGAGCTAAAATAGTTTCTGATTTTAGAGAAAATGGTTCTATAACAAAAGATGAAGGAGAAAGAATGCTTGCTTTTACTAATAACTCAGGTCCTCTCTTTATTTTAAGTAGTGTTGGAATAAGTTTATTTGGAGATACTAAAACAGGTCTATTGCTACTTTGCACTCATATTCTTTCTTGTATAACTGTTGGAATTATTTTAGGAAAGTTTTCAAAAAAATCAGATTACGAATTTAGAAAAAATCACAACACTATTAATGATAGAAAAAATATTTCAAGAGAAAAAAATATTCATAGTTCTTCTTCTACTAAAACTGTAACATTTAAGAATTTAGGAGAAGTTCTTGGGAACAGTATAAATAGTAGCATTTCTACTATTCTTATGATTGGCGGGTTTGTTGTGATTTTCTCAGTTATTATTTCTATATTGAATCAAACACATGCACTCGATTTTCTTGCTAAATTTTTAAATCCAATTTTAAGTTTTATTGGTTTTGATATAGATTTTGCTAAACCTGTTCTTTCCGGAATTATAGAACTTACAAATGGAGTGAATCAAGTAGCAAGCTTGCACATAAAAGCAATATCTCAAAATGTAATACTTTGTGCTTTTTTACTTGGTTTTGGAGGTTTTTCAGTTTTACTTCAAGTATTTAGTATAGTAGCTAAAACTGATTTATCTATGAAAAAGTATTTTATAGGGAAGCTTTTACAAGGTGTTTTTGCAGCTATCTACACATTTTTAGCATTGAAGTTTATGCCTTTTATAAATTTAGATATTGTAGAAACATCTAATTTGCCTATAAATAGTATTTCAAGTTTTTTAAGCTTAGAAAATCCGTTATATACTTTTTTCTATGATTTTGGTTTTTTTACGATATGTATAATGGTTATTCTTGTAATTTTTGCAATTTTTAATAAGTTATACAATAGTCATAAAATCTAAATACAAGAATATATTTATATTATAATTTGTACTTTAATTTTTGATATTGATTTTTAATTATATATTTTAGGAGGATTATTTTATGGAAAGAGATAATATGAACAATTTTTATGGAATGCCACCATTTAATTATGATAATAATTTTGACCCAAGTATGGGAGAAAATCCTATGTTTAACCCAATCGCACAGTATGAACAGGCATATATGTATTATAGGTATATGACGCAGCAAATAGAGTATAAAATAAAATGCAAAGAATATGATAAATTATGTAATACTTCTGGTAGAAATGAGAATAGTCGAAACTCTAGAGAATAGCAGTATTTTCCAATATTTGACTTCAATTTTATATTGTATTATAATTGTAATTATAAACATTTAAGGAGGAATGGTTGAATGACAAAAGAGGATATTATACGGATGATTGACAAGAAAGGTTTTCAGGAAACAATACGTTTTCTATCTTCCAATGATTTGTCTGATGATGACAGAAAATCTCTTGAAAAAGAGCACATCCTTGTGGATGGATACCCTTGTTTAAGTCTTCTAAACTTCCTTAGTCAAATCACTTTATAATTAACGTGGTTTCCTACCAATAAGTTAATTATTGGTAGGGCTTTTTATATAAAATAAAAATACACTTCAAAAATTATAATTTTTTAACTTTTGAAATGTATTTTTATTTAAAGATTTGGTAGCGAGAAATGGATTCGAACCATCGACCCACTGGGTATGAACCAGTTGCTCTAGCCAACTGAGCTATCTCGCCATATGTTGTTTTGCAACATGATTAAAATTATAAAGGTTTTTACTTGATTTGTCAAGTATATACTTAATATTTTTCATGACTTATGTAGAGAATTTAGATATTATATAACTTAATTATTGTATAGGCAAAAACCTATACAATAATTGTTATATACTTATCAGTTATTTTAGTCCACTATTTCTCTCCCTTGATTTCCACTTTCTTTCTCTGTTTTAGTAGCTGTTTTGTCTTTGACAGGTTTTAAATCCTTTTTCTCTACTTTTACTGAATTTAATGTTTCTCTTCTTTTTGCTTTACTAGAATTTCCATAATTTTGTACCTGTTCATCAACTTTTTCTAAGCTTTTTGCTAAATCAGATTCTTCTTTATTAGTTGAATTTGGATTTAAATCAATAGTATTATCTATATCATTTTTACTAGTAATCATATTTTTTATACTAATAAATGGAGAAAACATTATTTCCCAGAAACTAAGCTTAATTTCTCCGTCAGTATTTTTCATATTTTTATCACCTCATTTTATCTGTAAAAGAATTACATCAATCTATTTTTATTTTTTTAATTAACTTTATTTCTCTTAAACCACATATTTATATTAACATAATTTTACAGAAAAATCAAGTTTTATCCCATATAATCTCTTAATTTCTTACTTCTACTTGGGTGTCTAAGCTTTCTTAATGCTTTTGCTTCAATTTGTCTTATTCTTTCTCTTGTAACATCAAATTGTTTTCCAACTTCCTCTAGAGTTCTTGCTTTTCCATCTTCTAATCCAAATCTTAATTTCAATACCATTGCTTCTCTTGGTGTTAACGTATCCATTACTTCTTCTAATTGTTCTCTTAAAAGTGTATGTGCTGCTGAGTCTTGTGGTGCTGGGCTATCTTCATCTTGTATAAAATCACCTAAATGGCTATCATCTTCTTCACCAATTGGTGTTTCTAATGATACTGGATCTTGAGCTATTTTTTGAATTTCCATAACTTTTTCTACACTGATTTCCATTTCTTTTGCTATTTCTTCTGGAGTTGGTTCTCTACCATTTTGTTGTAATAATTGTCTTGAAGTACGGATTAATTTATTTATTGTTTCTACCATATGAACAGGTATTCTTATTGTTCTTGCTTGATCTGCTATAGCTCTCGTTATAGCTTGTCTAATCCACCATGTTGCATACGTACTAAATTTAAATCCTTTATTATAATCAAACTTTTCTACTGCTTTTATTAATCCCATATTTCCTTCTTGGATTAAATCTAAAAATAGCATACCTCTACCAACATATTTTTTAGCAATACTTACAACTAATCTTAAATTTGATTCTGCTAATTTCTTTTTTGCCTCTTCATCACCATTTACTATTTTTTGAGCCAAATCAGCTTCTTCTTCATAAGTAAGTAGTGGTATTTTTCCTATTTCTCGTAAATACATTCTAACTGGATCGTCTACACTAACTCCTTCTAAGTTAGTAACATCCATGTCCTCTAGTTTTATTTCTTCTACATTCTCTAAATCTTCTATATCTGGCTCATCTAAATCATCATTTAAATCAACACCCAAATCTTCAAATGCATCAAATACTTTATCAATTTCTTCAGGATTTGTATCATCTAATTCTGTAGCAAGTTCTCCGTAAGTAATTTTTCCATTTTCTTTAGCCTTTTTTATTATTTTTTCTACTTTTCCTTCTGTAGTATTTTCTGTATTAGATTCTTCTTGTTTTTTCTTTAATTTCTTGTTTTCTTTTTTCTCTACTATATCTTCTTTTTCATTTATTAGTTCAGTTTTATCTGTTTTTTTCATTTTATATACCCCCTACTTAACCTTCGCTAGTTTTAGTATTACATCATTTAGTCTTCTTTCAAGATTTTGAATTTCTTCCTTACTTTTATTGTCAGTGTTTTCTAATTCTTTAATTATATTATTTCTAGTATTCAACAATTTTTCTTTATTATATATATTTAATAAATCTTCTATGCATTTATTTAAATCTATTATTCCAAAATCCTCTGCCATTATTCCAGATAGATAATTCACTATTTCTTGCTCTTCAAATAAACTTATTACATCATTAAATCTTCCTTTAGAATATTGTTCATAAATTTTAGTAATTATTTTTTTATTCATGCTATCTTTTATATCATCTATTGTAATTTTATCATTTATGGCTTTATATGTATCTTCTGGATAATTAACTAATATATATATAACCACTTTTTCTCTTTTTATTATAGCTTCATCAAATTTTTCAACATTTTCATTTTTTATATAGTTTTTAATTGGAGCTCTTTCTAAGACTTTTTTATCACTTGATTTTGTATATATTAATTTATTTACTTCTCCATAAATAGCTTCTTTCGAGATACCATATTCTCTTGATATTTTATCTACATATACTTCTTTTTCTATATTGTTATCTACTTTTGAAAGAATTTTAGCTACTTCATTTAGGAACTTTATTTTATCATTAACATTTTCTAAATTTAAATTTTGTTTTAAAATTTTAACCTTAAATTCTACCAAAGATATTGCATTATCAACACATTTTTGGAATCTTTCCGGTCCATATTTAATAACAAATTCATCTGGATCCTTTGCTCCATAAATTTGAAGCACACGAATATCACACCCCATATTCTGAAGTATTTCTAATCCTCTTAAAGTTGCAGCTTGTCCAGCTCCATCTGCATCATATCCAATTATTATTTGTTCACTATTTTTTCTAAGCAATCTTCCTTGTTGTTCTGTTAAAGCTGTACCTAGTGAAGCAACTACATTTGTTATACCTCTTTGATATAGAGAGATAGCATCCATATATCCTTCAACAATTATTATCTTTTTTGTATCTCCTTTTTTGGCAATATTTAATCCAAAAAGATTTCTTCCTTTGCTATAAACTATATTCTCTGGAGAATTAATATATTTTGGTTTACTATCATCTAAAACTCTTCCACCAAATGCAATAAATCTTCCAGTAGTATCTTGGATTGGTATCATTAGTCTATGTCTAAATCTATCAATAAATTTCCCATTATCTGCTTTGTTTACTAAACTAGAAGCTAAAATTTCTTCTTCTTTAAATCCCTTTTGTTTTAATAGTTTATATAATTCATCAAAATTACCAGAATAACCAATTAAAAAAGATTTTAAAGTTCTATTATCTAATTTTCTTTTCTTTATATAGTCTTGAGCTATTTTTGATGTTGGTTTATATAGATTTTCATGATAAAATTTAGCAGCTATTTCATTGATCTCATAAACTTTTGATTTCAAGATTGCTTTTTTATTATCTTGGTAACTATTATCTAATGTTGGAAGTTGAATATTAGCTCTATTAGCTAGTAGCTCTATAGTTTCTCTAAAATCAATATTTTCTATTTTACTAACAAAATGTATTACATTTCCTCCTACGCCACATCCAAAGCAGTGAAAGATTTGTTTATCTGGTGAGACAGAAAAAGAAGGTGATTTTTCTTTATGGAATGGACATAATCCAAAAAAGTTTCTACCGCTTCTTTTTAATATTACATATTGTGATATAACATCTACTATATCATTACTACTTCTTATTTCTTCAATTAATTCTTCACTATATCTTACCAATTTTTTCTAACCTTTCTATCATATACTTATTTTATTCGACATAAAGTATTTAATTCCTTCTTATGATTTACAGTTTTTACCTCTAAAAAGTATTTTACCTTTTATAGCATTTTGTTTCATAAATATACACTGCTCAAGAAAACTCAAACCTAATTAAATAGTTAAAATTAAAATTTTTACAATTTAGTAACAAACTAATAACAAAGTCGTATCTTGTGGATACGACATTTCTTTTGTAATATTTTATTATTTTATAAGTTTTCACTTGTTCCTGTTCCATTAAATGGAATGAACTTACTTACTATATCTTGATTAATATCAATTTTTTCTTGTGGCATTTTATATTCATCAAATGATATATTTATTTTATTTTCTACTAATTTTTCTACCTCTTCTTGTGATGCATGCTCTGCTAAAACTAATTCACTTACTAAAATTTGTTTAGCATTATTTAGCATCTTCTTTTCTCCTGTAGATAGACCTTTTTCTTTTTGTTTAAAACTTAAGTTTCTAACTACGTCGGCTACTTCATATATATCTCCGCTCTTCATCTTGTCCATATTATCTCTATATCTCTTATTCCAATTTTGAGACATTTCTGTCTCATTTTCTCCTAATACAGACATTACTTTTGCTGCCTCTTCTTTACCGATTATATTTCTAACTCCAACTTCTTCAGCTTTGTCAGTTGGTACCATTACCTTTACTTCTCCTGGCATTTTAATTATATAATAATTTTGTTTTTCTCCTAATATGTTTTTTTCCTCAATTGCATCTATTGTTCCTGCACCATGCATTGGGTATACTATTTTGTCTCCTATGTTAAACATATAGGTCCTCCTTTCTAAAGTAATTTTTCAATATATGAAGTTAAAGAAAGGGTTTGTTTCTCTTTTTCAACTACATTTCTATTATACTACAAAAAATGGCAAAAGTCAAAACTTTTACCATTAGTTTTTATGTATATTTCGCTCAAAAACCTTGAAACTTAAAGGTTACAAAACTTGAAATTTTTTTTGATATTTTTTTGTCTGTTTTCTTACTTTATGTATACCATACTTTAAACTTATTCTCTTACAGGAAGTTCATTCATTTTAAGAATTATATTATTTTTTTACTTAGTAGTCGAACCAAATCCACCTTTTCTTTCACCTTCAGCATTATCATCATCTGTTACTAAATATTTTTGAAAAACACCTTGTCCTATTGCTTCACCTTTTTTTATAACTGTATCTTCATCTTTCACATTATATACAGCAAACATTATATGTCCATCATTATCTGGATTTCCATAATAATCTTTATCTATAACCCCTACACTATTTGATAATATTAATCCTTTTTTCTTTGGATTAGAGCTTCTGTTATATAACATTAACACTTCATCATCTTGCATGTATGCTTTAATTCCAGTCTTTATAAGTGTTGGAGTCATTCCTTTTTTAAAACTTGGAATAACTGTATCTTCTGCTGCTTCTATATCATATCCTGCTGAATATTTTGTTTTTCTTACAGGTAAATTTATTCCTTTAGCTTCCCAGCCTTTTGCAATTTCAAATCCTCTTTTTCTTTCCATTTATATCATCCTTTCGTTTTTTTCTAATGCACATTATATTATACTTTTAATTTTTGTCAAGTAATCTAAAACAGCTTTCTACAAATTGTGTCAAATTCCCAATAGAAGAATAATATATATGAAGAGGTGAATTTATGGAAACTATACCACTAACAAAACTAAGTTTAAACACATCTGGTTTTATAAAAGAAATAAATTGTAATAACAGTATTAAAAGAAGATTACTTGATTTAGGTTTGATTCCTAATACAAAGATTGTACCTATTTTAAAAAGCGTATCTGGTGATCCCATTGCTTATGAAGTCAGAAATATTATTCTAGCAATAAGGAAACAAGATGCTGATAAAATTATTGTATTTGCTAAACAATTATAATTAGAGTATAATGTATATGGTTATAGATATTCCTCAATCTAAATATTCAAATTAAGAAGGATATGTTTTGAAAAATTATATTGATTTAAGAAATAGTAATGATTATTCACAATTAAAAATTGCTGCTGATATTATAAAATCCGGTGGCCTAGTTTTGTTTCCTACAGAAACAGTATATGGATTAGGTGCAAATGGGTTAGATGAAAATGCTGTAAAAAAAATTTATATTGCTAAAGGAAGGAATTTTAACAATCCAATTAATTTATTAGTTAGTAGTATTGAAATGATAGAAACTGTAGCTCAAAAAATTTCTCCTTTAGAATATAAACTGATGGAAGCATTCTTTCCAGGTCCATTTACTATTATTTTAGAAAAACGAGAAATAGTACCTGATATCGTAACTGCTGGTCAGAATTATGTTGGTGTTCGTATGCCTAGTGGAATAATTGCCAAAAAGCTTGTAGAATATTCTGGAGTTCCGATTGCTGCACCAAGTGCAAATATTTCTGGTAAACTTAGTGGGACAAGTTTTGAAGATATATATAATGATTTTAAAGGTAAAGTAGATTTTGCCATTGATGGTGGAAATAGCGAAATTGGAATTGAATCTACTATTGTAAAAGTAATTGATAATATTCCTCATATTCTTAGGCCAGGAATTATAACAGAGAAACAGATAAGACAGTATAGTAAAGAAGTAATAAATGAATATGAAGACGAGGCTTCGGCTAATGTAAATCATTCAATTCATTACTCTCCTGATAGCAATTGTATATTAGTTTATAGCAACGATAATGAAAAAATGGTTAAAAAAATAAATGAGATTGCTGGAAAATATGATAAACCTTGCATATTATCTTCTCATGAAAATTTATCTAGTTATAATGGTAATAAAGTGATTGATATGGGCTCAAAAACCAGTTTAAACGAAATAGCTAAAAACATTTTTACTTGTTTAAAACAAGCAGATAAGCATAAGCCAGATATTATTATTATAGAGGGAGTTTCTAAAGATGATATTGGAACAGCTATTATGAATAGGCTTATGAAAGTATGTAAAGATAATTATATTGAAGTTTAGTAAAAGATTTCTTATGGGACTTTTTTAGTAAGTCCCATTTTCTATAAAAGTTTTTATATTTTCTTCAAAGCTTTCAGGAGTATTTATATAGTTGAAATTGTCAGGAATAGTATATTTTATGCTATTATTATAAATTTTATGTATATAAAACTATTAATTTAATCTTGTACACTCTTTATCTTATAGTTCAAATCTATATTTTAGTGCATCATCTTTTAATCCAATAAATGGTGAGCATTATTGGTTAGGTACATATTAAAAAATTTTTTAATTTATATTGATTTTTATTTTTTTAATTGTTTATAATATTATTAAAATTTATAGTTATATAGGAGATTTTATGTTTTTTTATATAATAATGATTATTATTGGCTTTGTTTTGCTTGTAATTGGTGCAGATTTATTAGTAAATGGAGCTAGTAACATTGTAAAAAAATTTCATATCCCAGAGATTTTAATAGGCTTAACCATCGTAGCTTTAGGTACATCTGCTCCGGAATTAATAATAACCATTACTTCTGCAAACAGTGGTGCTGCAGAATTAATTATTGGCAATGCTATAGGAAGTAATTTATGTAATCTACTATTAATAATTGGTATTATGAGTATTATAACGCCTATTGTTTTGGATAAAGAAATAGTAAAATTGCATCTTCCTCTTTCTTTATTTGCTGCCTTTGTTATATTATTCATGGAGTTAAGTTCATTTACAAGTTCTATAGCTATGTTAAATAGAGTTGATGGAATAATTCTTCTAATTATGTTTATTGTATACTTTTCATATCCAATACTTATTGAAATTAAAGATATAATTGCAAATTTTAAATCTAATTCTAAGAATGATGAATATAAAAATATAAATATATTTTTGTCAATATTCTTCATCATTATAGGTGTTGTTTTGTTGAAATATGGTGGTGATTTTGTTGTAGATTATTCAACATATATTGCACAAGAATTTAATATACCTGAAAGAGTTATTGGACTTACAATAGTAGCAATTGGAACTGCTATGCCAGAATTTGTAACCTCAATAATTGCTGTTATAAAAAAGGATACGGATCTAGCTGTTGGTAATTTAGTTGGCTCATGTGTATTAAACTTATTCTTAATACTTGGAATTGGTTCTATTATTACTCCTCTTCCTTTTTCAAGTGAATTTAATCAAAATCTAATATTATTAATGATTTCAACTCTTGTTCTCTTATTATTCAATTTTATTGGCAAGAAAAATACAATTACACGTTCTAAAGGACTTATTTTATTAATAATATTTAGTATATATATCATAAAATTATTTGTTTAAAAATATACGACATTTAGTGTCGTATATTTTTATCTAACCAAATTCCATATTCCATTTGTAATTATACAAATAATAATTCCACATATCGTTGGTAACAAAAATCCTACGATGGTCCACTTTATACTTCCCGTTTCTTTTTTTATTGTCATAAGAGTAGTAGTACACGGAAAATGTAAAAGAGTAAATATCATAACATTTATTGCAGTAAGTAATGTCCAGCCATTCTGTATTAAAATTTCTCCTATTGCCATTGTATTTTCTAAATCTACTAATGTTCCGCTTCCCATATAACACATAAGTATTATAGGTAATACAATTTCATTTGCTGGTATTCCTAATATAAATGCAGCTAATATATATCCATCTAATCCCATTATTTTTGCAAATGGATCAAAGAAATTTGCTATATGTGTTAATATACTGATATCTCCAATATTTATATTAGCAAAAATCCATATAACTAATCCTGCTGGTGCTGCAATTGCAATTGCTCTACCTAGTACAAATAAAGTTCTATCAAATATTGATCTTACTATTATTTGTCCGATTTGTGGTTTTCTATATGGTGGCAATTCTAATACGAAAGATGAATTTTCACCCTTTAATATTGTTTTTGAGAGTAGTTTTGAAATAGCTAATGTCATAAATATTCCAAGTAATACTACTAATAGAACAGCAATTGTTGCAATTACAGAAGAACTTTTATCTGCAACTAATCCCCCTATAAATATACTTGATACAGTAATTAAAAATGGAAATCTTCCATTACATGGTACAAAAGCATTAGTAAGAATAGAAATTAATTTTTCTCTAGGAGAATCTATTATTCTGCATCCTGTAACTCCTGCACTATTACAACCAAATCCCATACACATAGTAAGTGCTTGTTTTCCGTGAACTTCCAGCTTTTCTAAAAAATTTATCTAAATTAAATGCAATACGTGGTAAAAAACCAAGGTCTTCTAACAATGTAAATATTGGAAAAAAAATCGACATTGGTGGTAACATAACCGCCACAATCCATGTTAGAGTTTTATATACTCCATCAATTAACATTCCTTTTAGCCAATCAGGAGCTCCTAAAATATTAAATAAATACTCTACTTTACCTTGAAGCCATTCAAATAATTGAGATAACCACTCAGATGGATAATTAGCACCAACTATTGTAATCCAAAATATTATTTCGAGAAAACATATCATTATTGGAATTCCAAATACTTTAGAGGTTAATATTTTATCTATCTTTTTATTTCTTAAATTATACTCTTCACTTTCTAATTTTACTGAATCTTTATAAACATTTTCTGCCATAAATATAATACTTGATATCATTTTGCTTCTGATTTCTTCTTTTTTTATTCCATTAAATCCTAAAATATCAATTATATCTTCTTTTAATTTATTTATAGTTTCATTATGTATAATATTCATATTAAAATTTTCTTCTATCTTTAACAATATTTTCTCATCACCATCTAATATTTTTAAAGATATCCACCTAGATAATTTATTGAGATCCTCTGGAAGCAAATTTAGAATATTTTCTTCTATTTTTTCCACACATTCTTCTATTACTTGTGAATATTTAACTATTTTTGGCATTGGTTTTAGTTCACCAATACATACTTTATTTATTTTTTCAACTAATTTATTTAATGTTTTCTTTTTTCTTGCAATAGTTCCAACTACTGGTACTCCCAATCTTTTTTCCAACTCTTTAAAATCTATATGTATTCCTTTTTTCTTAGCTTCATCTAACAAGTTTATACATACTATAACTTTATCCGTTATTTCCATAATTTGATAAACCAAATTCAAGCTTCTTTCTAAAGATGTTGCATCAAGTATAACTACTGTAGCATCAGGTTTTCCAAAGCAAATATAATTTCTTGCAATTTCTTCTTCTTCAGAATTAGACATAATTGAATATGTTCCTGGAATATCAACTAATAGAAATTTTGTATCTTTGTATTTACATATACCTATTGCGTTAGATACTGTTTTTCCTGGCCAATTTCCTGTGTGTTGATGCATACCAGTTAAATTATTAAATATAGTTGATTTGCCAACATTAGGATTTCCAGCAATCGCAATAGTATAATCACAAGTTCTCCTTATTTCTAATGTATCTTCATTTAATATATTTTTTCCTGTTGATGTTTTTGTAAGTCCCATCTTTGCCTCCTACATACAAAGAAATTTTTACTTTTTTCCTAGTATTTTTTATATTATATGATTACATTAGACGAATCGTACCTTTTATTTTATATTACTGCTAATAATTAGAAAGAAATGTCTTAAACTTTTAATATACACACTATCTTGTTTATTTAAATATTTATAAAAATATTAAAAAATAAGCTTTGTTTAGTACACTATTTTCTTGACATTTTTTGATTAATATAATATTATATAGTCGAATTAAAAATAAATTAGGAGGTAATAAAATGGAATTAAAAGGATCAAAAACAGAAGCTAATTTAAGAGCTGCTTTTTCTGGAGAATCAGAAGCAAGAAATAAATATACATATTTTGCAAGTGTTGCTAAAAAAGAAGGATATGAGCAAATTGCTGCTATATTCTTAGAAACAGCTGAAAATGAAAAAGAACATGCTAAATTACATTTTAAATATTTAGAAGGAATTGGAGATACAAAATCAAATTTAGCTGATGCAGCAGCTGGAGAAAATTATGAATGGTCAGATATGTATCCAAAATTTGCTAAAGAAGCTGAAGAAGAAGGTTTCATGGAAATAGCTGCTACATTCAGAGGAATTGCAGAAGTTGAAAAACATCATGAAGAAAGATATAAAAAATTATTAGAAAATGTAGAAAATGGAGAAGTTTTCAAAAAAGGAAGCATTGTAGTATGGAAATGTAGAAATTGCGGACATATTCATGTAGGATTAGAAGCTCCAACAATTTGTCCAGTTTGCAAACATGCACAAAGCTATTTTGAAGTAAATGCTGAAAATTATTAATTATATTAGAGGATTTCATAGAATAATATGAAATCCTCCATGTTTTTTATTATATTGTAATGTTGAACATTAACTATTTCTTTTCTTTACAAAATAACTCATTTTATATTCATATAATGTTTTTATTTAAACAATATTCTTCAAATATATTACAAAATTCTGAAATTATCTTTTCTCTTGAGAAATCCATTCCAAATTCACTTTTCAATGAAGTCGCAATATCTTTTATCTCATCAGGGAATTTTTCTTGATTAACATTAATTCCTATTCCTATTAATAAATATTTTATTTCTTCCCCACTCGTAACAATCTGAGTTAATATTCCTCCAAGTTTTTTCTTATTATATATAATATCATTCGGACTTTTTATATCTAATTTAATGTTATATATTTTTTCTATCGAATATATCAAACATTTTGCAATATCTACTGTAATTGTGTTTAATTCTTTTAGATTACATTTTGGATATATTATTAATGTAAACAAAATATTCTTTCCTTTTTCTGAATACCATTTTCTATCATGTGTACCTATTCCTTTTTTCTGATTATCTGTTATTACAATAGTTCCATTTTCGACTCTTTCTTCCGCCATTTTTTTCGCAGTAAGCTGAGTAGATTCTAAACTTTCAAAAAATTTTATATCTTTTGCTAAAAATTTTGTACTTAAAAAATTTTTTATTTTATTTTCCATTTTTTTCACCTGCTGTTAGTATAACATTATTATTATATTTTGTCCATTTAATGCATATTATCATATTTTCTTCACATACTAATAGTATATGTTTCAGTATGTATATGTTTACTGTAGAGTTTCTGTAAATTGATTCGTATACATGCTATATTCATTTCAGATTTAGGAAGAGGTGATATATATGGCATTAGATTATAACATCATTGGTGAAAGATTAAAAAAAGCAAGAACAGATAACAATTTAACACAAGAAAAATTGGCTGAAAAGTTAGATGTTTCAATTGCTTTTTTAAGTAGAATTGAAAGGGGTAGTTCACATATTAGTTTAAAAAGACTAAGCCAAATTTGTGATATTTTAGGAATTAGTGAAGGTTCAATTTTGAACGGTTCATCAAATAATTCTAATACTTATTTGTCATCAGAATTTGAAGATATTTTAAAGAATACCACTCCTGAAAAGCAAAAATTAATTTATAAAATAGCTAAAGTCATTAACGAGGATTAATTTCATATGCTGAATAATTATTAAAATATTATCTATAATATTATAGATAATATTTTTTAGCTTATTTTTCGACATTTTAGTTGATATTATTATTTTTTTGTGATATCATTTTATATGCTGATTTATCAAATCAGTATTTACCAAAATTGTTTTAATTTTTATTTTATAAATGCAATTTTAATTGCAAGAATGGAGGTTTTACATGGAATTCAAACAATGGAAAGGCTTTAACAAAGCAGGTGAATGGACAAAAGAAATCGATGTTAGAGGTTTCATTCAATCTAATTATACACCTTATGAAGGTGATAGTAGTTTCTTAGCAGGAGCTACAGAAAAAACAAAAAAATTATGGGATGAAGTATTAGTCCTTTATAAAAAGGAAAGAGAAAATGGTGGAGTTTTAGACGCAGATTGCAAAACACCTTCTTCAATAAATGCTTATGATGCGGGATATATAGATAAAGATTTAGAAGAGATTGTTGGTCTTCAAACAGATGCACCATTAAAAAGAGCTATTATGCCAAATGGTGGTATAAGAATAGTTGAGAAATCTGCTGAAAGTTATGGATTTAAAGTAGATCCTGAGACAGAATATATATATCATAATTTGAGAAAAACACATAATGATGGTGTTTTCCAAGTTTATACACCTGATATAAGAGCTGCTAGAAGTTCTCATCTTTTAACTGGTCTTCCTGATGGATATGGACGTGGTAGAATTATAGGTGATTACAGAAGAGTTGCACTATATGGTGTAGACAGATTAATAGATGAGAAAAAGGTTGAACTTGAAATTCTAGATACTGATGAGTTTACTGAAGATATAATTAGACGTCGTGAAGAAGTATCTGATCAAATAAAAGCTTTAAATGATTTAAAAGCGATGGCTGCAAAATATGGATTTGATATATCAGTTCCTGCTTCTAATGCAAAAGAAGCTATTCAATGGCTATACTTTGGATATTTAGGTGCTGTAAAAGATCAAAATGGTGCAGCAATGAGTTTAGGTAGAACATCAACTTTCTTAGATATATATATAGAAAGAGATATTAATAATGGAACATTAACAGAAGAACAAGCACAAGAATTAATGGATCAATTTATTATAAAATTAAGATTGGTAAGATTCTTAAGAGCTCCTGAATACAACGCTCTATTTAGTGGAGATCCAGTATGGGTAACTGAAAGTATTGGTGGTATGGGTATTGATGGAAGAACATTAGTTACAAAAAACTCATTTAGAGTACTTCATACTTTAGATAACTTAGGTCCAGCTCCAGAACCAAACTTGACAGTATTATGGTCAAATAATCTTCCAAAAGGATTTAAAGATTTTTGTGCAGATATTTCAATTAGAACATCATCAATCCAATATGAAAATGATGATTTAATGAGAATTACTTTAGGAGATGACTATGGAATAGCATGTTGTGTATCTGCAATGAAAATTGGTAAACAAATGCAATTCTTTGGAGCTAGAGCAAACCTTGCAAAAACTCTACTTTATGCTATTAATGGTGGTAGAGATGAAAATTCTGGAAAACAAGTTGCTCCTAAATTCCAACCAATTACTTCTGAATATTTAGATTATAATGAAGTTATGGAAAAATTCGATGTAATGATGGATTATGTTGCTAAAATATATATTAAAGCATTAAATGCAATCCACTATATGCATGATAAATATTCATATGAAGCATTAGAAATGGCTTTACATGATAGAGATGAAGATATTTTAAGAACTATGGCATGCGGTATAGCAGGTTTATCAGTAGCTGCAGATTCATTATCTGCAATAAAATATGCTAAGGTAAAAGTTATAAGAGATGAAACAGGTCTTGCTGTTGATTACAAAGTTGAAGGAGATTTCCCAAAATACGGAAATGATGATGATAGAGTTGACCAAATAGCTGTTGACATTGTAAAATCTTTCTTAAGAAAATTACAAAAACATCACACATATAGAGGTTCAAAACATACACTATCTATTTTAACAATTACTTCAAATGTTGTTTATGGTAAAAATACTGGTAACACACCTGATGGACGTCGTAGTGGAGAACCTTTTGGACCTGGTGCAAATCCACTTCATGGAAGAGATTCAAACGGAGCATTAGCTGTAATGAATACAATATCAAAACTTCCATATGAATATTCTGAAGACGGTATTTCATTTACATTCTCAATCACACCTGCTGCTCTAGGAAAAGATGAAGAAACAAAAATTAATAACTTAGTAAGTATGCTTGATGGATACTTCAAACAAACTGGCCATCATATAAATGTAAATGTATTTAATAGAGAATTATTAGAAGATGCTATGGAGCATCCTGAAAATTATCCACAACTTACAATTCGTGTATCTGGATATGCAGTTAACTTTATTAAATTAACTAGAGAGCAACAATTAGATGTAATTAATAGAACTATACATGAAAGAATATAAGCTTTGAACAAAAGGGAGTGTCCCTTTTGTTCAAGTTTTTTAATTAATAATGGAGGGTATAATGACAGAAGAAACAAACAACAATAATAAAATAGTTGGAAGAATTCATTCTTTTGAATCATTTGGAGCAGTAGATGGACCTGGAATTAGATTTGTAGTTTTTTTTCAAGGCTGTGGCTTAAGATGCAAATACTGCCATAATCGAGACACTTGGGCAATAAATTCAGGAATGGAATATACATCTGATGAGCTAATTGCAAAAATTTCGAGATATAAAAATTACTTTACTGTATCTGGTGGAGGAGTTACTCTTTCTGGTGGAGAACCTTTATTACAACAAGATTTTTTACTTGAACTATTGCCTAAATTAAAAAAGTCAGGTATTCATATAGCTATTGATACATCTGGAAATTTTCCTCTCACAGACAAAATGCAAAAAATTATTGATTTAGCTGATTTATTTTTATTAGATATAAAATGTATTAATGATGACATTTGTAAAGAATTAGTAGGAGTATCTAATAAATTAGAATTGGAATTTGCGAAGTATTTAAGTGATATCAAAAAAGATGTATGGATTAGACAAGTATTAGTACCAGGTATTACAGATCATGAAGATGATTTATTAAAATTAAAAGATTTTCTTTCTACATTAACGAATATAAAAAAAGTAGAAATACTTGCTTATCATGATTTAGGTAGATTTAAATGGGAGAATCTAGGATGCAACTATGAACTAGAGGACGTTCCTAATGCAACTACTGAGGATGTTGCAAGAGCAAAAAAAATTTTGGGTATATAATTTTAATATAAAAAAAAAGCATATCATTCACTTTAAATAGTAAATGATATGCTTTTTTTATCCAAATAATCCTCTTTTCTTTACTGGTGGTTGTTCATTCATTGTCTTAGCAAGTTCCATCATCAATTCTCTTTGTTCTTTTGTAAGTCTTTTTGGTACTTGAACCAATACTGTAAAGACAAAATTTCCTTGAGAACTATTATTTATATTTTTAAATCCTTTTCCTCTTATAGTAAACTTAGTTCCAGGTTGTGTTCCATCTGGAATTCTATATGTTTCTTTACTTCCATCAACCATTGGAATTTCTAAGTCTGCTCCAAGTGTTGCTTGAGTGAAAGTTATAGGTACTTCACAAAGCACATCTTGGCCTTTTCTTGTAAAAATATTGTGTCTTTTTACATGAATTGTTATGTATAAATCTCCTTTAGCTCCGCCTTTTTCACCTGGTTCTCCTTCTCCGCGAAGTACTATCGTTTGATTTTCATCTATGCCAGCAGGTATTTTAACCGTTACTTTTACTTGTTTTCTAACAGTACCCTTTCCTCTACATTCTGGACAAGGCTCTGGAATAATTTCACCAGTTCCATTACAATTTGTACATGGTCTTACTGTTTGCATTTGTCCAAATATAGTTGTTTGAGTTTGTTTAATCTGGCCTGTTCCATGACACATACTACATGTTTGTTTTTTAGTACCAGGCTTAGCGCCTTCTCCGTGGCACATACCACATGTTTCATTTCTAGTTAAATTAATTTCTTTTTGTGTTCCTGAAAATGACTCTTCAAAGGTTATATCTAAATTGTATCTTAAATCAGCTCCTTGTTTTGGTCCATTATTAGTTCTAGACGAACTTCTTCCTCCAAATCCTCCACCAAAGAAAGATGAGAATATATCTCCTAAATCTCCAAAATCTCCAAAGCCATCAAATCCCCCTGAAGTTGAATATGAATAATATCCATTTCTACCACCAAAAGGTCCTCCTGCTCCCCCAAATCCTTGGCTTGGATCTGCAGTTCCAAACTGATCATACATTTTTCTTTTTTCTGGGTTTGACAAAACTTCATATGCTTCATTTACTTCTTTAAATTTAGCTTCTGCTTCTTTTTTATTATCAGGATTAGCATCTGGATGATATTTTTTAGCAAGCTTTCTATATGCTTTTTTTAATTCATCATCACTTGCATTTTTGTCTACTCCTAACACTTCATAATAATCCTTATTTGCCATTTACTTCTCTCCTTAAAAAGTCTTTCTTAAATCATAATGTTTGAGGTTGGAGTTTTCCAACCTCTTTTGTTGTACGTTGATTAAATTTTTAATTTACAACATGAAGTCAAAATATACTCTTTCTAGCTAGTTGTGAAAAGAATTGTGTTTTGGCTAGGCGCATGAGTTTTAAATTCATGAGGCGTACTCATTGTACGTTGATTGGATTTAAAACGAAATGCAACAACGCCAAAGCCAATTATCTTCACAACTACTTTTTGTCGTCTTCATCAACCTTATAATCTGCATCATAAACATTTCCATTTGCGTCTGTATGTGGTTCGCTATTTTCTCCTGCATTTGCTCCAGCCTCTCCTGCTCCAGCATTTGCATTATTTGCAGCACCTTGTGCTTGTGAATATACTTTTTCTGAAATTGAATAGAAGATTTGTGTTAATTTTTCTGTTGCAGATTTAATAGCTTCTACATCAGTTCCTTCTAATGCTTTCTTAACATTTTCTATTTCTGTCTCAGCTTTAGCTTTTTCTTCACCACTTATTTTGTCTCCTAAATCATTTATTGTTTTTTGGCAGTTATATACTAAGCTTTCTGCGTTATTTCTAACTTCAATTTCTTCTTTTCTCTTCTTGTCCTCTGCTGCATGAGCTTCTGCGTCTTTAACAGCTTTATCAATATCTTCATCTGTTAAGTTTGTGCTTGCTGTAATTGCAACTTGTTGACTATTACCTGTTGCCATATCTTTTGCAGATACGTGAACTATTCCGTTTGCATCTATATCAAATGTTACTTCAATTTGAGGTACTCCTCTTGGAGCTGCTGGAATTCCTGTTAATTGGAATCTTCCTAATGTTTTGTTGTAAGCAGCCATTTCTCTTTCACCTTGAAGTACGTGTATTTCAACACTTGTTTGACCATCTGCTGCTGTAGAGAATACTTGTGATTTCTTTGTTGGTATTGTAGTATTTCTTTCAATTAATTTTGTAAATACTCCACCTAATGTTTCAATACCAAGTGATAATGGTGTTACATCAAGTAATACTAAGTCTTTTACATCTCCTGATAAAACACCACCTTGAATAGCTGCACCTATAGCAACACATTCATCTGGGTTTATTCCTTTATCAGGTTCTTTTCCTGTTATTTTCTTAACCGCTTCTTGAACAGCAGGAACTCTTGTAGATCCACCAACTAATAATACCTTGTGTAAATCATTTGCTGTAATTCCAGCATCTTTTAATGCATTTTGTACTGGAATCTTTGTTGCTTCTATTAAATCACCAATTAATTCTTCAAATTTAGCTCTTGTTAATGTAACATCTAAGTGTTTTGGTCCATTAGCATCTGCTGTAATAAATGGTAAATTAATTTGTGTTTGTTGCATTCCAGAAAGCTCGATTTTAGCTTTTTCAGCTGCTTCTTTTAAACGTTGCATTGCCATTTTATCTTGTTTTAAATCGATACCATTTGATTTTTTGAATTCATCAACTAAATAATTGATAATTCTTTCATCAAAGTCATCTCCACCTAAATGTGTGTTACCATTTGTAGCTAAAACTTCAAATACACCATCACCAATATCTAGAATAGAAACATCAAATGTACCTCCACCTAAGTCGTAAATCATAATCTTTTGGTCTTGGTCTTCTTTATCCATACCAAATGCTAATGCTGCTGCTGTAGGTTCATTTATTATTCTTAATACTTCAAGACCTGCTATTTTTCCTGCATCTTTTGTAGCTTGTCTTTGGCTATCACTAAAATATGCTGGAACTGTTATAACAGCTTGTGTTACTGTTTGACCTAAATAATTTTCTGCATCTGCTTTTAATTTTTGTAAAATCATTGCAGAAATTTCTTGTGGAGAGAATTGATCTCCTTCTATATTAACTTTTTCATTTGTTCCCATTTTTCTTTTTATAGATATAACTGTGTTATCTGGATTAGTAACAGCTTGACGTTTTGCAATTTGTCCAACTAATCTTTCACCATTTTTTGAAAATGCAACTACTGATGGAGTTGTTCTGTTTCCTTCTGCGTTAGGAATTACAACTGGTTCTCCTCCTTCCATAACTGCAACACATGAGTTTGTTGTACCTAAATCAATACCTATAATTTTTCCCATAATTAATCTTCCTTTCTTTAAGATAAACATTTTGGCGAACTATATTTTATATTTAAAATTAAAAATCTATATACATATATAAGCAACATCTCGCCCCATTTTACTTATATAAAATTAATAACAAATTTTTCTTTTCTATAGAATTGAAAAGAATTGTATTTGGGCTAGGAACAAGAATTAAAAATTTATGAGACGTACTTTGTGTACGTTGATTAAATTTTTAATTCGCAGTAACAACGCCAAAATCAATTATCTTCAATTCTAGTTAGCTACGATAACCATAGAATGACGTATTACCTTATTTCCAATCATGTATCCTTTTCTATATTCTTGTACTATTTCTTTTTCTCCTTTTGTTTCATCTTGTACACTACTTACTGCTTCATGAAGTTCTGGATCAAATGTTTTTCCTACTGTTTCTATTTCTGTTACTCCTCTTGCTGCTAGTACATCTTTAAATTGTTTTAGTACAAGTTCTATTCCTTTTTTATACTCTTCATCTTTTGTAGTAGCATCTGCTGCTTTTTCTAAATTATCTATTACAGGTAAAAAGTTTGAAACTATATCTGCTACTAGAGAATTATACATTCCATCTCTTTCTTTTGCACTTCTTTTTTTATAGTTGTCAAATTCTGCAGCAACTCTTTTTAATCTGTCTTCTGTTTCATCTATTTGAACTTTTTGCACTTCAATTTGTTTTTTTAATTCAATAATTTCATCTACGTTTTTATTATTATCCTTTTTCTCTGTATCTTGAATCTCATTTTCTTGTTTATCCATTACCGATTAAACCTTCCTTTCAGTTTTTGATAAATTAGGGACAGACCCCAATTTCTCATTCTCCATTTAATTTTTTACTAATATATTTCATTACAGAAATAACTTTTGAATAATCCATTCTTGTTGGACCAATAATTCCTATAGTTCCTAAATCTTTATTTTTATATTTATGTTTAAATGTTACTATACTAAAATCCTTTAGTTTTTCATTTCCATTTTCACTACCTATATAAACATTTATGTCTTTCGCAAAACCTGTATTTAAAAGATCTGCTACAATTTCTTTTTGGTCTAAAACATTTATAAAATTCTTGGCTACTTCCAAACTCTTAAATTCTGGTAAATCAAACGCTTTATTAGCACCTTCCATATATATTTCTTCTTCTTCGTTTATTACTTTATTTAACTGTTCCATTATAGGTTTTATTACTTCTAAGCTATAATTCATATGAGAAAAAATATATTCCTCTAAAGGTTTATCTATTGAATCTAAAGGCTTACCTTTTAATTTATTATTAAATATAAAGTTTAAGGTTTCAACTTGTTCTTCTGTGATATCTTGATTGAATTTTATAATAGTTTCCTTAATAATGCCACTATCAGTAAGAATAACGGCCATTAGCATTCTAGTTCCTAAGAGCACAAATTTAATCTCTTGTATGTTTTGTATATGTGTCCTTGGCCCTATTGCAACAGTAGTATAATGAGTTACCTCTGAAATTGTGCTTGTAGTTATTTTTGTTAAATCTTCTATTTCATTTACTTTTGCATTAAGTTTTGATTGTATATACTTAATTTCTGCTAGACTTATGTTTTTATCATTTAATAACTCATCTACATATAATCTATATCCTCTTGCGGATGGAACTCTTCCGCTAGATGTATGTGGTTTTTCAATATATCCTACTTTTTCTAAATCTGCCATTTCGTTTCTTATAGTTGCACTACTTAAATCCAATCCATATCTATTTACTATACTTCCTGAGCTTACTGGCTCTGCTGTGTTTATATATTCTTCAATTATTGCTTGTAATATTCTCTTTTTCCTTTTATCCACTTCTACACCTTCTTTTAGCAATTAATAAAGATGACTGCTAAACTTCATATATATTATACCCATTTTTAGCAATTGTCAATACTCATTGCTAATTTTAATTGTGAATTTTATGTGAAAAGCTGTAAAACTTTTTTTACTTTTTTATTAAAAACTATTGACATATTAATCAAAATGATTTATACTTTAAATTGCGTTTGAGATGCGCCCTTAGCTCAGTTGGTTAGAGCAACCGGCTCATAACCGGTAGGTCCAAGGTTCGAATCCTTGAGGGCGCACCATTTTTATTAAAAAGATTAGTATTATGCTATTCTTATTAATAAAATTATATTTTGGGTAGGTGGCCGAGTGGCTAAAGGCGGCAGACTGTGGTCTTTGGTTAATCAAAACCTAAACTTGCAGCTCATATAAGTAATTATATGATGAACACCGGGCTAATTCGGGGAACTCTTAACAGGTTAAGCTGATGACAATCCCGAGCTAGAAAAGAATTTTTCGAGTGTAGAGACTTTATACCTGGTATCTTTAAAAAGATAAAGAGAAAGTCCAGACTACAAACATATTATTCATATGGTAGTGAAAACTATAGTAGTAAGAAATCTGTTCTCATTTGAGTACGATGGTTCGAATCCATCCCTGCCCACCAATAAAACAAGTTAAAACTTGTTTTATTTTTAGTATTTCTTTGCAAACATTTGTTTATGGAGGCGTGTCTGTTGAATTTTTTTACTAATAAAGAAAAAGGTAACACCGGACTAGGTATTGCAATTGCATACTTTTCCTCTCATGGTTATATAGTTTCTATTCCGTTAAACGATACTCAAGATTACGATTTAGTTATTGATAAAAATCACACAATAAAAAAAGTGCAAGTCAAATCAACATCTTGTAAAACGCAATATGATATATATCAAGTTTCTCTAAAAAGTTGTGGTGGCACTAAAGGAAAAACATATAAAACATTAATAGATACTAATGTAGACATATTATTTATTGTTACGGATAAGTTGGATACTTATTTAATTCCTATAGAGTTTATAAAAAATAAATCAAGTTTAAATTTATGCAAAAAATACATTAATTTTAAAGTATCAATAAATGATTAAAAGATTTATTACTGAATAATATTTAAATAATATGGCAATTATCTGATTTATGATATAATGAATTTAAACAGTACAAATAAATTCTTAGGAGGTCTTATGGAAGAAATTATAAAAATATTAATTTTATCACTGCTTTTTCTTTTAATTGTGATAATTATATATTTATATTTTGAAAATAACTATATAAAGATTACCAACATAGATATTGTAGATTCAAAAATTCCAAGTGAATTTAAAGATTTTACTATTGTACATATTTCAGATTTGCATAATAAACAATTTGGTAAAAATCAAAAAAATATAATAAGCAAAATAAATAAAATTTCACCAGATATAATCGTAATCACCGGAGATTTAATAAGTTCTTATTCTACCAACCTAGATATAGCAATAGACTTTATAAATAATGCAATTAAAGTTGCTCCTATTTATTATGTTAATGGTAATCACGAATCTAGATTACCTGAGGATTACAATTCATTAAAATCTCAAATGAAATCTGCTGGTGTTAATATATTGGAAAATAGCTATTCATCAATCTCTAAAGAAAATAGTAAAATCAATATAATAGGAATTAACGATCCTAGTTTTGATGCTTTACAATTATATGGATATACTGACCAACAAATAATTTCAAAAGATTTAGAAAAGTTAACTAATAATTCAGATGAATACACAATTCTTCTTTCACATAGACCTGAGCTTTTTGATACTTATTGTTCTTACAATATAAATTTAGTATTTGCTGGACATGCTCATGGTGGTCAAATTAGACTACCCTTTATAGGTGGAGTAATTGCTCCAAATCAAGGATTTTTTCCTCAATATACTTCAGGATTATATCAAAAAGGAAATACTAATATGATTGTTAGTAGAGGTCTTGGGAATAGTGCATTTCCATTTAGAATCAATAATAGACCTGAAATAGTAGTTGTAAAACTTTCTAATAATTAATATAATGTTATTTACAAAAACAATTTTTGAATTGATGTTTTTTCAATTTTTAAATTGTTTTTTATTTTTTTATAATTTTGAATATTTTATCTTTTTTCGCTTATACTATTACTAATAGTATAATGAAAGGACTGAATATTATGAAAATTATTGATAAAATAGCTCTTGCTTTAGTAATAATTGGTGCAATTAATTGGGGATTAGTAGGAATATTTAATTTCAATTTAGTAGATGCTATATTTGGAGCTATGTCTATTATTAGTAGAATAATATATATATTAGTTGGTATTTCAGGTTTATGGTCAATTAGATTACTATTTGTAGATTACGACTAAATTCCACAAAAAAGACAGTTTAGCTTTAAACTGTCTTTACTTATTTTTCTATATTATTCTTCTCCTCTACCTTCTGGTAAAGCATTTGGAACTTCTACAACAACCTTAATTTTCATTATATATGAAATAGCTCTTACAAATTTACTATTTTTAATACGTTGCCATAATGATGGTTTTACATCTACTCTTGTCTGCTCCATATACTCTTTATTTTCTGATGTCTCTTCTACTGGCTGTGGTTGTTCTACTACATTTTCTTCTATAGTAGTTTCCATTGGTTCTTCTGGAGTAGGGATTAATTTTAATGCATCTGCAACTTCAATTCCAATATAGCTTAATGCTTTTGATCTATCTTCTATTCTTTCCATATCTATCTCGATATGTAAGTTTGTTTCTAAGTTGCCTATTCTTGCATTAATAAGTTTTACTGCATCTTGATAATTTTGTGATGTAGTTCCTTTTGATCTTCCTATTACTCCTAAAGTTTCTATTATATCTTCAGAGAAATCATTAGATATTGCTTTAATTGTTTCTTTCCAATCTTCTGATTTATTTTCTACTGCATCTAAAGCATCTTTTAAACTAGCTGCTAGTGATATATTTTTTTCTCTTTGTCTTATTAAATCTTCTATTTTCTTTGTATTCTCTTCAAATTGATTTGTTGCATATTCAACTAATCCATAAGCTGCTTTATATACACTTATTGGAAAATTCTTTTTCTTAGGATATTCAATTAAATATGTTTTAACTGATTCTATTAAATCTTTAAAATATGCATCGTCTTCTAATTGAATTATTTGTTTTTTACTATTTGGATTTATTAATTTTTGTACTTTATCAATATTTGATAAAATCTTTTCTTCCGTGATTACCATTCTCACGTTTACTATGCCAGATCTAGACATTGTAAACCTTCCCTCCTTCATCCTATGTAATGCTTATTTCCGTAAGTATTTTTCTACTTTATAGGACCATTGTTTTCTAAATTTCATTATAATTTTATTACAAGTTTTCTATTAAGTCAAGAGTTTTTTTGTAATTATTTGTCTTTTTTTCTTACGGAAATATACAACTCAAGAAAAACATTTTTTATTTATTCTTGAGTCGCAATTTCACTTTTATATAAAACATATTATATAATTTTTAACTTAAATGAACACTCACCTTCAAAAGCTACTGAAGAAATATATAACATATATTATACAATTTTTAACTAACGCTTATATAACTTTTATTTTTTCTTAACCTCTTCAAATCTTTTAATCTTCATTGTAGTTGTTTTAGCAAATTCATCATGCTTTATTTCTAACTTTTTAATAGCTTTATATGAAGTTAAGCTTTTATTTACTTCTTTTATTTTTTCCCAAATAATTTTGTAGACAGCATCTTCATCTAAATCTTTTCCATATTTTTCTTCTATTTCTTCATAATTTGGAATTACTCTAGCTGTAATAATTAATTCTTTCTCACCTTCAACTTCTTTTCCATATACCATACATTCTTTAATTTCCGTATGTTTTGAAAGTAATAATTCTATTTCTTCTGGATATATATTTTTTCCGTTTTGCGTTACTATTACATTTTTACTTCTTCCAGTAATATATAGGAATCCTTCTTTATCTAAGTAACCAACATCTCCTGAATGGAACCATCTTTCTCCATTTTCTTCAAATATTGCTTCTTTTGTAGCTTCTTCATCTTCATAATATCCAATCATCAAAGTTTTACTACTGATTAATACTTCTCCTTCACCATTTTCATTTGGATTATCTATTTTTAATTTTGCTCCAACAACAGCCTTTCCAGCTGAGCCTACTCTTGGCTCAAAATCAGGTGTTAAAGCTGCAATAGGTGCTGTTTCCGTAAGTCCATATCCTTGTAAGAAAAGAATTCCTATATCCTCTACCCATTTACCTATTTTAGCATCGATTGGTGCAGCAGCAGAAACTATAATTCTTATTCTTCCACCAAGATTTTCATATATTTCATTAAATACTTTTCTTTTTATATCTATACCAACTGCTTTTAAAGCATTTGTAACATGTATCATTGAATTTACTAAACCATCTTTTTTACTTTTCTTTATATTAGCATTAATCTTTCTATATAGACTCTCAACTAATAATGGAACTGTTAAAAGTGCTGTTGGTTTTGTTTCTTGTAAATCTGATACAATGTGCTTTAATCCCTGACAAACACTAATAGACGCTCCAACACCAAAAGGTAGTAAAAATCCTATAGATGATTCATAAGTATGATGTAATGGTAAAATTGACATTAATCTATCATCTGGTGTTAAATTTACATATGCTGTAGCTGCATTAACATTTTCAGCTAAATTTCTATAACTTAGCATAACCCCTTTAGCGTTTGATGTAGTTCCTGATGTAAATATTAATACTCTAAAAGTATCAGGCTCTACTTCTATACTCATAAAGCTATTATCTCCACCATTTACTAAAGCTTTACCTTCTTCTATTAAATAATTTAATCCTACAAATCTTCCTTCTATTTCTTGATCTGAATTCATTTGTATAAAGTACTTTACCTCTGGTAAATTATCAGATATTTTCTTTATTACATCTGCTTTTTTAGTAGAAAATATTACAGCAGATGCTTTTGCTCTTTTTATTACATTTTCTATTTCATTTTCTGGAAGTTCTTTATCAACTGGTACTGCAATAGCTGCGCCACAAAGCATAGTCATATATGATAAATACCAATGATGTGTATTTTCTCCTATTATAACTATTCTTGTATCTTTAAGGTCTAGTTTTCTAGTTAATGCTGTACCAAATCCTATTACTTCATTTTTAAATTGGTTATATGTAATTTCTGTCCAATCCCCTTTTGGATTAAATTTTTCAAGTAGTAATGTTCTATCTGCATATTCTTTAGATGAATTTATAAATATCTCTTTAATTGTTGTAAAATGTGTACCTTCATAATTCTTTTTTTCTTTCTTTTTTTGATTTTCTTCTACTTTTTTAATTTTGTCATAGTCTACTTTTACTTCATCAATCTCAGATAAACCTTTCATATTAAATTTTGGAAACTTGAAATCTGGTATTTTAAAATCTTTTAATATTCTCATTAATATTCACTCCTATTTTTTCCTTTTATTTTCTATGCACGTAGCTTTTTTAAAAATAAATTATCAATTTCTTCAAATAATTTTTGTACATCTACTTCTTCATGTTTCATTTTATATATAAAGCTAGAACAAGTAAATCCAAAAATTCCAGATGCTATTATATCTGCATCTTTATTTACTATTTCTTTTTTCTTTATTCCTTCTTTCACTATTTCTTCTATCATTTGTATATATTCAAATACATATTTTTTACACATTTTACTTCTTTCATCATTTCCCCAAATTTGGCTTAAGATGATTGTCATAAAATTTTCATATTTAAATAGTATTTTTATTTGTATTAATACAATAGCTCTTATCTTGTCTAATGAATTATTCATTTTTGCAGTTTTTATACTTATACTGTTTTTTAGAAGTTTTACACCTTCATCAACTAAAAAATTAAAAATTTCTTCTTTACTAGAAAAATGATAATATAATGTTCCTTTTGCCACACCAACTGTAGCAGTTATTTCTTCTATACTAGTTGCATCATAACCTTTGTCTGCAAATAATTTCATAGAAGTTTCAAATATCTTTCTTTTAGTTTTATTCATATAATTCACCTTTAAATACAAACTATATTAATTATATAATTTATTAAGAAAATATGCAAGTATTTGTTCTGTTTTTGACCAACTTGAACAAAAGGGACTACTGCCTTTTGTTCAAAAAGTTGAAAATCTGGGACACTCCTCTAGTTTCTGTTTTTATAATAAACTTTTCGTAAGGAGTGTCCCAGAAGTTTAAAAACTTGAACAAAAAGGAGTGTCCCTTTTGTTCAAGTCCAATTAATTTCTATTTTCTTCTATCTAATGTATCTAAATTATCTAATGCTTTACCTGTTCCTAAAGCAACACATGAAATAGCTTCTTGAGCAATCATAACATTTATTCCAGTTTTGGTTTGTAATAATTTATCTAGTCCATCTATTAAACATCCTCCACCAGTCATATATATTCCTCTATCGCTAATATCTGCTGCAAGTTCTGGTGGTGTTTTTTCTAATACAGAGTGTACGCTATCAACAATAAGCATTGCTGGCTCTATAAGGGCTTCTAACATTTCACTAGAGTGAATAGTAACATTTTTTGGTAGTCCTGTTACTAAATCTCTTCCCCTTATTTCCATTTCTGTATCTTGTATTTTTGGGTATACACAACCAATATTTATTTTTAAATCTTCTGCTGTTCTTTCACCAATCATTATATTATGCTTTTTCTTTATATATTTTACTATTGCTTCATCAAATTTATCTCCTGCAACTTTTAATGATTCACTTACAACAGAACCCCCAAGTGATATTACAGCTATATCAGTAGTTCCTCCACCAATATCAACTACCATATTACCACATGGTTTAGAAATATCAATTCCTGCACCAATCGCAGCAGCTATTGGTTCTTCTATTAAAAATACTTTTCTTGCTCCAGCTTGTGATGCAGCATCTATAACTGCCTTTTTTTCTACTTCAGTAACTTGTGAAGGTATACAAATCATTATACGTGGAGAGAAAACGAATTTACCACATATTTTATTTATGAAATATTTAAGCATTTTTTCTGTTACTGTATAATTTGAAATTACTCCATCTCTTAATGGTCTTGTAGCAATAATATTTCCTGGAGTTCTTCCAAGCATTCTCCTAGCTTCTTTTCCTACTGCCAACACTTCTCCTGTGTTATTATCTACCGCCACAACAGATGGTTCTCTTAGTACAATCCCTTTACCCTTTACATATGCAATAACTGTTGCTGTTCCAAGATCTATTCCTATGTCTTGTCCCCACTTAAACATTTCCATCTTTCCTTTCCAATATTTCAGTTATATTTCATTTTTGTTACATTTTCGTTACAATTATATTACATTTATTACAAAATAGCAAATACTTTTTAATAAAATTGCAAGAAAAAATTACCTTTTAATATTTATATTATATTAAAAGGTAATTAAATTATACATTTTTAGTTAAATTAATTTGTTTCTATTTTATTTATTTTCATCTGTTACAGTTATATAGAATCTATCTATATCATCTTTTTTAAATTGTAATTCATATGTTTTTGTTTGCCCTAAAGTTAGATTTCCAATTTCAATATACTCTGTTCCAATTACATCATTATTTTCATTGCAGAGCATAAAACATAAATATTTGTTACTAACGTCTTCTTCGCTTTCGTTTCTAATTTCCCCTTTTATATAACCATTTACATTAGTAGCTTTAGCTTCACTAACTGTAACTATCGGATTTTCTGAAAGTATTTCATATGATGTAATATCATGATACATACTTTTTACAGCCAAAATACTTCCAATTGTTACAAATGCAAATAATAATATAAACCAAATGAGCCATCTTCTTAAGTTTCTTGTTTGAATCCTTTGATCAATAAACCAAAAATCATCATAACTCATTTTATTTCATTCCTTTCATATTATTTACATTTTTCTAAATACACCTATAACTTTTCCAAGAATTTTACAATCTGGAACTATAATTGGATCCATTGTGCTATTTTCTGGTTGTAACCTTATATGGTCTTTTTCTTTATAAAATGTTTTTACAGTTGCTTCATCATCTATTAATGCAACTATAATTTCACCATTTTCAGCTACGTTTTGTCTTCTTACTAATATAAGGTCTCCATCTAAGATTCCTGCTTCTATCATACTTTCTCCGCTTACAACAAGCATAAAGCTTTGACTATTTCCTACAAAATCTATTGGTATAGGTAATGTATCTGTAATATTTTCAACTGCTAATATTGGAGAACCTGCAGTAATTTTTCCAACTACTGGTACATCAACCATTTCTTTTTTATTATAAAAAGCTTTTGGTGGTTCTTTACCAACTCTTTTAGGATTGTATAAGTCATCTTCTTTCTTTAGAACTCTTAAAGTTCTTCCTTTTTGATTTTCTTTTCTAATATAACCTAATTCTTCTAATTTTTTTAAGTAACAGTGAACTGTAGCTGTTGAACTTAATCCAACTGCTCTTCCTATTTCTCTAACTGATGGTGCATAACCATTACTTTGTATTTGCTTTGTTATATATCTAAGTATTTGTTTCTGTCTAGTTGTCAATTCTTTTGTATTTCTTTTTTCTCCTCTAGGCATCTAAATCCCCCCACATTTAAATTTTATACTATATTATCATACAAACAAAAAAATGTCAAACAAATTTTTGGATTTTGTTTGACATTTTTTAATTTTAATCTTCCCATTCTAGCTCATAATCATCTATTACAACTAAATCTCCTTCTTTTATTCCCATTTCTTTTAACTTCTGATTTACGCCTAAATTATCTAAACTTTTTTGGAAATAGTATAGTGATTCATTATCAGCAATATTTACCCTTCTCATAATTCTTTCTACAGCTTCACCTTTTATAACAAATTTGCCATCTTCTTTTTCTATTGTATATTCGTCTTCATCTTCTAATGTATATACTTTTTTATCTGTAACTTCTATTAAATCTTCTTTTGGAAGTGTCTTTAAAACTTCTGATACATGTTTTATTAATTCTGATATTCCTTGTCCTGTAGCAGCTGATATTTTATATATCTCCATATTATTTTCTCTAGCTACTTTTTCTAATTCTTTATATAATTCTTCATCTTGCATTACATCTATTTTGTTTGCAACTATTATTTGTTTCCTTTGACTTAATTTTTCACTATATTGTTTAAGTTCATTATTAATGGTATGAAAATCTTCTACTGGATTTCTACCTTCTGAACCTGATACATCTATTACATGTAATAAAAGTCTTGTTCTTTCTATGTGGCGCAAAAATTGCAATCCTAGCCCAGTCCCTTCACTTGCTCCTTCGATGATTCCTGGTATATCTGCTATAACAAAGCTATCTCCATAATCTGTTTTTACTACACCTAGATTTGGTTCTAGTGTTGTAAAATGGTAATCTGCAATTTTAGGTGTAGCTGAAGTAGTCATTGATAGAAAAGTAGATTTTCCCACATTTGGAAAGCCAATTAATCCCACATCAGCTAATAGTTTTAATTCTAAAATTAATTCTTTTTCTTCACCTTTTTCTCCATCTTGTGCAAATCTAGGAGCTTGTCTAGTAGAAGTAGCAAAATGAGAGTTGCCTTTTCCTCCTCTTCCTCCTGCCAAGATTAATTCTTTTTGTCCTTCATGTGATAAATCTGCAAGTACTTTATTGGTTTTTGCATCTCTTACTATCGTTCCTATTGGTACTTTTATGTACAAATCTTCACCACTTTTTCCGTATTTATGAGCTCCTTCTCCATTTTTACCATTCTCTGCTTTAAACTTTTTATTATATCTAAAATCAATTAATGTATTGCTGTCTGGGTCAACTTCAAAGTAGATGTTTCCACCTTTTCCGCCATCTCCACCGTCTGGTCCGCCTGCAGCTACATATTTTTCTCTTCTAAATGAAATTGCTCCATTTCCGCCATTTCCGGCTTTAGCTATTATTTTCACATAATCTGTAAACATTATTTCTTTCCTTTCTCTAATTATTATGCTATTTTTAATAGCATTTTTAATAATTTTGTTACTGTTCAGTATAAAATAAAGTTTTTTTGAGTCTTAGTAGTATGTATATTTTTCAAATTTTTGTACCTTGCTGTCAAAACCATCTAAGCACAAAATAAATATGAAAAAATTCATGATGATTAGCTATTAGTTGAAAAAAATATATATTGCAATAATTCTAATATGTGCTAGGTTTTTCCAGATCGCACTCGCTTTTACAAAGCTCGTTTGGTCGCTGCGCGGTACTGCAAAATTTTCTAAATATACATACTACTAAGACTTGAAATAGAAAATCTACACTGAACTGTAACTAAATCTTTTCAAAATTCTATTCAAAATAATCCAATCTCATTGCTTTCTTAACCTTTTTCATCGTTTCTTTTGCAGTTTTCCTTGCTTTTTCAGTACCTTCTATCAACAATTTGTCAACTAGTTCTGGTCTTTCCTCATAATATTTTCTCTTTTCTCTCATTGGACCTAAGAAATCTATTATATTTTTAGCAAGTTCTTTTTTACAAGCTACACATCCTCTTGCTCCTGCTCTGCATTCTTCACATACTCTTTTATAATCATCTTTATTTGTAAATAAATCATGGTAATATGCAACCATACAAATATCTGGATTCCCTTTATCATCTTTTCTAATTCTATTTGGATCTGTTACAGCACTCATAACCTTTTTAGTTATTTCTTCAGGAGTATCAGAAAGATAAATAGCATTTCCTAAAGATTTACCCATCTTTTCATTTCCATCTAGTCCTTTAATTCTTTTTGCTGATGATAATACCGCTTCTGGTTCAGTCAAAACTTCTCCATATATACTATTAAATTTTCTTACAATTTCTCTACATTGTTCAATTAATGGAAGTTGGTCTTCTCCAACTGGTACAAGTTCTCCTTCAAATGCAGTAATATCTGCTGCTTGACTTACTGGATATCCTAAAAATCCATATGTAACACTTTCCCCAAAAATTTCTCTTTTCTGAGCTATCTCTGTTTTTACAGTTGGGTTTCTTTCTAATCTTGCTATAGTAACAAGATTAGAATAAAATACTGTAAGTTCAGCAACTTCTGGTATCATTGATTGAATATATATTGTTGTTTTTTCTGGGTCTATTCCAACTGATAAATAATCAAGCATAACTTCTCTAACATTCTTCCTTACTTTCTCTGGATTATTAAAATTATCTGTTAATGCTTGAACATCTGCAATTAAAATATATGGGTCATATTTACCAGAGTTTTGCATTTCTACTCTAGTCTTTAGTGAACCAAAATAATGACCTATATGTAATCTTCCAGTTGGTCTATCACCTGTTAAAATTCTTTTTTTATCCATGATTTTCCTCCTTATTATTCAAATTTAATCCCATCTCTTTTTATCGATTCTATAAGTCCTTCTTTTTCTAATTTACACATAAATACTATATCAATCATATATGGTATATCTAATAAGTCAAATGAATTAAGTATTTCAAATTGCTCTTTTTCACTAATATTTCCCTGTACTGCAAGGTCTAAATCAGAACCATTCTTGTAATCTCCTCTCGCTCTTGAGCCAAATACTATGAATTCATAATCCGAATACTTATCTATCACTTCTTTTATTTTTTTATATGATATTTCAGATAAACCGTATTTCATAAACCCCCCTATATTATATCTATTTTCCTTTTATTCTTCCTTTTAAACATAATGTTATAAAATATATAGCTCCTGAAATAATAACTATCATTGGTCCTGTAGGTATATTAAAGTAATATGATGCAATTAATCCTGCTATTCCTGAGAACAATGAAAATAGTACTGCACATAAATGATAGTTTCTCATATTTTTTGCAATATTTCTACTTGAAGCTGCTGGTAAAATTAATAATGAATTTATTAAAAGTATTCCAATCCATCTGATTGAAATCATTACAACTATTGCAATTAATATTGCAAATATGTTATCTATTTTCTTTGTTTTTATTCCTTTACTTTTCGCCAAAGTACTATTTATACTAATTAAATGTAATTTATTAAATGTAAAATACCAAAATACTAGTACTACAATTGCAATTAAAAATACATATAAAATTTCTTGATCAGTAATACTTAAAATATCTCCTACCAAATAACTAGAATATTGGTTAAAGCTTCCTGTTTGAGCTAGAATTGCTAAACCTAATGCTATTGCTATTGATGAAAACACACTTATAATTGTATCTGCTCCATATGTAGTTTTGTTTTTTACGTAATTTAAAAGTAGAGCAAATGCAATTGCAAATATTATCATACCTATATTTAAATTACTTATTCCTAATAAACTTCCGTATTGCTATTCCAGTTAAAGCTGAATGACCTAATGCATCTGAGAAAAATGCCATTTTATTATTTACTATCATTGTTCCTAATATTGCAAATATTGGTGATATTAAAATAATAGCAATCAAAGCATTTTTCATAAATTGATAATCTATAAATTCAAAAGGTAATATTGTTTCTAAAATAATATTTATTACTTCCATTTTTCCCCCATTTGTTTTAAGCTAATTCTCCAAATCTGTTCCTAAATTCTAAGCTATTAAACACTTCATCAGGTGTTCCTTCTTTAATTACTTCTTTGTCTAGTAGAATAACTTTGTCTGCATATTTTTTTGCTAAATCTAAATCATGAGATACAAGTATTATTGACATATCATACTCTGATTTTAATTTACTAATGATATTATAGAATTCTTTTATTCCATTTCTGTCTATTCCAGAGACAGGCTCATCTAGTATAAGTAAATTTGGTGTTGGTTTTGTTGCAATAGCTATAAGTACACGCTGAAGCTCCCCTCCAGATAAATCTCCAATACTTTTATCAATTAATTCATCTGCTCCAAATATTTTTAAGTGTTCTTTTATTTCATTATATATTTTTTTATCTTTTCTTAAAAACACTGGTATGTGTGTAATACATGATGCAAATAAATCATATACAGTTGTTGGCATATGTTTTTCTACATTAATACTTTGTGGAACATAACCAATTTTTATCTTTTTAGTTATATTATCTTTTTGATCAACAAAAGAAATATTGCCAGTATGTGAAACCTCTCCTAAAATTGCTTTTAGAAGAGTACTTTTGCCTGCTCCATTACGACCAATAATAACTGTTAATTCTCCACAATGAATATGTATATTAACATCTTTTAAAATTACATCGTTTCCTATTTTAACACTTATATTATTAATTTTAGTACAATGTAATCCACATGCTTTTTCCATTCTTCCTCCCTTTAGTCTTAACTAAGTTCATTTTCAATAATTTCAAGATTTTCTCTAACTCCGTCTATATACGCATTTTTATCTAAAGAACCTGTTAATCCTGAATTTAGCTCATATATTTTAGCCCCTGTTTCATTTGAAATTGTTTCTGCATTTGATTTATTATCGTTCTTATCAATAATAATCATATCTATTTGTTCTTCTTTCATTGTATCAATTGTAGTTTTTAGCATCTCTGCAGAAATTGTACTTTCTTCATGATCTGTTTTAATAATTATCATATCTAACCCAAGTTCTTGTCCCATATATTCAAAAGCTTCATTTAAAACTACTGCTTTTTTTCCTTTTAATTCTTGTAATTTTTCTAGATATTCGTTTTTTAAATCATTTAATTTATTTATATATTCATTAGCATTTTTTTCATATATATCGGCATTTTCTGGATTGCTCGCTTTTAATCCTTCAGTAATATTTTCAACCTGTATAATATAGTTTTCAATGCTTGTCCATACATGAGCATTTGTTTCATTTTCATCTGAAATTATATTTGTAATATTAGTACTTGAATCAACAACTGTCATATCATTATTTGATTCTATTACTTTATCTATGAAATTTTCCATTCCTAATCCATTTGAAATAAAGATATCTGCATTTTCTACATTTTTCATATCTTCAGTAGTAAGTGTATAATCATGTAAACATCCAACGTTTACATCTGCCATATTTACAAGCTCTATATTAGATGCTCCTTCTGTTATGTTTTCTGCAATTATATACATTGGATAAAATGATGTAACTATTTTAACTTTCCCATCATTTATTTCTTTATTTTTATTTCTATTTATATTTAAAACTACAATTACTGCTATAACTGCTACTATAGCTATTCCAATTAAAATATATTTTAAATATTTATTCATAATTTTATCTTCTCTTTCAATTCATTTTATGTTTATATTTTTACTTAAATAAGTCTAATACAACTTATACAATGATACCATTTTTTAGAAGTTTTTTCAATATATTTATGTAAATTAATCTCTGTAAAAAATTTAAAGGACTATCATTGAATGATAATCCTTATTTCATAATTTTTTTAATCTCATCCATATTTTCTTGGACTGCTCTATACCCACACTCAAAACATTTTTCTATATTTTCTGTATCTAGCAATCCCATTTTTCCAGTATTTATATTTAATACAATATCACTTTTCTCTAAATTTTGTTCTGCAATCTTGCTTCCCATAATATCTATAGTTTTCATTACTATATCCATTAAATTACTTTCTTCATTTATTTCATCTCCATCAAATTTTACAGCTATTACAATGTCTGCACCTTGTTTTCTAACTTCTTCAACAGGTACATTATCCAATGCTCCTCCATCTATAAATGCATGTTTTTCTATTGTACATGGATTAAACACTGCTGGAAAACTGCTACTTGCTCTTACAGCTTCTCCTATTCCTATTTCACTTATATATTCTTTATCATTATTTAAACCCATTTGTGGAATGTAATTGGTAAAAATATATTCCTTGGAATCTTTTATATCAACGGTAGGAATTACTATTGGCATTTTTATATTACTAATTTTATCTATATTTTTCTTCATCGATAATTCATTAAATACTTTTTCTATATTTTCACCATTTTTAAATCCCATTCCTTGCATTTTTTTACTTACTAAATTTCTTATTCCTTTAATTAATTTAAATCTTTCCTTTCCTAAAATTCTAGTAGAATTTTCTTTAAAACATTTACATATTTCTTCAGGTTTATACCCAACTGCATATAGACTTGCTACCATGCTACCTGCACTAGTTCCTCCTATTATATCTATTTTTATTCCATTATCTTCTAATGCTTTTAATACTCCTGCATGTGCAATTCCTCTCATTCCACCACCAGATAATGCTACTCCAATTCTCATATGTATCTCTCCTAAAATATATTATGTATAGTATTGCCTGGTTTGTGAATTTTAAACAATCACTCCATAATTAATGTGATAATAAATGTTGCGATTCACAACTTATTTAAAATATCTTGCGCTTTTTTATTATATTTTTACCAACTATGAATTGTATAATAACAAATATATTAATAGTTTGAGATACAACAAAAAACCGCTATAGATTATTTCTATAACGGCTTATGTATAATTTAATTTTTTATATTAATTATTCAGCTGTATATGGTAATACTGCTATTTGTCTTGCTCTTTTTACTGCTAATGTTATATCTCTTTGATGTTTTGCACAAGCACCTGTTGCTCTTCTTGGAAGTATTTTTCCTTTATCATTAACAAATTTTCTTATTTGATCAGCATTTTTATAATCTAATACTAAATCTTTATCTGCACATAAAGGACATACTTTCTTTCTCATTTTTCTAAATTTTGGATTATAATCATTATCAGAATTGTTGTTTCTATTATTTCTTTTATTCTTTTTATTATCTGCCATTGAACTTACCCCCTTTGCTATATTTTTTTATTTAATCACATTATCTTTAACTAGAATGGTAAATCATCACCAGAAGATATTTCAAAATCTGAACCTGATCCACTACTTGGCATTGCTCCAAATGTCGCATCAAAGTTTGATGAACTAGCTTCTCCGTCTCTTTTGCTATCAGCAAAATATGCTTCTTCTGCTACAACTTCTGTAACATAATGTTTTTGTCCTTGTTCATCATCCCAAGTTCTAGTCTGAATTCTTCCTATTATTCCAACTTGTTGTCCCTTCTTAAAGTATTTACTACAGAATTCTCCTAATTTTCCCCAAGCAACTATATTTATGAAATCAGCTTGTCTTTCTTCTCCTTGTCTTACAAATCTTCTATTAACTGCTAAGCTAAAAGAAGCAACAAGTGTATTACTTGTTTGAGTATATCTTACTTCTGGATCTCTTGTTAATCTTCCCATTAAAATTACTTTGTTCATATTTTACACCTTTTACCTTTCATATTTTAAAGGCCCCCGATTGGGTACAGTAATTATTACTATTTTTTAACTACTATAAATTTCATTACTTCATCAGTAATTCTATAGTTTCTTTCAAGTTCTGCAATTAAGCTTGGTTTAGCTTCAAAATCATATACTACATAGTAACCTTCTTTGTTTTTCTTGATTTCATAAGCTAATTTCTTTTTACCTAATTCATTAACTTGTTCAACTTTTCCGTCAGTATTAATTAATGTTTGAAATCTTTCAATTAATTCTTTTAATTTAGTTTCTTCAACATTAGGATTAATAATGACAACACTTTCGTATTTGTTCATTACCTTTCACCTCCTCTTGGATATATAACCTATGAACTCGTCATAAGTAAGGAAAAATAGCTATTTGCTATTTTTTAACATTAACTATTTTAACACGTTTTTCAATATTTTACAAGTGCTTTTAGAAATTATTTGACACATTTTAGATTTTATAGTAATATACTACCATAGCTTAAGAATGCTTTACAAATATATATAATTTAAAAGAAAGGAGTTATTGTAGTTTTATTTTAAGCGCCTGGACGTATATATTCTAATACGTTGACGAGGAAGAAACCTATCGAAAGATTCGGCGGGTGGTTTCTTGGCAATGGTTACTGCCATAAATATTAGCAAAACCTGATAGTAATATCAGAATACAAATCTAATAGGGTAACCTTTATTTGTATTGCTTTCTTAAAATTCAGAACTAATTTTTTATCAAACATATATATAATATTTACGTATGTTTTTGTAGCAAATATTTTTATTTGTAAATTTTAAGGAGGTATTTTTTTATGTGTGGTATTGTAGGATACATTGGTAGCAAAAAAGCTACACCTATTTTAATAGATGGACTTTTAAGTCTTGAATATAGAGGTTATGACTCAGCAGGAATTGCTACTATTGAAAAAGATGGTATTTCTGTTATGAAAGATAAAGGAAGAGTAAATAACTTAAATAATTTAGATGGTATAAATAATTTAGATGGTACAGTTGGTATAGCTCATACTAGATGGGCAACACATGGTAAGCCATCAAAAGAAAATTCTCATCCTCATAAAGATAATAGTGGAATGTTTGCAGTTGTTCATAATGGTATTATTGAGAATTATTCTGAACTTAGAGAATTTTTAACTTCAAAAGGTTATAGATTTTTATCTCAAACTGATACAGAAGTTATTCCAAATTTAATTCATTATTATTATACAAATGGACCAGTATCTATTTTAGAAAATGAAAGTGAAAAATTTTTAGGTGCTGTAAAATCAGCTATATATGATTTAAAAGGAAGTTATGCTATAGAAGCTATATCTCCAATATGTCCTGATAAAATTATTGTAGTAAGAAAAGATAGTCCATTAGTTATTGGAACAGGAAAAGAAGAAAATTACATTGCTTCTGATATTCCAGCTATATTAAAATATACAAAAGATTTCTATTTATTAGATGATAATGAATTTGCAGTAGTAGAAAAAGATTGTGTTAGATTTTTTGATAATAGTTTAACAGAACATAATAAAGCTATAAAAAATATTGAATGGGATGCAAATGCAGCAGGAAAAGACGGTTTTGAAGATTATATGCTTAAAGAAATCTTTGAGCAGCCAACAGCAATTAGAGAAACAATAGGTTCAAGATTCCGTCTAGGCGAAAAATGTTCATTTGATGATATTGAATTATCTAAAGAATATTTAGAAAAAATCAACAAAATTTTTATCGTTGCCTGTGGAACAGCTATGCATGCAGGTTTGGTTGGAAAAACAATTATAGAGAACTTATGTCAAATTCCTACAGAAGTAGATATAGCATCTGAATTTAGATATAGAAATCCAATAATAGATGAACATACTTTATGTATATATATAAGTCAATCTGGAGAAACAGCTGATACTATAGCTGCATTAAAACTTGCCAAATCAAAAGGAGCAAAAACACTTGCTATTTCAAATGTAATAGGAAGTTCAATAACAAGGGAAGCAGATTATTCTATATATACTCATGCAGGTCCAGAAATTGCAGTTGCATCAACTAAAGCTTATACTTCTCAAGTAATGCTTATAGCAATTTTAGCAATGCATTTCGCAGAAATATTAGGAAGATCTTCTGAATCAGATATTGAATCATTAAAATCTGATATGATTGATTTACCTTCTAAAATAGAAAAGATATTAGATGATAGTGAAATAATTAAAGAATTTGCAAAAAAAGTTTATACAGAAAAAGATATGTTTTTCTTAGGAAGAGGTACTGATTATAATGTTGCATTAGAAGGATCATTAAAATTGAAAGAAATTTCATATATTCATTCAGAAGCATATGCAGCTGGTGAATTAAAACATGGTCCAATTGCACTTATAGAGAATGGTGTTACAGTTATAGGTATTATCACTAATCCAAATTTAGTTGAAAAATCTATTAGTAATATTCAAGAGGTAATAACAAGAGGTGCTAAAACATTAATTATCACAAATCAAATACTTCCAAATAGTCATTTTGATTATGTAATTAATATTCCAGAAACAAATCCTCTTATCTCTCCTATTTTATCGGTAGTACCAATGCAACTCCTTGCATATTATATATCTAAATTCAAAGGTTTAGATGTTGACAAACCTAGAAACCTTGCAAAATCAGTAACTGTTGAATAATTTTTGTAATTATATTAATTTCATAAATTTAAACATAAAGTCCTCTCTTTTTGATAGAGAGGATTTTATCCGTAATATGATTTTCAACCGCAGAATAATTTTTAATGTTATTAATAACAAAGCACCCGGTAATCCTAATAATCCAATAATTATGGAAGTAATTAGATTTAAACCTATATGAAAACCAAAATTCATTCCTATTATATTAATAACATATATAAATAATCCGCCAAGAATAGAATTAATAATTAATTTTAATATATTTTTTAGTGGCCAAATAAATAATTTTCCAAATATAAATATAAAAATTATACACGCTAAAAAAGTTATCATATTATTGAAGTCCATATTTAAACACCTCTTAATAATTACTATGTTTAAATTAGGACAAATATGCTTTTTCCTATTCTTTTTCTTTTATTTTATGCTTTATTTTTCCTTATATATATCTCATTTATCATGTCAAGTACGATTCCCTTTTTTTGTGCTTTTTTCATAAGATAATCTAGCTTTGTTTGATTTGCTTTAATTTGATATGAATAATAATCGATAAGACCTTCTTCTGCAAATTCAAAATTTTTACTAGCAGAGTCTAGTTCATTTTTCGTTTTTATTATACTTACAATTAATTCTAAATTTTTTTCATCCTCCGACTTGTCCTCTATTTTATTTTCTCTTATATACTCTTCATACATTATTAACTCAACTCCTTATATATCAAAATACTTATTGTTACTATTATATTCAAATAACTGTAAGATTATTCATTATTAGGTAAAAAGTAGTATTTTAAGTTATAAAAAAAAGAATTGATCCAATCTATCAATCAGGAATTGCAATCATGTGCCCTAGAATATTGTTGTATAGGACAATAAAAATTTCTCAATTTCTCAATTTTTTTATAAATTTATTGATATTTTATACATTTAGTGGTAAAATATTATTGTTATTATATTAAAGTGATTGATAAAAGATTAGTAATAAGATTAATTTTATATAGAGAGACTATGGTTGGTGTAAATAGTTTAAAATATCTTATGAATCTACTTTTAGAGCTTTTTATGAAAATAAAACCGAGTTATGCTAGGTTATAAGCATTTTAGAGTTGTCAAATTAATTTTGAATAATTAAGGTGGTACCGCGTATATAATTCGCCCTTATGTGTTTTCACATAAGGGATTTTTGTTAATTCCTGTTTTTGGAACAAGGGGACGCACAATTTGTTCCAAAAATGAAACAAGGGGACAGACATTAAATTACTTTATAATATATATGTGTCCCACTAGTTATTTATTGAAAATGGAACAAATTGTGCGTTCCCTTGTTCCAGATTAGGAGGTATTTATGATAGATATTAAATTTTTAAGGGAAAATCCTGAAATTGTAAAGGAAAACATTAAGAAAAAATTTCAAAATCACAAATTAATTCTTGTAGATGAAGTTTTAGAACTTGATAAAAAGAATAGAGATGCTAAATTAAAAGGTGATGAATTGCGTGCAAATAGAAATTCTTTAAGTTCTGAAATCGGCAATCTTATGAGAAATGGCAAAAAGGATGAAGCTGAATCAATTAAAATTCAAGTTCAAGAAATAAATAAACAGCTTGAAGAAAATGAAAAATTAGAGACTGAATATTCTGAAGCAATTACTGAAAGAATGATGAAAATACCAAATATAATTCATGAATCTGTTCCAATAGGAGAAGATGATAGTAAAAATGTTGAAATAGAAAAATTTGGTGAGCCAATCGTTCCTGATTATGAAATACCATATCATGCAGATATAATGGAAAGTTTAAATGGATTAGATTTGGATTCTGCACGTAGAGTTGCAGGAAATGGTTTCTATTATTTAATGGGTGATGTTGCAAGACTTCATTCAGCTATTCTTTCTTATGCTAGAGATTTTATGATTAATAAAGGTTTTACTTATTGCATTCCACCTTTTATGATACGTAGTGATGTTGTTTCTGGTGTTATGAGCTTTGAAGAAATGGATGCAATGATGTATAAAATAGAGGGAGAAGATTTATATTTAATTGGAACTAGCGAACATTCAATGATAGGAAAATTTAAAGGTCAAATTCTTAAAGAATCTGATATGCCATATACTATGACATCTTATTCTCCTTGTTTTAGAAAAGAAAAAGGTGCACATGGAATAGAAGAACGTGGTGTTTATCGTATACATCAATTTGAAAAGCAGGAAATGATTGTTGTATGTAAACCTGAAGATAGTTGGAAATGGTATGATAAATTATGGTCATATACAGTTGAATTATTTAGAAGTATGGACATACCCGTTAGAACACTTGAATGTTGTAGTGGAGATTTAGCAGATTTAAAAGCAAAAAGTTGTGATGTTGAAGCTTGGAGTCCAAGGCAACAAAAATATTTCGAAGTAGGAAGTTGTTCTAATTTAACAGATGCTCAAGCAAGACGTTTAGGAATTAGAATTAAAGGTGAAAAAGGAAACTATTATGCACATACTTTAAACAATACTGTAGTTGCACCACCTCGTATGTTAATTGCTTTCCTAGAAAACAATTATAATGAAGATGGAAGTATTAATATCCCTGAAGTAATTCGTCCATATATGGGTGGAATTGAAAAATTAGAGCCTAAAAAATAATTATGAGAAATTGGGGACAGACCCCAATTTCTCAGATTGGAGTAAAATATGATTATCAAAAATCCAGAATTTAAGATATCTGCAGTAAATCCAAAGCAATATCCAGATGACGAACTACCTCAAATTGTATTAGTTGGAAAATCCAATGTAGGAAAATCATCTTTTATTAATACAATGGTAAATAGAAAAAAATTAGCTAGAACAAGTAGTGAACCTGGTAAAACTAGACAAATTAATTTTTACAATATGGATAATAAATTTTATTTCGTGGATTTGCCTGGATATGGCTATAGTAAAATGTCTAAAAAAGAGCAAATTGTAGTTGGAAGATTTATAGAAGAATATTTAACAAAAAGCAATAATATATCTTTAATAATTTTTTTACTAGATATTAGACATTCACCTACAGAAAATGATAAACTAATGTATCGTTATGTTATTGATTCAGAAAAGCCTTGTTTAATAATTGCTAATAAAGCAGATAAAATTGCTATTACTAAAGTGGACGATTATGTTCGAGAATTACAGAATAAATTGAATCCTTTGCATGATTTGGTTTTTATGCCATTTTCTTCAGAAAGGAAAATATATTCTGATAATGTATGGAATGAAATTGAAAAACATTTATATTTAAATCCATGATTCTATTTATGAATTACATAATATTTTTATATTAATTTGACTTTATTAGATAAAAGTATTATAATAGAAACATGTTCAATAGAACTACGCAAATATACCCATTTGTTCAATTGGACAAATAATTTAAGGGAGGCCATTATATGGCAACATCAGTATCGCAAGAGAAGTATCGGTTCGAAACATTGGAGCAGTTGGACAGAGCAACTGTAAGAGCTTTCGGAACTCACGAAAACTCATCTTGCTCCTTCGAAAAGGGGTTGATACTGGTTTTTCAACCAGTAGGATCGCTTATTCATGATTCTCAAGTAAGGGAGATTATCTCCCAATATGGAGGTAAACTGATCGAAGATTGATGTGTTCCCGCAACTACAAAGTGAGGCTAACCTTTATTGGTTAGCCTCTTCTTTTTCTATTTTCTTTACTATCATTTTTAGTGCTTTTGGTCTTTCAATCATTATAGTATGACCACAACCTAGGCATTTTAACTTAAAGTCTACTCCTACTCTTGTTATTTCCCATAGTTTACTACCACATGGATGTTGTTTTTTAGTTTTTACTATATCCCCTATACTATATTCCACTTATTTTATTCTCCTTCATTTTAATATTAGAATTTATATAAATGCTTAATCTAACAAAGAAAACTTAAGGAATCTTTGTGTTTATAATAACGAACATATAATTAAATTATAATTATTTAATTGCTTTCTCTATTCTTTTAATTACACTATCTTTTCCTAATACTTTAATAATTTCATACATATCTGGAGTATTTTGTCTTCCTGTTAAAGCAACTCTTAAAACAGTACTTACATCTCCAACATGTCCAGGAAAATTTTCAGGATTTGCTTTATACTCTTTAACTTCTCTTGCATATCCGTTCTTTTCTGCTAAGTCCTTTATTTTATTAAACCAAATTTCTTTATCATCATTAATATCAAAATAATCATCTATATATGATTTTAATAATTTGTTAATTTCCTCTTTATCTGAAATTTTAGCATAATCATAAGAAACTTCATTATCTAAGAATTTATTATCATACATATAGATTATAGAATTTTTAACGTCTGACCATTTTGCGATGTCTTTTCTTGGTTTTTTATTACCTCTTTCTATTCCAAATACTTTTAAAGAATAATCTCTATCTTGTAGCATTGTTTCTAATTCTTTATCAAATTCTTTTGACCATATTAAAGAATTCTCAAAAACTTCTTCAGCAGTCATTTTTGATATAACAGTTTTACCTATATCTAATAACTTAATCATATCAAATAATGCACCACTTACACTCATTTTATTTAATTGGAAATCAAATTCATCCATATCTTTATCAGGATTAGCTCTTCTCCAATTTTCAAATGTTGAATTAGCAATGTTTAAAAGGTATTCTTTTACAGCATTTACAGGTATTCCTTCTTCTTTGTAATATGATACTGCTGCTTCTGGATCTTTTCTTTTACTTAATTTACGTTTATTTCCATTATCGTTTTTCATTATTGGTGAAATATGAGCATATTTCGGTGCTCTAAATCCTAATTCATGAAATAATTGTAAATGTAGTGGTACTGATGATAACCATTCATCACTACGTATTACATGTGTAGTTCTCATTAAGTGATCATCTACTGCATGTGCAAAATGATATGTTGGAAGGCCATCAGCTTTTATTATTACGATATCTTGATCATTTTCTGGAAAATCCACATTTCCTTTTATCAAATCATGATGTTTTATTTTCCTATCTTCTCTCCCAGGAGATTTAAAACGAATAATATATTTTTCTCCATTTTTTATTTTTTCTGCCGCTTCTTCTACAGTTAAATTTCTACATTTTGCCCAAACTCCATAATAGCCAGGTCTTATTTTAGCTGCTTCTTGCTTTTTTCTTATTTCTTCTCCTTCTTCTGAAGAACAAAAACATGGATATGCTTTTCCTTGTTCTAATAAATATTTAGCATAAGCCTCATATATATCTTTTCTTAATGATTGCTTATATGGTCCATAATTTCCTTTTTCTACAGTCTCTGTTACCATACCTTCATCTGGTAATATATCAAAATCCTTTAATGAATTTACTATTCCAGTAACTCCATTCTCAACTTCTCTTTTTTGATCTGTATCTTCAACTCTTAAGAAAAATACTCCTTCTGTTTTTTTAGTCATTTCTTTTGCAACTAAAGCTTGATATAGCCCGCCTATATGCACAAATCCTGTAGGGCTTGGTGCAAATCTTGAAACAACCGCACCTTCTTTCAAGTTTCTATCTGGATATTTTTCTTCATAATATGAAATTTCCTTTGCATTTGGAAATATTAAATCTGCTAAATCTTTATAGTTCATAAATCTCCCTCTCTTTTACATAGAATACATATTAGTATTATACATTATTTTAATGTCTTTTACAATAATTCTTGGTAACAAATACAATATTCTGGTTAATTGTTATAGATTGTTATTAACTTTTACCTTTTTTATATTATTTACGAGATATTTTTTAATACTAAATAATATTAAACAGAAAATATTTTTAATAAAATATATCTGCATCGACAGATTTCGACTTACTTTTTATTTTTTAACTTTTATAATATTTTTATTGCACAAAAGAAGGGGGAATTAGAACATGAACAACGAAGTGGTCTTTAATGAAGTCGAAACAATTAAGGTTACAGTTTATGAAGCTTCTAATTGTAGTTGTCCAATTTTTAAAATTGAATCAGATAATAAATATTCAAATGTATCTGAAATAATTAGTGATACATTACAAATGTATTAAATAATACCAAGGAGAAATTCCTTGGTATTATTGCATTTTCCTATATTTCCATTATTATTGGTAGAATCATAGGATTACGCTTTGTTCTCTGGAATATATAGTCTCTTAAATCATCTTTTAATGTTGATTTAATTGTTGCCCAGTCTCTAACTCCTTCTTCTTCAAATGTTTGTACTTCTTGCTTAATAACTCTTTTTACATCATCCATTAATGTTTCAGATTCTCTTACATATACGAATCCTCTAGATACTACATCTGGTCCTGATACTATTTCTCCAGTACTTCCATTCATTGTCATAACAATTACTATTAATCCATCTTGTGATAAATGTTGTCTATCTCTTAAAACAATATTTCCAACATCTCCAACACCTAATCCATCTACTAATATTTTTCCTGATGGAACTGATGCTGTTATTTTAGCTTCTTTTCTGTTTAATTCTAGAGTTTTACCATTTTCCAATATAAATATATTCTCTGTTGGTATTCCCATTTCCTTTGCAGTTTCTGCATGAGCTCTTAACTGTCTATACTCACCATGTACTGGTATAAAGTATTTTGGTTTTGCTAAAGATATAATTAATTTTTGCTCTTCCTGGCAAGCATGCCCAGAAACGTGTACATTTTCTAATGCACTATAAATAACTTCTGCACCTATTTGCATTAAATCATTTATTACATTTGAAACTAATTTCTCATTTCCTGGAATTGGAGTTGCAGAAATTATTACCATATCATTTGGTGTAATAACTACTTTTTTATGTTCTCCTGCTGCCATTCTAGTTAATGCAGACATAGTTTCTCCTTGGCTTCCTGTAGTTATTATTACTAATTGGTCATCAGTATAATTTTTAATCATATCTATATCAATAAACATGTTTTCTGGTGCATCGATATAACCTATTTCTCTTGCTGTCTCAATCATATTTATCATACTTCTACCACAAACTGCAATTTTTCTGCCGTATTCTTTAGCAGAATTCACAATTTGTTGTACTCTGTGAACATTTGAAGCAAAAGTTGCAACTACTATTCTTTTTTTGTTATTTTGAAATAACCTATCGAACACATCTCCTATAGTTTTTTCAGACATTGTATAGCCTTTTCTTTCTGAGTTAGTACTATCAGACATTAAAGCTAAGACTCCTCTATTTCCAAGTTCAGCAATTCTTCCCAAATCCATTATTTGATCATCTATTGGTGTAAAATCTACTTTGAAGTCTCCTGTATGAAGTATAGTTCCTACAGGTGTGTGTATAGCAAGCATTACAGAATCTGGTATACTATGGCTACTTCTAATAAATTCCACTCTGATATTTCCAAAATTAACTGTTTGTCCTTGTTCTACAGTATTTAATTTAGTAGATGAAAGTAATTTATGTTCTTCCAATTTATTTTTTATTAATCCCATTGTTAATTTTGTAGCATAAATTGGCATATTTATTTGTTTTAAAATATATGGTATTGCTCCTATATGATCTTCATGTCCATGTGTAATCACTAATCCTTTTATTTTTTCTTTATTCTTTTCTAGATATGTTACATCTGGTATTACTAAATCTACACCTAGCATATCATCTTCTGGGAACTCTAGACCACAATCAACTAATACTATTTCATTTCCGTATTCAAATACTGTAATATTTTTACCTATTTCATCTAATCCCCCAAGTGGTATTATTTTTAAATTATCTTTTTTAAATTCAAATTTTGGTAAATTTTCTCTTTTATTATTTTCTACAATCTTTTGCCCTACATTCTCTTTAGCTTCTTTAAAATTTGTATTATTTACTTTTCTCTCTTTCTTTACTTCTGTTTGAGTTGTTTGTCCTTCATCTAATTTATTCTTTTTTCTTGGCATTCTTTTTCTTTTTATTTCTGTTTTTTCAAAAACTCCTTTTTCCATAGTTTCTTTTTTTTCCATTAATTTAAATCTCTCCTTTTCTTTATTTATTATATCCATTTTAATTTATATACAAACAAAAAAGTAGTTTATAATATTATAAACTACTCTTGAACATAAAATTTTTATCACTACTACTATTATTTTAGCACAAACTATATATAACATGCTTAACATATTTTCCGCACCATAAGCATATTTTAATATTACTATTTTTTATTTTATAATCCGATTCAATAATTTACAATATTATAATATATCTCTCTTTAATTAAAACTATATATAAATCTCTTCTTTACCTATTTTGGTAACAACTGTAAATTATTATACTATTTTTTATAAAATTTGTCAAATATAACCTAATTTTTAATTTATACGCTGATTGCATAATAGTTGTTAAACCCTAAATTCAGATAATACATATATTTAGAAAATTTTTGTAGGAGTCGCGTAGCGACCAAACGAGCTTTGAAAAAAGCGAGTGCGATTGGAGAAACCTAGCACATAAAAATTTACTTTTTATGTGCTTATATGGTTTCGACAACAAGACTCAAAAAAATTTGAAAAATATATGTATTATCTGAATTTAAATAGTTTTTCAATCTATTACTGCTCCTATTATTCCTGCATCATTTTTTAAATCTGCGAGTACTATATGAGGTAAATTTTCTTTATTGAAAACATATTTTCTTTTATTCATTTCATCAACAAGTTTTTTATAAAATATATCTTTAAAAAACACAAAACTTCCACCAATGGCTATAGCCTCTGGCTCGAATATATCTATAATATTAGATAATCCAATTATTAAATTATTTATATATTCATCTATTAATTTTATTATATCGGAATTGTTAAGATTTTCTTTAACTTTTTCTAATAATTCTTTTGCTGAAATCTCATTGATATTTAATATTTTATTTACATTATCTTTAAATCTTTTCATTGAGCAATATGTTTCAAAGCATCCTTTTTTACCACAATTACATTCTAATCCATTTCTATCAATTATCATATGTCCAATCTCAAAACCAATATGTCTATTTGATTGCATTAGTTTTTCATTTAAGAATACTGCAGATCCAATACCTGTTCCTAAACATAAAAACACAGCATCATTATATTGTTTTAGTGAACCATATTTAAACTCTGCAAGGCCTGCAGCTTTTCCATCATTCCTTATTTGCATACGTATATTATATTTTTTTGAAATTTCTTTTAAATTTAATTTTTCTATACCCAAATTAACCAAATTATATATTGTTAATTCTTCTTGATTTGGATTTCCAGGACTTGCTATTCCTATCAAATCAATATTATAGTTTTGTGTAAAATGGTATATGTTTGAATTTATATATTCTAAAATATATGAATTCATATCTTTATTTGCTTGAATGTCTTGTTCTACCTTCTTTATTATTTTTCCATCACGCGGATCTACTAATCCTATTCCAATATGACTCCCACCTAAATCTATACCTAATCTCATTTTTCTTATTCCTCCATATATAATAGAAAAACTATTCAAACAGATTATATCACAATATATTCTGTTTGAATAGTTAAAGTATTTTCTTTCTTTAGAAATTTGGTAAATCCACTGCATCGAATAACCAAGTACCCATATAAAGTTGTATACATGGTACTATAATTACAATTACTAAGAATATTAAGAACACTCCAACAATTGAATATATAACTTGTGGTAAAACGCTCATTATTCTTTGCATTTCATTATTTATATCCATATCCATGTATTCAACAAGTTTACTTATCATTTCAGATAAATCAGTTTGCATACCGATTTTTAACATTTCTGTTTCCATTGATGATGATAAACCTGAATTTTCAAATGGCTCTATCCACGATGCACCTATTAATATATTATTAATAGCTGTTTCTATTATAGATAATAGTACATAATTTTTAACTACTGATTTACTTACTTCTAGCGAATCTTGAATTCTCATTCCATTTTCAAGGTTTAATAACATGGCTCTCATAAATCTTGAAAAATCCATCGCATATATTAATCTTCCAAAAATAGGCATTTTATATTTAAAATAATGGAAGTTATATTTTCCTTTTGGTGTATTTACATATGCAAAAATTATTCCAACAATTGCAGCAATCATTCCAACTGGTATATACCAAACACTCATCAGATTATTACAGAAATTTACAAACCATACTGTAATTTCAGGAAGTTGCTGAGTTGTTCCTGAAGCCTCGAAAGCTTCTTCTATTAATGGAATAATGTATGCAACACCAAAAATCAATATTCCTAAAATAGCTACTAATTGTAAAACGTTTGGTATTATGATTTTTCTTAGTCTTGATCCTGTAGTGTCCACATCTTCAAGATATTTTACCGCTTGTTCTAGTGATTTTGTAAGTGATCCAGACATTTCTCCTACTCTTATCATGTTGATATATATATATGGGAAAATGTTAGAATAATATTCCATTGTAGTATACATATATTCTCCAGATTCAACACCTGCTAATATATCTTGAAGTATTCCTCTTAGTGATAAATTATCTGTACTATCTATTATAGTACTTAAAGCATGTATATTATTAAAGTTTGCTTTTTTCAACAAGTAAAAATTCTGTGTAAAAATTATAATGTCTCTCGTAGTTATTTTTTCTTCTCTTGCTAATGCTATATTTACTCTTTCCTTTAATGAAGGTTTTGCAGAAATCCTTCCTCGCATAATATTAGCAGAATCAGCTTGTTTCATTATGTCGTCTATATCCATCATATTTCTTCTATTAACTTTAGTTTTCTTGCTTCTGTATCCAACTTGTACAATACTTATTGGTACTAAGCCACTACTCTTCAATTTTTTTATGAGAGTATGTTTATTGGAATCTTCAACTCTATTTCTTACAATTTGTCCCTTTGAAGTAACCGCTCTATAAATATATTCTGGCATTTTTTCTCCTTTCTAATAAATATACTTTATTGATTTATTCTATTGTCCTTTTCTTTTTTTATTTTTAATTGCATTATAGTTCTATTTAAAGTCTCAATATTCTTTTCCTCTATTTGTGCTTTTGCTTGTTCTAATGTGATTACATCATTTACAAATAATTCTGCTATAGAATTTATTAATCCTATACTTCCCTTTTCTAAGTTACTTTGTATTGCATCTTCTATTTCAGATACACTTATTTTTTCTTTTCTAATTATACCAGATACAATATTGTCTACTACCATTACCTCAGGTACTAATACTAATTCTCCTGTTTTAGATGGTAATAATCTTTGAGATATAACTAATTTCAATAATGATGAAATTAAGTACTTAACTGTTTGTTGATCTCTTATTTCATAAAAGTTTACCATTCTATCTATTGTTTCTGCACATGACTTTGTATGAAGAGTTCCTATAACTAAATGTCCTGACTCTGCTGTCTCTATTGCTGCTTCCATAGTTTCTCTGTCTCTAATCTCTCCTATTACTAATATATCACAGTCTTCTCTTAATGAGTTTTTAACACCATCACTAAAGCTTAAACAATCTCTTCCAGCCCCAACTTCTTTCTGAATTATAACAGATTTTTTACTTGTATGCTTATATTCAACTGGATTTTCTAGTGTAAGTATTTTTTTGTTTTGATTTTCATTTATTTCATTAATTAATGCATTTAATGTTGTTGTTTTTCCAGAATTAGTTTTACCAGTAACAAGCATTAATCCTTGTGGCTGATATGTCATTCTTCTTACTATATCAGGAACACCTAAATCTTCATATTTTGGTAATTCATTTTTTATAAGTCTCATTGTAAATACTGGTATTTCATTAGCCAAAGAGATATTAACCCTTAAACGTATGTCTTCAAATTCAAACGAAGTATCTAGTTTCTTTGTTTCTTTAAAAACTCTATCTTTATCTACATTTCCACGTACAAAATAATCATATACTTCATACATATCATCTTCTACTAGAGGTGAAGGACATTCATATTCTATTAATTCTCTTCTAATTCTTAACATTGGCTTTAATCCGCAGATTAAATGTACATCAGAAGCATCCTTTTTACGTGCAGTATCCAAAATTTTATCAATATCTATCATTTGTTACCTCCATATTTTTAATATAATGCTAATTTATTATTTAGCTCATCCAAATTTGTAATACCATCTATTATCTTGTTTATACCATCTACAATTAATGGTACATATCCGTTTTGCAATGCTACATCCCTAATTTCCATCGCTGGCTTATTTTCTACAATTAAAGATCTTATTGTATCATTTAACATTAATACTTCAAATATTCCAATTCTTCCAAGATATCCTGTATTATGACATTTTTTACATCCTACTGCATCAAATGTTTTCTTTCCTTCTATATCGAATTTGATATTATATTTTTCTCCTATTTTTCCTATTATTTCTTTCTCTTTTTCTGTATAATCTCTTTCTCTAGCACAATGAGGACACAATCTTCTTACCAATCTCTCTGAAACTGATGTAGCCAAAGTACTTGATATATCATAGTTCGATATTCCCATTTTTCTCAATCTTGTTATAACTTCCACAGCATCAATTGTATGAATTGTTGATAATACGTAATGACCAGTTTGTCCAGCTTGCATTGCTATTTCTGCAGTTTCTGTATCTCTTATTTCTCCAACTAGTATAATATCTGGATCTTGTCTCAATACTGTTCTTAATGAATCTACAAAAGTTATTTTTTGATCAACTTCTATTTGATTTAATCCGTTTATTCTAATTTCTACTGGATCTTCAATAGTAGTAATATTTATTTGCGGTTTATTTAAATAATCTATAATACTGTATAATGTAGTAGTTTTACCCTCTCCTGTTGGAGCCGCTATAACAGTGATACTATTCTTTTTGTTAAATGCATTTTTTACTAGATTTTGGTCATTTGGGAATCCTAAATCAAATAATGATCTTACATCTTCGTTTTTCTTTAATAATCTTAGAACGAATTTTTCTCCATATATATTCTTTTGTGAAGAAACACGAATATTATATTCTGGATACATTATAATTCTACCATCTTGTGATTCTTGTTTTTCTTGATGCATATTAGATATTGCTTTTAATCTTCCTACAATTTGTGATTGTTTTTCTTTTCCTATATCTGCTGCATTAACTAATACACCATCAATTCTATATCTAATTCTCATTCCCTCTTGCATCGGTTCTATATGGATATCACTCGCCCTTTTATCCATTGCTGTTTTTATTACACTATCTATAAATCCAGAAACATCTGCATTTACATCTATAGTCTCCGAACTACCGCCAAAAGAATTCAAAATCAAATCAATATTTGTTTCAAATGTTATATATTTTTCCATTATAAGGCCTTTATTTAAAAGTAAAAGCCTTACAGTTTCAACAGCTCTTTTATTTGAAGTATCTGCAAAGCATACTTTTATTCTTCCACTTACTTCTTCAAATGGTATAGCTTTATATTGTTTTGCAGTATCAATTGAAATATAATCAAGAATATTAAGTTTAATATCTGCTTCTCTTAAATATATTGCTTTTTCTTCTAGAATCTCTCCCATTGCATTTATTAATACATATGGATCACATACTCTTAAAATATTTAATATATCTCCGATTTTCTTTTTGGGTTCAGCTTTTTGATAATCTAATGCTCTTTCAATATCTTCTTCAGTAACAATTCCTCTTTTTACTAATTCTATTCCTAAAGGTTGTCTTTTTTTTGACTCCATAGAATTTCTCCTTTCATTAGTTATATATTATATATTATTAACTTTTTTTATAATAATATTATTAATTTCACCAATATCTCAAAGTAAAACTAATATTTTGAGTTATTGAATCTTCGGCATTTCTTCCAATTTGTAAATCTACATTAATAATATTTTTACTAACTGTATTTACAGTATAAGGTGATAATGTAAAATTACATCCTAATATATTTTGTGCTATACGTACATCATTCCTATAGATAAAATTGTTTTGATACGTATATACTGGCCCATCTTCGAATTCTATAGTGTTATTTGTTACTGTAGCATTATCATAGTTTTTTACATCAGTAGCAAAAAACATGGCAAATTTATTGAATTCATTAATGTATTTGGGTGAATTAACTGCTTCCCCAATGTTAGCATAAAAAAATGTACTTATTGTAGTTAAAACACCTATAACCAAAGTTAGTATGAACATATATGCAACTAAAGCCGCTAACGTAATACCTTTTTCACTTTTAACTTTATTTTTCCACATTTGTTACACGAAAAGCCCCTTTCACAATAGTTATATTTCCTTAATTTTTAATCTTTTGACTGTAAATTCTTCTGTTTCTCCTGCTACTGTATATGAGATTTTTAAATTTACAATTTTTATTACATCTTTTATATAAGGTTTTCCTTCTCCATAGTCTGTTAATTGTAAATCCACATTAAATCCATTTGGTATAGAAAATTGTTCTTTATATTCAGCCCCCGTCATATTTTGAGCATCTTCATACGATAATTTATCAATATCTTCTAATATTTGTACTGCATAGAATGTCATTTGCGATGTTAAATTTGCTCTAATGTTAATATGATAAACCGAATACATTAATGTTCCAATAATTCCTACAAATGCAACAAATATAAAGCATGCAATAAGTAAATCTTGCATTGTAAATCCATTTTCTGATTTTAAATTAATTTTTAATTTACTTTTATTGTTCATTTAATCACCTATAAAAAATCACATAATTAGTTATTAGTAACATTATTATATTTGAAACACACATGTAAAATCCTATTGGAATTTTAGTATTTTCAATTTTAACTCTTTTTACAATCTTACTCTTTTTTTCACTTAGTTTTTGAATCAATAATTGAATTGAAATAGCAAGTAATGTAATAATTACTGTATATATATATACAGTTTCATATGTAAATAAAATCATTAACATTGATAATAATAAAACATCAATAGTATAACTGTCTTGACCTTTTTTTCTTAAATACACAATGCTAAATAGCAATAATATGCATGATAACATTAAATAAATAACATATCTATAGATACTAGCATCATTTTCTACTATATATAGATATATCATATATAATGTAACACAAATAAAGCCAAATAATAATACTGGCTTTTCTATTCTAATTCTTTCTTTATCGATTCCAGCAATAATAAACAGTGTTGCTAAATATAACAATCCCACAACAAAATATACTAATATTTGATTGTTTAAATTAAAAATACTAATTTTAATTGAAGCTGCAAATAATACAAATACAACACCTGATAATATTTCAAGTAAAATATATCTAACTCTAATTTTTTCTTTGCAATATCTACATCTTCCACCTAAAAAGGTATAACTTAATATTGGTATCATGTCTAAAAAAGTTAATTTATGATTGCAATTAGGGCAATATGAACGTGTATGAGTTATATCTTGTCCTAATGGAATCCTATATACTGCTAAAGTAAAAAAGCTACCAAATAAAGTGCCTATGCAAAATATTAAAATATATAATATATAGTCCATATGTTCTCCTTATTTTGAAATAGAGGTTATACTTAAAATATAATTACATATTTTAAATTATATTTGAATAGTATAACCTCTTCTATTTTAGTTTAAAGAAATCTTAAACCGTTTAAAACTTTTTTACTACTAATTTGTAGCTATGCCTTTTTCTGTTAGTATTCCATCAATGTAATGCTCTACGTTTGTAATAGACTGTTCTGTGTACTTTGTATCATTTGCATAGAACTCTTCAGCTTGCTCAGCACGTCCTATAAGTCCATCACTTCCAAAAGCAAATGTAATTGCTACTGTTGCTAAAATTATTAATATAATTATTGTTATAACTAAAGCAACTAATGTGATACCCCTTTGATTCTTTAACATAAAAAATTCCTCCTTATAAAAATTTTTTTGTATATATTTAATTTAATAAATATAACCTAGTTCATTAAGAATTAAATTACTTAATTCCTTCTTCATTAAAAAATGTTCCTGTTGAATTTTCATCTATATTGCTTGGTTCATTGTTTTCATTTGTATCTTGATTATTACTGCCATTACCCTCTCCAGATGTTCCTGTATTTGTTGTTTCACTTTCTAGTGAAAATGGGTTAGCTTTTCCTTCTGTATAACTTCCACTTTGTTTATAAATATTTAAATCTGAATCTGTAACTTCATAAGTTACTTCAATTTTTTCAGTTTCTGATATTGTTTCATCAATTTCATTTCTTACATTTTCTGGTGTTACATATGCTTCTTTCTCTGGCACAACTTTATTTATAGGAATATAATCATAAAATAGTATTCCTAAAATTAATAATATAGCTATACTCAAGAGTAATATTATAAAAATTTCTTTAATTACCGATTTTAGCATACTTGCCTCCATTTATCATCATTATTGTGTAATTTCATTTGATGTATCTGTATTAGTTGTATCTGTTTCTGTATTAGTTGTTGTAGTACCATCTGATGTAGTAGACTCTACTGTAGTTGTTGTATTTTCTAAATCTATTCTAATACCAGTTACATTAAATGTTGCTTGTAGATTTTCTCCATCTGGAAGTAGATGAAAATTCTCTATTCTAAATTCTAGCTCGCTATCATTTTCAAGTGCTGATATAAATTCTATTATTCCTGCATATTGTCCTGTTACTGTAAAATTTATATTCTTAACAGTAGAATCACCTGCGTCTCCAGATAACACATCCATTCTAAAATTTACACCCTCTGTTCTTGCATGTCTTCCTATTCTTAGCCATAGGTATTCAATTTTATAAACTTCTTGTGTATTAGCTTCATTTATTTCGCTTTCTGTACTAACATTAGCCAAATTATAATAGCTTTCTTTGTTTTCTAATAATACACTAACATTATCAGATAATTCTGTTTTTTTGTTTTGTAAATCGCTTTTTATTTTTATATTAGCTTCATTTATTTCTGTTGTTAAATTGTCATTAAGTTCTATTATACCTTGTGTACTCAAAATTTGAAATGAGCCTATAGAAATTCCTTGAAATATAGTGAAATATGCCAGAACAATTAATAATACGAGTAATACTGCTATTAAAATTTTTCTCATGGCAAATCCCCCTCTATAACAATCTTGACAAAATCGCCTTGTTTTTCTCCTTGTGTAGAAACTACATTTGTTAATATTCTATCTTCTTTAAGTTTTGCTTTAAAATATCCTAATTCATCGTAATATCTAGATTGTGCATTAATTACTATATGTCTTCCTTCTGAACCTGCAGTATTTTCAATTTCAGTTATTTGTACTTGTCTAGGTATAGCAGACATTATTTCTACTAATAGATTTGGAATTGAGTTTTTTAAGCTCAAATCATTTTCTATTTTGTCATTTATATTTCTAAGGTTGTCTTCCATTTCTTTATATCTATTAGCTTTTTGTTTTACTTCATTTATATCACTATCTGCTAAAGCTATCTGAGCATCTGTATAATCGCTTACTTCTTGTGCTTCAACTATTTTATCATTTATTCTATTATTTAAATAAATAGAAAAACCTGAAAATAATATTGTAAGCATTAATACTCCAGCAGCACTTCTTAATAACCACTTTTCTGTAAGATCAAATTTTCCTTTCAAGCTAAAGTTAAGTTTTTTTCCACTTTTCTTTTCTTTTTTTCCTAAACTTACATCTATCTTTAGCCAATCTGGTAATTGGTCTATAAGGCTTGGTTTTTTGAAATTCATGTTCTTGATACCATAGCCTAATCCTTGCATTGCTATAGCAATTGCTGAATTCACTTCTATATAGTCTTTTATGTTTATTTTTACGCTTTCTGTGATGAAATAAGGTTTTAGTACTTCGCATTTTTCTGTTTGGAAAAACTCTTGAAAATATAAATCTATATTATTTACAACTGACATTGTACCAGTCAAATAAATCTTTTCAAACTTCACAGTTGTACTAGCTACATATTCTTGTACTTTTGTTACTATTTTGTATAATGTAGGCATTATATAATCTAGATATTCATTTTCTTCGTCCTGTAATTCTTTTCCTTCCATTGTGTATATTGTAGAATTTTTACAAATCTCATACGCTTTAGAATATGAATTTTCTTTACTAGCAATTTTTCCTAATATATCTCCAGAACCTTCTTCTAGTTTTTCTACATTATATATTTTTTGATTTATTATACTAGTTATACTAGTATTTTCTTCTATATTTACAATTATTATGTTTTCCTTAGGTTTAATAGATGCAATATTGGCAATACTAGTTCCTATTGGAGTTATTGTAGATACCTTGTAATCATTGAATGTTTGTAAAGTTTTTGAAATTGACGATTTGTTTGAAGAAACATGTATTACTTTTACTTTATCTTTATCATCAATTTCATTCGATAACGCATATCTTGCTTCAAATGCATTTTTATTTAACTTTTTGTCATAACAATATGAATCAAATTCAGTATCTATAGCTTGTTTTAGATCATTCTTGTTAAGAAGGCTAAACATATAGAAATAGTTGTATATTTCTTCAGATAGATTTATACTTATTGGTATATTATAGCTATAAGTTTCTGAAACAATTTGTTCTATTGCTTCACCAATTTTTTCATAAAACTTTACTCCAAAAGATTCTATCTTTAAAAGTTCACGATCTTTGGTTACTTTTGCATATTTAATTACATTGTTTTCTATATATAATCCTAAACAGCTAGACATTTTATTCTCCTTCGTTTAAATTTGCACCATTATTATATTTTGCAAAATGCAACAAATAATACTTGTATTTTTTTCCTTTTATTTTTCAACAATATAATTACAGTTCTTTTAATATTTTATCTTTTTTTATAAAAAAGTCAATATAAATTAAAAGATTTAATATAAATGTAATATTTTTGTAATATTTTTGTAATATTTCCAATTTTTGTTTTTATTAAATCGAATTTAAACAGAATAATAGAACAAGTAAAAAAATAATTTCGAATATGTCGGTCAAGCTAATTTTCGCAGGTATTCTAAAAAAATTTTGGCAGCGCCCTCACGAAAGCGTGAGATTCCCTACCAAAATTTTTAAAGATTACCTATGCTCAAATTACATTCCATTCCATATTCTCATTATTTTTTTACTTGTTCTATTATTCTATATATTATTCTATATAATATTTTTTTATTAAATACTTTCAAATAAATACACTTTACATTCTTACAATTGCAAATATTAAAATTATAATACCAAATATAACTCTATATATTGCAAAACCTTTAAAACTTCCCTTTTGCAAATAATGTAGTAACCACTTTATTACAATTATACCTACAATAAAACTTGCTAATATTCCGACAAAAAATGAAACACTAAATACAAAATCTTTTATTTTAAATATTGTTGCTGCAAATACAATAGGTGCAGAAAGCATGAAAGAATATCTCGCAGCAGAAGTTCTATCTACTCCCATTGCTCTTCCTGTTGTCATTGTAATTCCTGATCTAGAAACTCCAGGAATAAAAGCTAAACATTGTGAAAGTCCAATTAAAAAAGTTTGTTTAAATGTCATGTGCTCATAATCTGTTGTTGATTTCGATTTTTTATCAACGAAATATAAAATTATACCCATTATAATTAATGCAATCGCAATTATAACTGGTTTTTTTAGAATGTCTCCAGCAAATGTATCTAATAATAATCCTATTATACCACCAGGTATTGTAGCAATAACTAAATACCAAAACATTCTTCCTTCAGTTGTTTTTTTCTTTTTTACTACTTGATTAAATCCACCAACAATCAATCTAATCCAATCTTTGAAGAAAAATAGAGCAATTGCCAAAAATGTTCCAAAATGTAAAGCTACATCAAAACCTTCAAACGCTATATTAAATTCTGGATTAGCAGTCCAATTTAAAAGCCATGGTATAATGTCTAAATGTCCTGAACTAGATATTGGTAATAGTTCTGTCAATCCCTGTATAATTCCTAATATTAATGCTTGTAAAACTGTCATTTGTTTTCTTCCTTTCTAATAAAATATTTTTAAATCTTAATAAACCATATCATTTGATGCTCTATATGATATATTTATTGCGAATTTAATTATATACCTTAAATAATATTAATGCAACATTAAGATTTTATTTATAATATCTTTTATATATTTTCCAGCTGTTCTAGGCATTTCTTTTCCAGGAATCCCTAGTGCAGTTATTACTTTAATTCCTAATCCTTTCGCATATTCTTTATTTATTCCTCCTGGTGATGATGCTAGGTCTATTATAAGCACATCTTTTCTAAAATGTTCTAATTCCTTTTTATCTATAACAATTGTCGGAACAGTATTTATAACTATGTCAAATTCTGATGAATATTTATTCAGTTCATCATATTTAAGAGGAATATATCTCTTTTCTCTAATCCATGCCAAATCAGTTTCTTTTCTTGCTGAACAATAAATATTGGCTCCAAGATTACTAAATCTATCACATAAAATTTTTCCTATTCTTCCAAATCCACAAATTAGTACATTACTTTCATGAATTGTTTCTTCTCTTTCTTCTATAGCTATTTTTATTGTTCCCTCAACCGTAGGAATTGCATTTAATATTGTAAGTTCCTCATTTTTCAATAAATCTATTGTATTTATTTTTTCATCATCACATAAATCTTTTGGAATCCCTCCAGCAACAAATGTTTTACCTGATAATAATTTAGATATCTCATTTATTGTGATTTTTTGTTTAGAAAAAGGAGAATTTATATTAATGTTATCTTTCGTAAATGGCATTCCACTTATTATCACATCAGAACTTTCTATTGTTTCTTCTAATGTATTGCATATTTTAATATTTTCATCAATAACTTCATATTTTTTTCTAGTACAATTATCTTCATTACTATTTTTATTAATCTCAATTAAGTTCTTTTCAAAATATTTTTCTAATCCATATGTATAAATGTTGTTTATTTCTTTTTCTTTTGCATACATTTCTGCTAATCTAACTATACGCAAATCTCCCCCTACAATGGAAATATTCATAAAAAATCACATCCTCATACATTATTTATATTAATTATATGAGGATGCTTTGTATTTTATTTTAATTAATTAGTTTTCTCGTTGTTTTTCTTCTTTTTCTATTTCTTTTTCTTTTAGGTTCTTCATCATTGTTAAATCATCATTATTAAGGTTGCTAATTAGAGAACATGTTTTGGATAAATGGTTCAACGCTTTTCTTTCTTTTAAAAGTAATTTTGTTCTTTTCTTTTCCTCTTTTTGCTTATTTTCTGGTTTCCTTATTTCATTTTTTATTGGCATAAATACAGTTTCTCTTTGAGCTTTGTCATATATTTTAGGATCTAATTCTACTGCTATATTCATATAATTTGTTGCTTTTTCTTTTTCGCCTCTTAATATTGCAACTTGTGATAAATAATAATATGAGCCAGCTTCTACGTCCTCTCCTTTAATACTTTCTTTAAAATATTTTTCTGCTTCATCCAAATCCCCAGCAATTAGCGCTATCTGTCCTATACTAAGTTTTGCATTATATAAAAGTGAATTGATTTCTGCCGCTTTTTGATAGAACTCCTTTGCTCTTTGAAAATCATTGACCATTGTATATACCATTCCTAAGTTATAGTATAAATCATAATTTCCTGGATTATATCTTAATGCATTCATATAAACATTTATTGCTTCTTTATATCTTTCATTAGTATATAATATTTCTCCTAACAAATTAGTTGCTTCATAATATTCTGGTTTCTTTTTTAATATATCTTGAAGAACTGTAATTGCTTCTTCTGGCCTTTCATCTTTATTAAGCAATCTTGCCATATTATAATTCAACTTAATATCTTTATTATTTATCTCAGATGCACGTATATATTCATCTACTGCAATAGAATATTTTTCTTCTTTTTCATATACCTCAGCCAATGTTTTATGCCCAATATAACTATTAGGATATTTATTAATTAGTTTAAACAAATAATCTTTTGCTTGCTCTGTATTTCCAGAACTTAATGCTATTTTTGCCAGCAATAAATTTAAGATTTCCGGAAAATCAATTTTTTTCTTATATTCAATTAACAGTATAATACCTGGAATTATTATTGATAATATGTATATTATAATTCTAAAAAATAAATTTAAATGTATATTAAAAAATAGCTCTATAAAATTTATTACAATACCTATAAATTCTAATCCCAATACATACACATAACTTGTATCATTTTTCTTTATGAATTTACCAAATACAATTATAAATATTGCAAAAGCTAGAATATTAAAAATTATTTTTTCTATCAACATTTATCACCTCTCTTCAACTCTGACAAAAGTGATTTTTTGTCCCACTCTTTGATTTTTAAATTTTAGAAAACTACTCTTCGCTAAAGTTATTTAGCAAATTAGATATTCCATAACTTTTAATTAGCTTTAAAATATTTCCTATAACCATATTATATTCTGTTACCAAATTTTTCTTCATATGATTTCATGCATTTTTCTATTATTGCTTCTGCGTCTTCTCTTCCAAGCATTCTATCTACAGTAGTAGTTTTTCCTTCTAATTGTTTATATACTTCAAAGAAATGTTTTATTTCATCAGAAACATGATTAGGAAGTGCAGATATGTCATTATATACATTTAGGTATGGGTCTTTTTTAGATATTGCAATTATTTTTTCATCTTCCTCACCATTATCATTCATAATAAGAACTCCTATTGGATAACATTCTACAAGTGTTAATGGCACAATTTCTTCGTTACATAAAATTAGTACATCTAATGGATCTTTATCTTCTGCATATGTACGAGGAATGAAGCCATAATTTGTTGGATAATGAGTAGCTGTATATAGAACTCTATCTAGTTTTAGCATTCCTGTTTCTTTATCCATTTCATATTTTACATCTCCACCTTTTGAGATTTCTACTACTCCTACAAAATCATTTTTATTTATTCTTTCTTTGCTTATATCATGCCAAATATTCATATTCATCATTCCTTTTTATTATATTTATTTTTGTATTTATTACTATGCATAATTTTACTTTTACTATTTTAATTTAATTTAAATGTTTTGTCCAGTATTTCATTTAAATTGTAACAAAAAAGTAAAGATTCATTTAATCCTTACTTTTTTGTTAATTTATTTTTATTTATATAATTTTTCTATTGCCCTTTCAACCGCTTCTCTTTCATCCCAGTAATATTGTACTCCTTTAATTTCTTGATATTGTTCATGTCCTTTTCCGATTAAAAGAATAATATCTCCATTTTCTGCATTCTTCATTGCGTACTCTATTGCTTCTTGTCTATCTTCTATAATAATGTATTTGCCATTACTTCTATTTAATCCTGTGATTATATCATTATTAATAGATTCAATTTCTTCAAATCTAGGATTGTCCTCTGTAAGAATTGTAAGCCCTGCATATTTTCCTGATATTTCTCCCATATCATATCTTCTATCTCTTGCTCTGTTTCCGCCACCACCGAAGATGCAAACTATTCTTTTTGGTTTATACTCCATTATTGTTTCCATTAAATTAGTCATTTCATCTTCATTATGAGCATAATCTATAATTAATTTGTATTTATCATTTGAAACAGCAAGTTCCATTCTTCCTTTAACAGAAACTGTTGTTAACACTTTCTTCATTGCATCTTTACTTATTCCTATTTCATTTGCAATTGTGATTGCACACAATGAATTATATACGGAAAATCTTCCTGGAATTGATACCTCAAACTTATCATTTATTTTTCCTGCTACATCAAATCCCATTCCTAAGAATTTATCATTCATAATAAATTTTATATTTGAAGCTCTCATATCTAAATCTTCTTCGTTCATTCCAAATCTAATAACTTTACAAGTGTGATTTTTCAATATATTTTCATAATTTTTATCATCGGCATTTATAATCCCTGTATTACATTTTTGGAATAATAAACTTTTACAGAACATATATTCTTCAAAACTTTCATGTTCATTTGGTCCAATATGTTCTTTTGATATATTTGTAAAAACACCATAATCAAATGTAAATCCATCTACTCTGTGCATTTTTAATCCTTGTGATGATACTTCCATTATTGCATATTTACAACCTTCGTCGCACATCTCTCTGAATAGTTTTTGTATTTCATAATTTTCTGGCGTTGTATTATGAAGAGGAATTTTTCTCTTTCCAATAAAAGCTCCTATTGTGCCAATCAAACCTGCTTTTTTTCCATCAGCTTCTATCATTCTTTTTAATATTGTTGATGTTGATGTTTTTCCTGCAGTTCCTGTTATTCCTATAACAGTCAATTCTTTTGCTGGATAATTAAAATACGCAGCAGATATTTCTGCCATTGCTTCTCTTGATGATTTAACCCTTATTACTGTTATATCTTCTTTTGGCATATCTATTTCTTTTTCTATTACTATTACTTTTGCACCTTTTTTTATAACATCTGGAATATATTTATGTCCATCTGACGTAGCTCCCACCTTTGCTACATACATATCATCTTTTTCTACTTTTCTAGAATCATCTTTCACATCAGATATTTCTACATTTAAACTACCTTTTACTAACTCATAATCCACATTTCTTAATAATTGTGTTAATTCTGTAGTTCTGTTCTTTTTTATAATGTTATCAACATCTATTTCTGATTCAAATACTGTATGAGATGGGCCTTTCATAAACATTTTTCCGCTTTTTTCATCCCAATTTGTTTCAAGTATTCCTCCTATTTGATGAACATTAACTTTTCTATCACATCGTCCTGTTAAAACTGCTGCTACTGTTGCTGTACAACATCCAGTTCCACAACCTATTGTTTCTCCAGTTCCTCTTTCCCATTCTCTTATTTTTATATTATTTCTATCTATTACTTGTGCAAACGTTACATTAGTTTTATTTGGGAATAACTCTGTTTTATATTCAATTGCCTTTCCATATTTTTCTACATCAAAATTATCTACATCATCTATAAACATTACACAATGAGGATTTCCCCATGAAATTGCAGTTATTTTTAATGTTTTATCTAATACTTTTACTTCTTGCTCTACAAATTCTGTTAAATCTGTATTTACTGGAATAACACTAGTATCTAATACTGGTTTTCCAATATTAGCTTCTATGTTTATCGCTTTTCCATTTTCTACTGTTAATTTTACATGTTGAATTCCACCTAATGTTTCTATTTCTAATTCTGTTTTGTCTGTTAAATTATGATCATATACATATTTGCTTAAACTTCTTAATGCATTACCACACATTTCTCCTTCTGTACCATCTGGATTAAACATTCTCATTTTAAAATCTGCAACATCAGAACTACATATTAGAACTAAGCCATCAGAACCAACCCCAAAATGTCTATTACTTAGATATTTAGCAAGTTCATGCACATTATTAATTTTTTGATTAATTGCATCTATATATACATAGTCATTACCATATGCTTGCATTTTTGTAAATTTTGTCATTTTTATTCCTCCCATATTTTGGATAATTTAAACAGACTTATTTAATCAAAATTAATAGTTTAACCTTGATTAAATATGCCTGCTCTACTTTTCTATTTCATTGCTTGTTCTAGATCCGCAATAATATCATCCACATCTTCAATTCCTACAGATAGTCTTAGTAATGTATCTGTTATTCCCAAAGCATTTCTCTTTTCTTCAGATATTTCAGTATGTGTTCTACTTACAGGATGAGTAATTAGACTTTCTACTCCGCCTAAGCTTTCTGCAAATATAACTAGTTTTAGACTTGTTAGAATTTTATTTACAGTTTCAATATTATTTACCCTGAAAGAAATCATTCCTCCAAATCCTGTAGTTTGCTTCTTAGTAACTGCATAATCTTTATGATCTTCAAAACCTACATAATATACTTTTTCAACTTTTGGTTGATTGCGAAGCCAATTTGCGACTTTCATTGCATTTTGTGCATGTTTGTCCATTCTTAATGCCAATGTTTTTAATCCTCTTAACATTATCCATGAATCCATTGGTCCAAGTCCTGCTCCATAGATATACATTTGTATTTCCAATCTTTCACCAATTTTAGAATCTTTTACTACAACAACTCCAGCAAGAACATCATTATGTCCTGCTAAATATTTTGTACCACTGTGAACTACAATATCTGCTCCTAGTGTAAGTGGTTTTTGGAAATATGGTGTCAAAAATGTATTATCTACAACTACTAATGCACCTATATCATGTCCAATTTTTGAAATTTCATTAATATCTGCAACTTTCATCATAGGGTTTGTAGGTGTCTCTATAAATATCATTTTTGTATTTTTCTTTATAGTTCTTTTTAATAAATCTATATCAGATAAATCAATGCTATCATATTCTACACCATTTACAGTTAATACTTCATTAACTTCTCTGAATGTGCCTCCATAAATATCATCAGACATTATCACATGGTCTCCTGGTTTCAGTAATGAGAATACAAGTGTTATAGCTGCCATTCCTGAATTTACAGCAAATGCTCTTGTTCCTTCTTCAAGTATTGCCATTGTTTTTTCCAACTCTTCCCTTGTTGGATTAATACATCTTGAATAATTGTATGGATCTCTTATTTCAATTGAACTGTGTTTAAAAGTAGCTGTTTGATAAATTGGGAAGCTTAATGAACCAGTTGCCGGATCTACTCCCTCTGCACCATGCACAACTTTTGATGCAAATTTTAAATTTTCCTTTCTGTTAAAATTTTGATAATCTTTTGAATCTTTCATGTTTATTACCTCAGTTTCTAATATTATCACAGTATATTCTTAATTAAGAATATAAGCCTGTCGGTTTAAACATGTTAATATTATATACTATTTTTTCTAATTAGTATAGAGTTTTTTTATTTTTTCGGCATTTTTTTAAGTTATAGTTTCAAATATCAACACATATAGAAAAAGAAGAACGTAACCGTTCTTCTCTAAAGTACTACTTTCTTCTTCCTAAATCATCAATATAATATCCATCAATAATTGTATCATGCGCCATAGAGCACATACGATGTTCTTCTGTTTCAGTTGGATAAAAATAATAATATTCATTACTTATGCAATTCCATCCGACTAATGCTTCACCAGATCCATTAAAATAATAGAGCTCTCCATCAATCTCTTTCCATGTATTTTGCAGTAAATATCCTGTATCATCTGTACGATACAATCTACCATTATTTTTTACCCAACCATGCGCCATTTCTCCTTTAGAGTTGTAATAAATCCATTTGCCGTCTTTTATTCTCCATCCTGCTGTCATACTAACCCTCTTCTTTCGCAATATTAATGTATGTTTTTTGTAATGCAAAAATTAAATTTAATTTTTGCATTAGATTGCCTATAAAATTTTTTGTGCCTCCTTTAGTAAGTTTCATACTTTATTAATAAACATAAATGTAAATTAATTTTAGCACAATCTATCAGTAACGTCAATCTGATTAACAGGTTTTATGTTTACTCAGTTCTTAATGCTTCTACTGGGTCTTTTTTACTTGCCATCCTTGATGGGATTAATCCTGCTATTATAGTAAGTAACATACTAATTATTACAAGGATTACTCCTCCAACGACTGGTAAATTTGCTAAACCACTTATATCTGTTACCGCTTTTATTATTATATTTATTGGTATGTTAAGTATAAGTGTTACAACTATTCCTAGAATTCCTGCTCCCAAGCCTACTATAAATGTTTCAGCATTAAATACTCTTGATATATCTTTCTTAGAAGCTCCTATGCTTCTTAATATTCCTATTTCTTTTGTTCTTTCAAGTACAGAAATGTATGTTATAATTCCTATCATTATTGATGATACTACAAGTGAAATTCCAACAAACGCTATTAATATATAGCTTATTGCATCAATTATAGTTGATACTGAACTCATCATAGTTCCAACTAAGTCTGTGTAAGTTATTACATTCTCTTCTTTTCCTTCATCTCTTTGTTTTTGATTATAGTTTTCAATTGCTGTAGCAATTTGATCCTTTGATTCAAAATCCTTAGGATAAATACTAATTGTACTAGGATTATCTAAATCTACTACTCCCATTTTTTCTAGATTTCCCTCATATGTGGCATTTGCATTTTCTGTATATTGCTGTATTAATTCTGCCATCTCTTCTTGACTTAATGATGTCATATACATCCTTTGCTCATCTGTCAAACTAGAAAAATCAAAAGATGAATTAGTATCTTCTGGAAATTCTGTTCCAGTAAATACATTTATATCTGGATTTTCTTTTTGTTCTTTCACAATTTCTGCATTATTTACTTCATTTACAACATATTCTTTTAATTCTTTTGTATATCCGACAGTTGCAGACATAGCAGTTGCTACAGTTTCTTCTTTTGGTCTAATAATTCCACTTATCTTTATTTCTTCTGCATCTTCTAATTTTTCTTTTATATGCTCTTCATTCTCACTGTTATCAATCCATATATCTCCGTGTTTTTCATAATAATCTGTATTTAATAATAGTTTGAATTTAGTGTTTAATAGCTCTTCGTAAGTGTATTCTTTTGTTGTTTCATCTTCTACTTCCTCACCATTTTGTATCTTTTCATATTTTTCTTCTAATTCATCTTGATCTAGTATACCTAGAGCATATAAAGTATAATCATATATTTCATTATTTTCATCTACAATTAGCACCACTTCATTATAGTTATCTGGCCATTTACCAGCCAAAACATCATATTGTTCTTCTAGCAATTCTTGGTTATCCAAAAGTTCTTGCCATACATTTGTCTCAGCAACCATCATGTTCTCCATATTTTCCATATCAAGTTTTGAAAATATTTGGCTTGGATTAACTTGAGTTACTTCATTTTTATCTTCTTTATATATATTTAAATCTAAATTATAACTATATTGTATAGCATTAATATAATTTTTTATTTCACTATTTTCATTATCTAGATATTTTTTTAATTCCTCTAAATTATTACTTTGTATTTTTGTAGAAATTGTACTTAACAAATCATTAACAATATTTCGTGAATATATTTTTCCCTCTTCATGCTGCACCTCTTCATTGTCTCCTATAAGCGATGTCATCATACTAGCCATATCTATAGTCTCTTCTTGAACTGTAATTGGATAAGAAGATAATGTATCTTCTTCAACACGATTGATATATGACTGCATACCACTAGATAATGAAAGTATTAACGCAATTCCTATAATTCCTATACTTCCAGCAAACGCTGTTAAAAAAGTTCTACCTTTTTTAGTCATCAAATTATTTAAACTAAGTGATAAGGCTGTAAAAAAGCTCATTGATACTTTGCTGTCTGATTTAACAGTTCTATCCTCTTTTTCTTCTTCTTCCTTAGAATATGGATTTGAATCATCTGTAATTTTTCCGTCAAGTATCTTTATAATTCTAGATGAATATTTTTCAGCTAAATCAGGATTGTGTGTAACCATTATAATTAATCTATCTTTAGAAATCTTCTTCAAAATTTCCATTACTTGCAAGCTGGTATGAGTATCTAATGCTCCTGTTGGTTCATCTGCCAAAATAATTTCAGGATCATTTACCAATGCTCTAGCTATGGCAACTCTTTGCATTTGTCCACCAGAAAGCTGATTAGGTTTTTTATTGATTTGATCTCCTAATCCCACATCTTCTAAAGCTTTTATAGCTTTTTTCTTTCTTTCAGATTTTGAAACACCTGAAAGAGTTAAAGCAAGCTCAACATTGGCAAGAATAGTTTGATGTGGTATTAAATTATAGCTTTGAAAAACAAAACCAACACTATGATTTCTATAAGAGTCCCAGTCTCTATCTATAAACTCTTTTGTAGACTTTCCATTAATAACTAAATCCCCAGATGTATATCTGTCTAGACCACCTATAATGTTTAATAGAGTTGTTTTTCCACATCCACTCTGACCCAAAATAGAAACAAACTCGCTTTTTCTAAATTGTAATGATATTCCCTTTAAAGCCTCTACTTTACTATCCCCTGTAACATATTCTTTAGTAATATTTTCTAATCTTAACATTTTCTTCTTCTTTTGGGCAAAAGGTACAAGTCTTTTTGTCCAAGATATAATATTTTTTTAATGTACTATGTATTTAAATACATCAGAATCCAAGTAATTCTTTTTTTATTTTTTGAATTAAATGTCAATAAATCATAACATTTTAATTAATTTTATTCAATATTTTTCACAATTATTTCACATTTAAAATTTGTATTTATTAATTATGATACTTCTTTTAATAAAACCAGATAATTTAATATTATCTGGTTTTGCTAAAGTTTCTATATCACATAAAACAATATACAGAAGAAATGAAGGAGACTTCCTAATAATATGAATAAATGGAATATAGAATGCATCCATTTATGTTTTTTCCCAATACCATAAAGTATTGCACCAACAGTATATGCTATTCCTCCTGCTACTAAGAGAATTAATCCTCCTATTGGTAATAAAATTGGAAGTAAATTTGCTTTAAAAATTATTGCCCATCCCATTCCTAAGTAGCAAATCATCGAAAACTTTTTGTATTTTTTTAAATCTATTGCATTTAAAATTATTCCTATTATAGCCATGGCCCAGATAACCCCAAAAATTATCCATCCAGTCGCTGTATCATATTTTCTAAAAGTACACAATGCAAATGGTGTATATGAGCCTGCTATTAGTAAAAAAATTGTACAATGATCTAATACTTGCATCACTTTTTTACCGTTTGCATCTTGGACTTAGTCCATGGTATATGCTTGACATAGTATATAGAATAATCATTGTAGTGCCATATATAGCACTACTTACTACTCCATATGCATTTCCATGTACAGCTGCCATAATCACACAAAGTACAATGGCTACAATTCCAAGAACAGCACCTACAATATGAGAAGTCATGTTAAATATTTCTTCTCCTTTTGTATATGTTGGCAAAATTCTGTCTTTTAATTTTGTTCTTGTCATTTATGCACTCTCCTTTATAGTCTATTTATGTAGAAAAGTGTAGTTTTATTTTATATGATTTATAATTAAAAATTTGATTTATAACTTTTCATCTATTCGGTGTAATAAATAATAAACTACTTATGCATCAATTATTTTATCAATTGATTCTTTTCTCATGTTTTTTATTATATTACAACTATTATTTAACTTTTCTTGTTCTTTATTATTTAATTCTAAATCTAATAATTCTCTTACACCATTTGAATTAATTACAGCTGGTACACCAATGTATATATCATCCTGTCCATATGCACCATTTGATAAATACGTTGAAACTGTAAGTATTGAATTTTCATTATCTAGAATCGCTCTTACTATCCTATTTAAAGCCATACCTATTCCATAATATGTTGCTTTCTTTTTCTCTATTATTTCATATGCTGCATCAACAACTCCTTTATGGATTTTTTCTAGATCTGATATATCTTTGTTACTATCTTTCATTACATCTATTACTTTTTTGCATCCAATGTATGCATGTTCCCATGGAACAAATGATGAATCTCCATGTTCCCCCATAATATATGCATGAATATTCTTGCTAGAAATTTTAAAATAATCTGCTAATAAATAACGAAGTCTAGCTGTATCTAAAACTGTTCCAGATCCAATTACTTGATTTTTTGGAAGCCCAGATACTTTTGCTACTACATATGTCATTAAATCAACTGGATTAGTTGCAACTATGATTATTCCATTAAACCCACTTGCCATAATTTGCTTAGTAATAGATTTCATTATTTTTGTATTTGTCTCTGCAAGTTCTAATCTTGTTTGTCCTGGTTTTTGGGCAGCTCCTGCAGTTATAACAACTATTTGCGCATCTTTGCAATCTTTATAATCTCCTGCCTTTATTACCATTTTTTGTGGAGCATAAGGAAGTCCATGTGATAAATCCATTTCCTCTCCAATGGTTTTATCTTTATCTAAATCAACAAGAACAAGCTCATTTATCCCTCCTCTATTAAGCATTGAATATGCCATGCTCATTCCAACAAATCCAGTACCTACTAATACTATTTTACCTTTTTTCATTTTATCAAGTCCTTTCTTATATAATGTATATTTTATTTATTTTGCATTCATTAGTTTATCATATTATGGCATATTTTTCAATTATTTAAACACAAAATGAGAAATTAGGGACAGACCCCAATTTCTCATAACTTTTTAATTTTCTATTTTTATTTGTACCGGAGTTGATATATATTCTTCTATATTTCCATTTCCTAATTGACCAGATTCATTATACCCCCATGTCCATAAGTTGCCTGCTTCATCTATTGCTAGACTATGATACTCTCCAGCAGCTATTTCTTTAAATTTTGTTCCATCCTTTATTTGCACTGGAGTTGTTTTGTCCTCTGTTGTTCCATCTCCTAATTGTCCAGTGCTATTCATCCCCCATGTCCATAAATTACCATATTCGTCTATTGCTAAGCTGTGAACCAGTCCAGCAGCTATTTCTTTAAATTTTGTTTCACCTTTTATTTGTACTGGAGTTAATTTGTTCTCTGTTGTTCCATCTCCTAATTGTCCAGTGCTATTCATCCCCCATGCCCATAAATTACCATATTCGTCTATTGCCATACCACGTAAATACGAAGCAGCTATCTCTTTAAATTTTGTTCCATCTTTTATTTGTACTGGAGTTAGTTTGTCCTCTATTGTTCCATCTCCTAATTGTCCATATGCATTATATCCCCATGTCCATAAGTTGCCTGCTTCATCTATTGCCATACTACTATAATGTCCAGCAGTTATTTTTTTAAATTTTGTTCCATCTTTTATTTGTATTGGAGTTAATTTGTCCTCTGTTGTCCCATCTCCAAATTGACCATATCCATTATATCCCCATGCCCATAAATTTCCATATTCGTCTATTGCTAAGCTGTGAACCAGTTCAGCATATATTTCTTTAAATTTTGTTCCTACTTTTATTTGTACTGGAGTTAATTTATCTTCTGTTGTTCCATCTCCTAATTGACCATATTCATTATACCCCCATGCCCATAAATTGCCGTCTTCGTCTATTGCTAAACTATGTTGTTGCCCAGAACATATCTTTTCAAATCTAGTTCCATCTTTTATTTGTACTGGAGTTGTTTTATATAGTTCTGTACTTCCGATTCCTAATTGACCATATTCATTATTTCCCCATCCCCATAAATTGCCATATTCGTCTATTGCTAGACTTTGAACATAATCTGCAGCTATTTCTTTAAATCCAATTCCATTTATTTCACTTTTCCAATATTCTTCTAAATTTGACATAAGCTCTGCTTCTTCTTTTGCACTATTTGTATAATAATCTCTTGCATCTTCCGCTCTCTTTATTAATCCATTATCTCCAAATGCAAAATTTAACGTTACTGTCGCTAATATAATTATTATAATTATTGTAATTACTAATGCTACCAGTGTAATTCCTTTTTCTCTTTTTATTGTTTTTCTCATTTTTTCCTCCTTTATACACTATAATCTATAATACTTTTATCTTTAACTGCTTTCTTTTTAGTATTATTATACTTTTAGCATCATTTTATCAATACTTTCAATCTAATTTTCTTATTTGTAATATTTTTGTAATATTCTTGTAATCAGGTGGTTATATTTAAACTCAAAAAGGACAGGCTATCATATATACAATATAATAGTCTATCCTTTTTAATTATTTTATTACTTCTTATTTTCTTACTTATAAATTTATTTTGTTTTTTAAATTCTAACTCTCTCTCTCTCTCTCTCTCTCTCTTACAACCTCAATGGTTTGCTTTATTTTACCTTTTCCTTCCATTCTTATTATATCAATTTTAGCTCTATTTAGCATTTTATATTTTTCTTCTTTTATATTCTATACTAATATTTTCTCTTTTTCAATACTTTTTTATTTTTTATTCAACCGTTATTTCATCATTTTGAGCAATAATTTTTGCCTTTTTATGTGGAATTATTTTTCCATCTAATATAGCTTCTGCAATTTTATCTTCAATATTACTTTGAATAGCTCTTTTTAATGGACGTGCACCATAATTTGTATCGATACCTTTTTTAGCAACCAAATCTTTTACTGAGCTATCAATTTCCACATTATATTCTTGCTCTTTTAATCTATTTTGTACTTGTTTTAGCATTATTTCAATTATTTGTCCTATATCTTCGTTTGTTAATTTATGGAACACAATAATATCATCAATACGATTTATGAATTCTGGTCTGAATTGTTTCTTTAACTCTGCCATAACATCTTTCTTGATGCTTTCATATTCTTTTTCTTGTCCTTCTTTTTCATCTTTATCTTGACTAAATCCAAGCACATTTTTATCGGTAATCATTCTAGCACCAACATTTGAAGTCATAATAATTACTGTATTTTTAAAGTTTACTGTTCTTCCTTGTGCGTCTGTTAATCTACCATCATCTAATATTTGAAGTAACATATTCATTACATCTGGATGAGCTTTTTCTATTTCATCAAATAATATTACTGAATATGGTTTTCTTCTTATCTTTTCAGTTAATTGACCTCCTTCATCATATCCAACATATCCTGGAGGTGAACCAATAAGTTTTGCAACAGAATGTGGTTCCATATACTCAGACATATCTACCCTTATCATTGCATCCTCATTTCCGAAAAGTGCCTCTGCCAAAGCTTTAGAAAGCTCTGTTTTACCAACACCTGTTGGTCCTAAGAATAAGAATGAACCAATTGGTCTATTTGGGTCTTTTAATCCCACTCTGCCTCTTCTAATTGCTTTACTTACCGCTTCTACTGCTTCATTTTGTCCTATTACTCTTTTATGTAATGTTTCTTCCAAATGTTTTAATTTTTCATTTTCATCTTGTGTAATTTTATTTACTGGAATTCCTGTCCAGCTTGCTATAACTTCTGCAATATCTTCTTCTGTCAAATTTAAAACATTTTTACTATTTTTACTTTGCCATTTTTTCTTCTCTTTTTCTAATTTTTCTTTTTGCTCATTTTCTTTATCTCTTAATGTAGCTGCTTTTTCAAAATCTTGAACTCTTATAGCCTCTTCTTTTTCTTTATCTAAAGAAGCTATTTTTTCTTCAATTTCTTTTAAACTATCTGGCATCGTATAAGTTCTCATTTTCACTCTTGAAGCAGCTTCATCCATTAAATCTATAGCTTTATCTGGTAAAAATCTATCATTTATATATCTTATAGCTAAATCTACTGATGCTTTTATTGCTTCTTCTGTAATTTTTACATTGTGATGTGCTTCGTATTTATCTCTTAACCCTTCTAGAATTTTTATTGTTTCTTCTTCAGTAGGCTCTCCTACTGTTACAGGGCTAAATCTTCTTTCCAAAGCACTATCTTTTTCAATATATTTTCTATATTCATTTAAAGTTGTAGCACCTATTACTTGTACTTCTCCTCTTGCTAAAAGTGGTTTTAAAATATTTGCAGCATCTACAGCACCTTCTGCTGAACCTGCACCAACTATTGTATGAATTTCATCTATAAATAGAATTACATCTCCAGCTTTTTTTACTTCAGATAAGCATTTTTTAATTCTTTCTTCAAAATCTCCTCTATATTTTGCACCTGCAACCATTCCAGAAATATCAAGTGTTACAACTCTTTTATTTTTCAACATTTCAGGAACATCTTCTGCCACTATCTTTTCTGCTAGTCCTTCTACTACTGCAGTTTTACCAACACCAGGCTCACCAATTAAACAAGGATTATTTTTTGTTCTTCTTGACAAAATTTGTGTAACTCTATCAATTTCATTTTTTCTTCCTATAACTGGGTCTAATTTGCCATCTCTTGCTTGTTTTGTTAAATCTGCTCCAAATTGATTTAATGTTGGAGTTGAATTAAAGCTTCCAGAATTTTTATCTGATGATTGTCTTGCAGAATTTGAATCAATTCCATCTTCATTTATTACTTTCACAATTTCGTTATATAGCTTACGTGGATCTATATTTAAATCCATCATAATTCTTACTGCAACACTATCTCCTTCACGCATAATTCCAATTAGAAGATGCTCTGTTCCAATAAATTCACTACCTAATTTACGTGCTTCTATAAATGAATTTTCAATAATTCTTTTACTTCTTGGAGTAAAACCTAAAGACTGGCTTTCATCCAATGGCTCTCCTGTTCCTATTAACATTTCTATTTCATGTAAAATATCTTCATCTGTTATATTCTGATTTGACAAAACTTTACTAGCCACACCAGTACCTTCACTAGCTAATCCATACAAGATATGCTCAGAACCAATATAATTATGTCCTAGTTCTAATGCAACTTCATTTGCAATTTCTATAGCTTTTTCAGCTCTATTTGTAAATTTATACATCATAATTATTCACTCTCCTTTGTCTTTATAGGGACAGGCCTCAAAACAACAAAGTTGTCGTTTTGGGGACAGTCCTACATTTCTATTCCTTCACTATTTGCTTTATTACTTCTGCTCTTTTTATTTCTCTTTCGTATCCATCCATCGTTTTTCCAATATATTTTTGTAAATTTCCTGATTTAGTATATAATTCAAGTTTTCGTATTTTACTATCGTCTATCTCTTTTATTACTCCTAAATCTACTCCTAATTTAACATCTGATAAAAGTTTTTTTGTTTCATCTGATGATAATTTCGCAGCATGTGTGAGTATACCAAATGATCTATATACTTTATCTTCCAGTTCTATCTGATTCTTTCCCAAAAAATTTCTAGCAGTTCTTTCTTGTTCTATAATTTTCTCAGTAATGCTTTTTACATTTGCCATTATTTCTTTTTCTGTGATTCCTAATGTTTGGTTATTCAATATTTGATATAAATCTCCTTGATTTTGTGTTCCTTCACCATAAATTCCTTTTACACTCATGCCCAAATTATTTACTACTCTCAATACTTTTGACAAGTTTCCTGTAAGAGAAAGTGCTGGCAAATGAACAATTACAGATGCTTTCATTCCAGTTCCTATATTTATTGGAGAATTTGATAAATATCCAAACTTTTCACTATATGCATAATCTAAAGCTTCACCTAATTTTTCATCTATTTCAATTATTAAGTTAGTTAGATTTTCTAATTCTTGACCACTACTAAATACTTGCAATTTTATATGATCATCTTCATTTAGCATTATACAAATATTTTCTTCTGGATTAATGATAAATGCCTTTTCTATTGAATCATTAATTACAAACTCTGGACTTAATAAATGTTTTTCAACCAAGCTTAATTTTGTAACATCATCTAAATCCTTTAATTTCATATATTTAAGTCCATATCCTAAACTTGGAACAATTTCTTTTATTATTTCCAAAATCTTTTTTTGTTCTTCTTTAGAGCATTTATTTATATACTTATAGCCATTAAGATTTCTTACAAGTCGTATTCTTGAACTTATAACTACATCTGAATCTTTTCCATTTTGTAGATACCAATTTGCCATTTTTCTTCCTCCTATTCTTCTTTTTTATTTTTCTTATCTGTTTCTTTTTTTGAATGTTTATCATTTTTATTTTCTATTTCTTTTATTTCATCACGTATTTTTGCTGCATCTTCATATCTTTCATCTTTAATTGCTTTTTGCAAATCTTTTTGCAATTTTTCTAATTTTGATTCTTTTTTATCTTCTCTTACTGTTTTAGATGCACTACTACTAATATCATTGCTTTCATTTACCTTAGAATCAATTTTTCTATATCCTCTACCTATATGTTTATTTGCACCTTGTAAATTTTTAAGAATAGGAGTAATTCTATCTTCAAATAGATTATAGCATTCACTACATCCAAACTCACCACTATTCATAAAATCGTCAAACATAGTTCCACAATTTTTACATTGTAATGCTTGTGTAGTCATAAAACTTGGCAATAAATCATCATTATATTCATTAAAGAAATCTCCTAAAAAGCTAGAAAAACTAATTGGCATGCTAAAGTTCATATCTTTTAGTCCTAATTCTCTAGCACATTTATCGCAAAGATTCATCTCCTTTTTCACACCATTTATAACTTGAGTATATCTAAATGTAACTTCATTTTTTCCACAATTTTGACACATCATAATAAAAACCTCCTTAATTTTTTTATTTATTCTCTATCATTAGTTTAATCTTCTACTAAATTTATTAACATGTTTTTAAATATTTTTGCTCTTAATTCATCCTTGATATTTTGAGGTACTGTAAGTACATTATCACTTGTTGCAACTTTTAATAGCTTTGCTTCTTTTTCTGTTACAACATTATATGATAGAAAATTACTTAAAAATATATCTACTTCTTGTGATGTTATTTTGTCCCCTATACTAGATATTGTATGCATTAAGTAATTACTTTTGGTTGTATTGATTTTCCTTATGCTTATGTGCCCTCCTCCACCTCTTTTACTTTCTACATAATATCCTTGTGATGGTTTAAATCTAGTTTGTATTACATAATTTATTTGTGATGGAACACAATTAAAATGTTCTGCTAAATCATTTCTTTGTATTTCAATATAATCATCATCATCAAAAAGTTCTTTTATAAATTCTTCTATCATATCTGACATTCTCATTTTATCACTTCCATTTCTATGTTAATTAGTTAATTTAGTTAATTTTATTCATCTGTTTTTGCATCTAATTGACTTTGACTTTCTTTGACTTACAGTATATATTATACTCTCTTTTTATAAAATGTCAATAGTTTTATATTTTTTATACAAATAAGAACAAACTTATTCTGCACATTCTTTAATAAGCCTGTTCTTAAATTAATTTTTTATATAATTTGTATACATCCTTATTAAATTATTTAGTCATATCATCTATTTCTTTTGCTCTCTCTTTCTGTTTTTCTGGTGGGAGCCATGCAAAATATGATGTAACAAACTCTCCATATTTTGTTACATCTTCTACATACTCGCTATTATTTATATTTTTCTTATTTTTATTAGCACCTATATTATCTTTCTCAATTTCATTTTGTTTCATCTCATCATATTGCTTTTTATCTTTACTCATAGACTATCAACCCTTTCTATAGAACAAAGCGACTTAAGTCGCCCTTTGTTCGTGCCGATTTGAGTTTCCGACTGAAAGGAGGAAATCTCAAAGGCAATTGCGATTTCAGCATTTTTATCTAATAGGAAATGAGAAATTTCCTATTAGATAAAAAATACACACACTATTTACTTATATAATATAAGTTTTCTAATAGTTTGTGCATTTTTTTTATTTATATTCTTTATATTTAAATTTCAATCTAAGGTCTGTCCCCAAAACGACATGGTTGTCGTTTTTAGGCCTGTCCCTATAACGACATTTCGACTGCTTCTGCAACTCCATCATCATTATTATTTGATACTACTTTATCAGCAATCTCTTTAATATATGGTGCACTATTTCCCATTGCCACTCCTAATCCTGCATTTTCAATCATTAATTTATCATTGATATTATCTCCAATCGCCATTATTTCGTTTTCATTTATATTAAGATTTTTAGCAAGCCATATAATCGCATTCCATTTATCCACATTTTCACTAGTTATCTCTGTATAATAATATTCTAGTGATACTTCTTCAGTTCCAGATTTTATAATCTTTCTAGACATATGTGCTACATCAAGTACATCAATATTTTTTATTTCTCTTAGTTTTCTTATTATACTGTTGAAAATAATACTACTCTTATCACTAATTGTAAATTTTAAAATATTTTCATTTTCTAAATTGCTTACATATTCATAGATATTTTCTACTAAATTAATTTTAGTTTTTTTACTATCTGGTTTATTGGCATTTTCCTGATGATAAAACAACACATTGTTTTCCAATGTTTTAGCAATAACCATGTTTTCAGTATATACGTTATAGTATATACTATTTTGTTCACATATTTGAATAATTTGAAGCGCTTTCTTCTTTTCTATAAATTTGTCGTATATTATTTCTTCTTTTTGTAAATCATATATTAGTGAACCATTACCACAGATTATATATTTTGCATTTTCTAAATCATTAGCGATATTTTTTACAGAATTAGAAGATCTCCCAGAAGCTAATACAATTTCTACTCCATTTTCTATTGCATTATTTAAAACTTTTTTATTTTTTTCTGACACTTGTCCATAAGAATTTAAAAGTGTTCCATCTAAATCTATTGCTATTAATTTGTACATATTTTCTCCTATCTATTATTTATTATTTTCGTTTATTAATATTATTATTTCTGTTTGAACATACATTATACCATTTAATTTTATTAATACAATAATTTCTCAAAAATTTCCAGTTTATTTTAGAAATATTTGTACATCATATGTAATGAAAAAGTAATTAATCTTTTTCAAAAGTACAAAAATAAATTATCACGTTCTAGGAGGTGAATGATAATGGCATATTCAAATAGCAATTCAAAAGTTGTTCCAGAAGCTAGAGAAGCTCTAGACAAATTCAAATATGAGGTAGCTTCAGAAGTAGGTGTTAACTTAAAACAAGGTTATAACGGAGATATATCAGCTAAAGACGCTGGTAAAATAGGTGGACAAATGGTTAGAAAGTTAATCCAACAAGCTGAAAGTCAAATGAGATAGTTACTTGCGTGAAAATTTATATTAGTAAAAAATATTAGTTTATTATATTTTTAGTATACTTATATATTTTACTTAATACACGTAAAAAAGCAACCTTTTTAGAATTATTTTAAAAAGGTTGCTTTTATTTTATCCTTCTGGTTCTACTAAACCAAAGTTTTTATTATCTTTTAATCTATAAATTACATTTGTTTTACCTGTATCTACATCTATAAAAGCTAAAAATCTATTTTGTGGTTGTTCTTGAAGTTTTAATTTAGCATCTTCTGGTGTCATAGGTTTAATATCATAGTATAAAACTTTTACTATTTCATTAGTCACTTCTGCATCTTCTGATCTAGCCTCTTCTTTAATTCTTATTGATTCTGTCATGTTTTGTTTATCTTTTTTTGTTTTCATTTTTCTAACTTGACCTTCTAATATGTCTATATCTTTGTCTATAGCAGCATATAAATCTTTGTGTGCAGTTACAGCTCTAAAGTCTTCTGTTTCTGCTTTAATATTCATTTCTGCAACTTTATTACTTCCTTCTGTTTTTATTGTTGCATAAACATCAATTTCATCTCCAAAGTATTTCATTAATCTTTCTGCTTTTTTCTCAATATAATCCTTAATTGCTTCTGTTGCTTCTAATTCTTTACTTGTTATTTTTATATTCATAACTATTCTCTCCTTCCAAATATTGTTCATAAGTTTAGTGTGAATATATTATATATTGTATTTATTAATTTTTCAAGTCATTTAAAGAAATTTTGTAAAACACTTGCCAAATTGCTATTTTCATGGTACAATATTATACGTTATTAAAATGTAAAAATTTAAATTTTTACATTTTAACAAGGTTACTTTACCTTACTTTGTGCAATAATTGCAAAGCAATTTTGCACATTTGGGCGTTGAAAGCTTTGCTTTCTTAAACGACCAATTTCCTTATATTTTACTTTGCTTAAAGGGAGGTGCAAAACATGCCAAATATAAAATCAGCTATAAAAAGAGTTAATGTTATTGAAAAGAAAACATTAAGAAATAACATGATTAAATCTGAATATAAAACAGCTATAAGAAGATTTGAAGAAGCAATTGCAAATAATAATATTGAAGAAGCTACAAAATTATTTTCAGTAGCTACTAAAAAAATAGATCAAGCTTGTACAAAAGGTGTTATAGTAAAAAATACTGCTGCTAGAAAAAAATCTAATTTAGCTAAAAAATTAAATGCTGCAAATGCATAAGTATAAATAAAAGATTGTGCACAGTTTTTTATTTAATAATTTTAGATGGGTACTATATAAAGTACCCTCTTTTTTTGCTTATAAAATAATTACAAAACTTTAAACTATATTATACATTCAATACTTAGTCTTTTTTATACTAATGGTTAAAATTACCTTTGCTTTCTTTATTGTTTTATGTTAACATAAAATTAAATTGTTGTTTAATTTATATTTTTGTACTTTTATCAATTAAAATGATTAATTATTTAGAACGGAGGATAAAATATGAAGTTAGTAATTTCTAAATTTAAAGAAATTAATAAATCTATTTTAAATGTATTATTTTGTGGATTAAAATTTTGTCTCATTTTAGCATTATTGGCTACTTTTATATTAACCTTGTATCATTCTGTACATAACTTAGATTTATTTATTCTTGGGCTATCTCTTTTAAAGTCTTCTTTATTTTTTACCGCATTTTTTATAATATGTGCAATAGCTATTGATACAATAAAAAAAGATTTGAAATAGTATAAAATAAAAAAATTTTTTTAAATCAATACAAAATAAGAGTCCTATAACGATAATTTTATAAATGTTATAAGACTCTTTTCATCTATATAGATGAAAATAAAAAAATGTTCATGGATATATAATTGCATCACTGCAAAATAAATTTCCTCCTTTCTAAAAGAAAATATACTTATATTATTTATATAGGGGTGAATATAGATTTATAAAAGTATATGATTAAAATAAAATAGATTATCAACGTTTGGATTAAAAAATGCATTGATGCAATTATGTATATATTAAAACATATTACATCAATTTTTTCAAGCAAAATCGTTCGACTCAATTCGACAAAAGAACTTAGCCTTAAATAAGCTAAGTTCTTTTAGTGTAATTTTAAACAAAAATTACATTTTAGAAAAAGAGATTAATTTTGTGTAGTTTTTAAGTATGAAATTATTCCATAAAAGAATTCTTTATTTCTAATATGTTCTCCTTTCATATAAGGATTAAAAATAACATAAAACAGTTTCTTCTTTTTTACAGCCGCTCTCTTTATAGCAAGTTTTATTGCCTTGTCTACGGATGATTCCGAAGTCTTAAACATACTTTCCAGATAAGGATAAAGATCCGATGTAATTTTGAAATTTTTATGAACTAATCCATATTTTATGCCTTCAATAATATATTCCCTTCCTTTTAATCCAAATGGAATTCCTATGTCATTCAAAACGTTTACTATTCTCTTTTCTTGGTCCACCTTCGTTTGATTTCTTGTGTTGCATTCTCTCATACAAGATTTTAATTCTTCCAAAAGTTCACATATTTCCTGCATTCCCCATCCTAATTCTTGCAATTGTTTGATCCGCTTCATGCTAATATCTCCATTTCTAAATTTAATTTGCACATCTGCGCTATAATTGGTATTATATCACTTCTCAATACATTATGTCAATTAAAGTAAATCTTTAAACATCTTGTTAAGCATTTGAGGATTTGCTTTTCCCTTTGTTTCTTTCATTGCTTGTCCAACTAAAAATCCTATTGCTTTATCTTTTCCCGCTTTATAATCCGCAACAGATTGAGGATTATTAGCTATAACTTTTTCTACAACTTCTTTTATAACTCCTTCATCAGATATTTGAATCCATCCTTTTTCTTCAATTATTTCTTCTGGATTTTTTGGATTTTCAAATAATTCTTCTACAACTTTTTTTCCTATCGCAGAACTTATGGTTCCTTTATCAATTAATTCAACAAGTTTTGCTAAATGTTCTGCTTCAAAAGGTATGCTATCTGGTTCCAATTCTTTTTCATTTAATATTCTAGATATATCAGAAAGTAACCAATTCGCTACTGACTTTGCATTACCACATATTTTTTCAGCTGCTTCAAACATATTTGACAAATATTTAGAAGCTGTAAGAAGTCTAGCATCTTTTTCAGATAATTTAAATTCATCCATATATCTAGCTCTTCTGCTTTCAGGCATCTCAGGTAAATTATTTTTTATGTTCTCTATATATTCATCTGATAGTTTAATAGCAACTAAATCTGGTTCTGGAAAATATCTATAATCTTGTGCATCCTCTTTATCTCTCATAGAAAATGTTTTTCCTGAAACATCATCCCATCTCAAAGTTTCTTGCTCTATCTCTCCACCATCTTCTATTACATCTACTTGTCTTTCTGCTTCATATTCTATAGCTCTTTGAATTGCTCTAAAAGAATTCATATTTTTCATTTCAGTTCTTGTACCGAATTCTTCTGCACCTTTTCTTCTTACAGAAACATTGACGTCGGCTCTAAAAGATCCTTCTTGCATTTTACAATCTGATACTTCTATATATTCTAGAATTGATTTTAATTTCTTTAAATATCTATCAACTTCTCCTACTGTTCTTAAATCCGGCTCAGAAACTATTTCAATTAAAGGAACACCAGCTCTATTTAAATCTACTAAACTTCCTCCACCAAATTCATTATGATTTAGTTTTCCTGCATCTTCTTCAATATGAATTCTTGTAATACCTATTTTCTTTGGATTTCCATCATCATCTTCTATTTCAATATATCCATGTTCGCAAAGAGGTTTATCAAATTGTGATATTTGATATGATTTTGGTAAATCTGGGTAGAAATAGTTTTTTCTATCATTTTTACTATTTCTAGATATTATACAATTTGTAGCTAATCCTGCCTTAACTGCATATTCTACAACTTTTTCATTTAATACTGGAAGAGTTCCTGGCATTGCCATACAAATTGGACATGTATGTGTATTTGGTTCTCCGCCAAATTCAGTAGGACATGAACAAAATATTTTTGTTTTAGTTGAAAGTTCTGCATGTACTTCAAGTCCCATGACTGTTTCAAAATCTGATTTTGACATTATTTACTTCTCCTTCTTATTTTATTTTCTAAATTCTGGTTTATATTTATCTCTAAACTTATATTCCTGTTCAAATGTATATGCTGCATTTAATATTGTTTCTTCTTCAAATTTATTTCCTATTAATTGCATACCTATAGGCATACCTTCGCTATTTACTCCACAAGGAATTGATATCCCTGGAAGTCCAGCTATATTTACTGAAACTGTACAAATATCTGCTAAATACATTTCTAGTGGATTTTCTGATCTAGTCCCCATCTCAAAAGCAACTGTTGGTGATGTTGGCGTTAATAATACATCATATTTTTCAAACGCTTTATCAAATTCTTTCTTTACTAAAGTACGAACTTGTTGGGCTTTTTTATAATATGCATCATAGTATCCTGAAGAAAGTACATAAGTACCAAGTATAATTCTTCTTTTTACTTCTGATCCAAATCCTTCACTTCTTGAATTTCTATATAATTCTTTTAAGTTTGTATAATTTTTTGTTCTATATCCATATCTTATACCATCAAATCTACCTAAGTTTGAACTTGCTTCAGCACAAGCAATGATATAATATGTTGCTAGAGAATACTGAGCAATATCTAATGAAAACTCTTCTACTTCAGCTCCTAATTTTTTGTACGTTTCTATAGCTTCTTCTAATTTTTTCTTAACTTCTTCATTTATACCTTCTCCAAAATATTCTTTTGGAATACCTATTTTTAATCCTTTAACATCGTTTTTTAATGCTTTTGTATAATCTTTTTTAGGAATATCATATGATGTAGAATCTCTTTCGTCATGTCCTGCAATTATATTAAGAAGCATTGCAGCATCTCTTACATCTTTTGTAATAGGTCCAATTTGATCCAATGATGAAGCAAATGCAACTAATCCATATCTTGATACTAAACCATATGTTGGTTTCAATCCTACAACTCCGCAGAAAGATGATGGTTGACGAATTGATCCACCTGTATCACTTCCAAGTGCCCATGGTACTAAATCTGCTGCAACTGCTGCAGCACTACCGCCAGAAGATCCCCCTGGTACAGCACTTAATTTCCATGGATTTGATGTTTTCTTAAAATATGAATATTCAGTAGAAGCTCCCATCGCAAATTCATCCATGTTTAATTTTCCTAAATCAATTAAATTTTCATCATTTACTTTCTCTACTACTGTAGCATTATATGGTGCAACAAAGTCTTCTAACATTTTTGAACTACATGTTGTTTTTACACCTTTTGTGCACATATTGTCTTTTATTCCTATTGGAATTCCTGCTAGGCTAGATACTTTTTCTCCATTTTTTCTTTTTTCATCAATCTCTTTTGCTTCAGCCAAAGCTTGATCACATAATGTTGTAACAAAAGCTTTTATATCTTTTTCTTTGTCATTTATTCTATCTACATATGCTTGTACAATTTCTTCACTTGTAAGTTCTTGTTTTTGCAATTTTTCTTGAAGCTCATGTACTGTTAAACTTGTAATGTCCATTATTTACTTCCTCCAATTTCTTTTATATATTTTAGAAATCATTTGATATAGATATCACATCCATTCATCTATCTATGTCCTATATCATTGTAGATTCTTATAAATTCTTGTGAATTCTTGTGCATTCTAATAAATTTTTCTAATTTATTACTTTGGGTATTTTGAACATATTTCTTTCTTGTTCTTTTGCATTCGTTAATAATAATTCATTTTCTTTAAATTCTTTTACTTCATCTTTTCTAAATACATTATATTTATCATTTTCTCCTATTGTTTCTTCCAATCCTTCTGTATTAGCATTATTTACTACATTTGCAAAATTTAATATATCCTGTAAATTATTTAAATAATTATCTAATTCTTCTTTTATATTTAAATTTGCCAATTTTGCAATATGCAACAATTCTTCCTTACTTACATTTGCCATATTTTTCATTCCTTTCCGAATCAATATTTACAATTATACATAGTTTTTACAAAAATTACAAGTATTGATAATGAGAAATTGGGGACAGACCCCAATTTCTCATTTACAAATAGTTTTTCACATTATTAAATACTTCTTCATGAATATCTTCAATTGTTCTTATTTTATCCTCTTTTACACATTTTATTTCACACCAATTATATTTTTTTACTAATTTACAAGCTTCATTATATGCATCTTGTAAATGTGTTTTATTGCTTTCATGAATATCCTTTTTTTCTTCATGTGTTATTTTATTTGCTCTATTTTTCATTAATTTTTGAGCATATTCTGTTGGCATATTTAAAAATATAACTTTTGTAGGTACTGGTAATCCATATAAATTAAATTCAAAATCCCATAACCAATTTAAAAAATCTTCTCTCTCTTTGTCATCTTTTATTTTTCCAGCTTGATGTACCATATTTGATGTAGTATATCTATCTGCTAATATTATTCCTCCATTATTATAGTATTCTTCATAATCTTTTTTGAATGTAGCATATCTATCTGCTGCATAAAAAGTTGAAGCTATGTATGGACTTATTGCTTGAGAATCTGTTCCAAATTCACCATTTAAATACATCTTAACTAAACTTGATGATGGACTATCATAATTTGGGAAACTCACTGTTTTATATTCAATTCCTTCTTTTTCAAATCTTTCTTTTAATTTTTGAAGTTGAGTTTGTTTACCGCTTCCATCTGTTCCATCAATTACAAATAACTTACCTTGTTTCATATTTCCTCCTTCATGAGAAATTGGGGTCTGTCCCCAATTTCTCAAAATATATATCTTTTTATGAATTTTCTAACAGTGTGCCAATATTTTTCTGGGTCTACAGCTTGTGCTTCAGCGTGCCCAGCATTTTTTATTACCAATTTTTCTTTTTTGCAATTTGCTGCGTCATATAGTTTATCAAGCATATAAAACGGTACGAATTTATCTTGATCTCCATGTATAAAAAGTATTGGTATTGATGATTTTTTTATTTGTTTAATACATGATGCTTTTCTTAGTGAATATCCTGCTCTTATTTTTGTAATTAGATTAGCATTATATAAAGCTGGAAATGTTGGCATATGAAATAAATATTTTAGCTCATATGAGAATTCATCCCATACTGATGTATATCCACAATCCTCTATTACCATTCTAACATTACTTGGTAATTTTTCACCACTAGTCATCATTACTGTAGCTGCTCCCATAGATATTCCATAAAGTATTATTTTTATATTTCCATACGTCGAGATAAGATAATCTATCCATAGGATGATATCATCTTTATCTAGCCATCCCATACCAATATATTTACCTTCACTTTTCCCATGTGCTCTTAAATCCGGTATTAAAACATTGTATCCATAATCCAGAAATTTTTTAGCTGCATTCACCATAAAATAACCTGAATCTGTGTACCCATGTACTGCAATAACCCATGTTTTAGATTCTTTTTTGTTGTTTACTTCATAGCTATGAAGATTTATTTTTTTATTTTGAATATATACGCTTTTTGCATTTTCTTTAAGCCATTTTTCATTATCTATTTTCATTTGAGTTTTAATTTCATCAATTTCATTATTAAATATAATTGATTTAGATTTTTTTGGATTTAATGCTAAGTTAAATAAAAAATTGCCTGTTATAGTTCCTGTTATAATCACTAAACATATTAAAATAACTAAAATAATTATCATTTTTCCTATTTTTATCCTTTATCATTTTCATCTTTTTCATCTTTTTCAATAATAATGTCAGCTGGTTTGCTAGACTTTTCTTTCTTTTTTCTAGAATTGTTTTTTACTAATGCATATATAACAACTATTACTAAAATTGATATAAGAATTATTGATAATATCATTGGAAATTTTGAGGCTTCTTTCTCTGAGTTCTGCATAATATTGTTTGCAGTTTGTGAAAAAGTATTAGCAATCATTTCTTCAATAGTTAAAGAAGTATTATAATAATTTGTTTCAAAATAACCCCATAAGATATCTATAGCTTCATTATCCATAATTGTGTCTACACTATATCCACTTAAATATCTAAATTCTCCTTCCATCTCTTGTTTAGAATCATTTTTACATTGGAAATATGCAAATATGAAATGTCCTTCATCTTCAAATTTTTCTTCATATATCTTTTCCAAATACTCATCTGCTTTAGTTGGATTTAAATTATTTCCATTCCATAAATCACTTTGATATGGTACAAATAATACATATGGCTGAACTCCTGTTTCTTTATAGAAATCTTCCAATCCCTCAATTAAAACTTTCTCACTGCTAATCCAACCAATTTCGTCTTCATACCAATCTGTTTTTGTTACTACTCCTTGTAACGGTTCTCTACTCTTTGTAGTACTTGGTACATTATTGTTTGTATTTGTTACAGATACACAACCTGTAGAGCAACCATTAAAAAATCCTGAGAACATAAAAAGTATAAACAAAATTATAATTAATGAAATTCCGCTTCCACATCCACATCCAGTTCCATATGGCCTTCTATATCCCCAACCATATCTTGGACCAAATACTGGCCCTCCAAAATGTGGACCTCCTACTGGTCTATGTCCAAAGCCTCCTCCGCTTGAAAAACCACCTGAAGACCTGCCACCTCCTGAAAATCCTCCAGAAGATCGACCTCCTCCAAATCCGCCACTACTATGACCTGAACCGCCACCACTTCTTCCCATATAAACCTCCATAAAAGTTCTAATATATTTTTATAGAGTATACCATTTAAAAATTATTCTTTCAAGTTTATTTAAAATAAAAAATATATATTATCTATATAATTACGCAAATAAAAACTTTATACATAAATATTGACATTTTGGCATAAAATACTGTAAAATATATATTATGTATATTAAATTAAATATTGCGTTGAAAATGACGAGGGATTAAAAGTTGCTAACAGAGATAAGAGGTCGTCGGCTGAAAGCCTTTTTTAGAAGAACATAATCCACTAACACATTGGAGCAATTTTATATAAAGTGGAAAAATTATATTTATAGTTTTTATTTTATTTAACTATTTTTAATTTTTCAAGCTGGGTGGCACCGCGGAATATATTTTCGTCCCTGCATATTAATGCAAGGGCATTTTTTATGCCCTAAAATGAAAGGATGATTTTATTATGAGTAGTTTTAGAACCCACACATGTGGTGAATTAACTTTATCTGACGTTGGCAAAGAAGTTAAAATTTGCGGTTTCGTTGAAACTATAAGAGATTTAGGAGGTTTGGTTTTTTTAGATATTAGAGATATGTATGGTATTACTCAAGTTGTTACTTCAGGTAAAGAAAATATTGTGGATTTTTCTTCAAGAATTCCTTTGGAATCTAGTGTTTGTGTAGAAGGAATTGTTAGAAAAAGAGATCCTGAAACATATAATCCTAATATTGCAACAGGAGAAATTGAAATTGTAATAAAAAATATTACAGTACTTGGTAAAAGGACAAAAATGCTTCCATTTGAAATAAATAAAAGTCAAGAAGTACGTGAAGATTTAAGATTGAAGTACAGGTTCTTAGATTTACGTTCATCTAGATTGCAGAACAACTTGATACTAAGAGCACAAGTTCTACAATTTTTGAGAACTCAAATGATAGAACAAGGATTTTTAGAAATTCAAACTCCAATCCTTACAAGTTCATCCCCAGAAGGCGCTAGAGATTATTTGGTACCTAGTAGGCTACACCCAGGAAAATTCTATGCACTTCCTCAAGCGCCACAACAATTCAAACAATTGTTAATGATATCTGGAATAGATAAATATTTTCAAATAGCCCCTTGTTTTAGAGATGAAGACGCAAGAGCTGACCGTGCACCAGGAGAATTCTATCAGTTAGATATGGAAATGTCATATAGTACGCAAGAGGATGTATTTAATGTGATAGAACCTATAATTTACAATACATTCACAAGATTTTCTGATAAAAGAGTTTCTAAATTTCCTTTTCCTAGAATTCCATACAAAGAAGCAATGGTCAAATATGGTACTGATAAACCAGATTTAAGAAATCCATTATATATTATAGATTTATCAGATTTCTTTAACAAATGTTCTTTTAAACCATTTATTGGCACAACTGTAAGAGCAATAAAAGTAAATGGACATATGTCTAAAGGATTTCATGAAAAAATGCTTTCATATGCTATGTCAATTGGTATGGGAGGACTTGGGTACTTAGAAGTACAAGATGATTTATCATATAAAGGACCTATTGATAAATTTATCCCACAAGAATTAAAAAAAGAATTATTAAAGCTTGCTGATTTAAATAAAGGAGACACTATCTTTTTCATTGCGGATTACGAAAAAAGAGCAAATGAACTTGCAGGGCAGATAAGACAGGAACTTGGAAAAAGATTGGATTTAATAGATGAAAATTTATTTGAATTCTGTTGGATTGTAGATTTTCCAATGTATGAACTTGATGAACATGATAGAATAACATTCTGTCATAACCCATTTTCTATGCCGCAAGGCGGATTGGAATCATTAGCTACTAAGAACCCATTAGAAATATTAGCTTATCAATATGATATAGTATGTAATGGAATAGAGTTATCATCTGGAGCAGTTAGAAATCATGATCCAGAAATAATGATTAAAGCATTTGAAATAGCCGGATATACTAAAGAAGATATTCAATCTAGATTTTCAGCTTTATTCAATGCTTTCCAATATGGAGCACCACCACATGCAGGTATCGCACCTGGCATTGATAGAATGCTTATGCTATTAACAGGAAGTGATACAATTCGTGATGTAATTGCTTTCCCAATGAATAGTAAAGCAGAAGATTTATTAATGGGAGCACCTGGAAAAGTAACCAGAGAACAATTAAAAGATGTTCATATAAAGCTTGATTTATAAAATGAGAAATTGGGGACAGACCCCATTTTCTCATTTTTCTATTCTATAAATTCTATTTCTATTTACTTGTAAATATTGTGCTAATTTAATATTAGAAATTTTTATTCTATCTTTTATCTCCACTACTATGTTTTCTAGATATACAGGATTTTTTACCAATTCTACTATTTTTTTATCATATCTTTCTTCTAAATCAATTAGAATTTCTTTCATATTTTCTTGTAACATATCATCATATTCCGCAAAATAATACTTGTTTTTTACATGCATAGCTCTAAACTGTTCTAAATCTAATACTTTACTTCCAAAAACTAATTCTATTATATTTTTATCAATAAATCCCTCTCTTCTTATGTAATTTGAGTAACTAGAAAATTTGTAATCTTCACAATTTTTTACAATATTGGCCTTAACAGGATTATTATGTATATAAGAAATACAATTAAGAAGATATTTTTGATTAATGATTGGTTCGCTTAAAAATCTATCTCTAAAAACATGCCCCACTCTATTTTCTATATGATTATAGTATCTAGCATAATCTTCATTTATTTTCTTCATAAAACTTGATAGCTTTTTAGCATTATCTGTATGTAAAAGTAAATGTGCATGATTATACATAATAGCATATGCCACAATATCTATTTCTGCTTGTATTTTTCCTTTTTTCAATAAATTTAGATATTTCCTCTTATATTTATCTTTTTTAAAAATAAACTCTTTATTTACACCTTGTACAATTACATGAAAAAAAGATGTATGTAAACTTTCTCGCGACCTTCTTGGCATAAAATCACAACCTTTCATTATTTGATTTTACCCCCGAAGATGCATGAAAATCTCATACATCCTTTTTTGAGAAATTGGGGTCTGTCCCCAATTTCTCATTAGTTTCCATAATAACTATCTATTAGTATTTGCTTTAGTTCTGTTACAAGTGGCAATCTTGGATTTGCAGTTGTACATTGGTCTTCAAATGCTCTGTCTGCAAGCATATCTACTTTTGCCATAAATTCATTTTCATCTATTCCTGCTTCTTTGAAGCTCTTCTCTATTCCTAAATCTTCATTTAGCTTCTTAATTTCTTCTATTAATGAATTTACACCTTCTTCATTTGTATCAGCCTTAAAGTGCATTTTTCTTGCTAAATCTGCATATTTTTGATCAGCTATAAAGTATTCATATTTAGGGAATGATACAAATTTTGTAGGTTTGCTACTATTGTATTTTATAACATATGGAAGAAGTATTGCATTTATTCTACCATGTGCCATATGGAATTCTGCACCGATTTTATGTGCTAAAGAGTGGTTTATTCCTAAGAATGCATTTGTAAATGCCATACCAGCTATTGTACTTGCATTATGCATATGTTCTCTTGCTTCTTTATTGTCTCCGTGATTATATGCTTCTCTTAAATTCTTAAATACAAGTTCTACAGCTTTTTCAGATAAACCATCTGTATAGTCTGATGCCATGTTTGAAACATATGCTTCTATAGCATGTGTTAAAACATCCATACCTGTATCTGCTGTAATTCTCTTTGGCAAGCTCATTACTAAGTCTGGGTCTACTATTGCAACATCTGGTGTTAATTCATAATCTGCTAATGGATATTTTTTGTTAATTTTCTTATCTGTTAAAACTGCAAATGATGTAACTTCTGAACCTGTTCCTGATGTTGTTGGTATTGCCACAAATTTTGCTTTTTCGCCTAATTTTGGAAATTTATATGTACGCTTTCTAATATCCATAAATTTTAATTTTAGTCCTTCAACATCAGCATCTGGATGTTCGTAGAATAACCACATTCCTTTTGCAGCATCTATTGGACTTCCTCCACCTACTGCAATAATTACATCAGGCTTGAATTCATTCATCATTTGAACTCCTCTATTAATTGTATCAAATGATGGATCAGATTCTACATCTGAGAATATTTCTGAATGTACATATTCATGTCTTTTTCTTAGGTGATATAATATTTTATCTATATATCCTAATTCGACCATTGATGGGTCTGTTACTATAAATGCTCTTGTTATATCTGGCATTTTTTCTAAATATCCTATTGATCCTGCTTCAAAATATATTTTTTCTGGAACTTTAAACCATTGCATATTAACTCTCCTCTCTGCAACTCTTTTTATATTTATCAAGTTTACACTAGATACATTTGCTGTTGTTGAGTTTCCTCCAAATGTACCACAACCCAAAGTAAGTGATGGCATATTAGTGTTGTATATATCACCAATCGCGCCGTGTGTTGATGGAGAATTTACAATGATTCTTCCTACTTTTACTCTTTCAGAGAATTTAAGTATTGTATCTTTATCTTCTGAATGGATTACTGCAGAATGTCCAAGTCCACCAAATTCAATTAATTTTTCTGCTAAGGCTATTCCTTCATCTGCATTTTCTACTACATAATATGCAAGAACTGGACTTAGCTTTTCTTTAGAGAATGGATATTCTATTCCTACACCATTTTCTTTTAAGACTAATACTTTAGTATCTTTAGGTACTTCTATTCCTGCGGTCCCCGCAATTTTATATGGACTTTGTCCAACAATTGCAGAATTTAAAGCACCATCTTTCTCTTTTATAAACATTGTATCTCTTAATTTTTGTGTTTGCTCATCAGATAAGAAATAACATCCTGCTTCTTTCATTAATCTTTCAAATTCATCTTTGATATCTTTATCAACTATTACTGATTGTTCTGAAGCACAAATCATTCCATTATCAAATGATTTTGACATAACTAAATCATTTACTGATGTTTTTAATTTAGCTGTTTTATCAATATAGCATGGAACATTTCCAGGTCCAACTCCTAAAGCTGGCTTTCCACATGAATATGCTGCTTTAACCATTCCTGTTCCACCTGTAGCTAAAATTAAGTTAACATCTGGATGGTGCATAAGCATATTTGTTGCAGTTATAGATGGTTCCTCAATCCATAAAATACAATTTTCTGGTGCTCCTGCTGCTATAGCTGCATCACGTAATATTGTAGCCGCTTCCACACTACATTTTTGTGCTGATGGATGGAAACCAAATACAATAACATTTCTTGTTTTAGCTGCAATTATTGATTTAAACATTGTTGTAGATGTTGGGTTCGTAACTGGTGTTACACCTGCAATAATCCCAATTGGCTCTGCAATTTCTACATACCCCTCTTCTTCATTTTCTGAAATAACTCCAACTGTTTTATCATATTTAATACTATGATAAATATATTCTGTAGCAAACATATTCTTTGTTATTTTGTCTTCATAAATTCCTCTACCAGTCTCTTCTACTGCCATTTTAGCAAGTTTCATATGATTTTCAAGCCCTGCCATAGACATAGCTTTAACTATTCTATCTACATCTTCCTGTGTGAGTTTCATATATTCTTCTGATGCTTTTTTTGCTTTTGTCATAAGCTCATCTATCATATTTTTAATCTTTGCTTGTTCTTCCTCACTAATTTCCTTGCTCATATTTACCTCCTTCACTTTGTCCCATTGGGGACAGGCCTTTTTGTCCCACTTGTCCCAAAAGGGACAGGCCTAAAAGCGACAATCTTGTCGTCTTGGGGACAGACCTATAACTGTATTTTATTTTTCAATCGTTTTATATGATATATAATTACCATATCAATGTCAAGTTGTTTTCAACGCATTTTTCGAGATTTTAAGCCATTTTTATACTATTTCAATTAATATATTGTTTTGTTTTTTTCTTCATATTCTTTAAATAAATTAATACATTCTTCTCTATCAATTTGTTTTAATTGAATTAAATCTTTGTTCTTCCCCTCTAGATAATCATATATAACATCATCTCTAAACCCAATATTTCCTGCATCTTCTCTTGTACATGCATAATATACTTCTTTTATATTTGCCCAGATTATTGCAGATAAACACATTGGGCATGGCTCACATGATGTATATAGAATATATCCAGATAAATCGTAAGTTCCAAGTTTTTTACAAGCTTCTCTTATAACGTTAACTTCTGCATGTGCTGTTGGATCGTTGTTTGCAAGTACCATATTGTTACCTTTTGCAATAATATTTCCTTCTTTATCTGTAATTACTGCTCCGAATGGTCCTCCTTCATTATGGCATATACCATATTCTGCACATTCTTTAGCTATCCTCATAAAATTATTCATGTTTTCTCCTCTCGTTTTAATACAATATCTATCCTATTATTTTTTTATTTAGCTTTTTTATTCTATATTATTATTAAAATTTTATCAAGTTTAAATTAAAATACTTTTACGAATTATAAATTGCAATAATAAATTTCCGGTTTATTATGCACATAATTTTTCCAATATTTGGTTGGTGCTTTTATAATTAAACATGGCTCTCGGATAATTATTTATCCAATTTTCCACATACTTTATAAATTCCTCTGATATTAGCGTTATATCTGTTCCTTTAGGTATGAATCTTCTAAAACAATAATAGAAAGATTTCTTCCAATGTTGAAATTTCTTATCATTCCTATAATATTAATAATAGGTTTGTTAATTTATATTAAAAGAAATAAAAATGATATTAACAAATCTCAAAAAGTAAAAATTGCTAAAATAGCTTGTTTGGTGCTTTTAGTATTATTTATAATAGCTATAGTCTTTTTATATTTCATAAAAAGTATATCAGAAACACTATAGATAGCAAAATTTTTTTTAAAATTAGGTGAACAATTATATGTTAAAAGAAATATACAAATTAGGCGAATTAGAACTAATAAAAAAAGCTAAAGAACAAGAACTTGAAAATCATCCTCTCATAGATTTGTTTTGGGAATGTACTTTGACTTGCAATGCAAATTGTAAGCATTGTGGTAGTAGTGCTGAAAAAAGGAAATACGATGGTGAATTAACAACTGATGAAATAAAAAATGCTTTTAAGCAAATTGCAAATGACATGAATTCTAATAATATATTAATAAATGTAACAGGTGGAGAGCCTCTTGTAAGAGAAGATTTATGTGATGTAATGGAATATGCTACTAATGAATTAGGCTTTCATTGGGGAATGACTACAAACGGTATTTTATTAAATGATGCAAATATTAACAAATTAAAAAAAGCAAATATGGAAACAATATCAATTAGTATTGATGGTCTAAAAGATACACATGATGAATTTAGAGGAGTACCCGGTTCTTATGAAAAAATAATTCAAAACATCAAAAAGTTAAAACAAGCTAATTTTGTGAAGCATTTACAGGTTACAACAGTTTTCCATAAGAAGAACATAAATCAATTAGAAGAATTATATGATGTTATGCTTGAATTAAATTTAAATTCATGGAGATTAATTTCAATGGATCCTATTGGTAGAGCTAAGGAAAATGAAGAACTTTTGTTAAATGAATCGGAACTTAGGAAGTTGTTAGACTTCATTAAGTCAAAGAAGAAAAAAAAGAAATTAATATTAGAATATGGTTGTCCAGGTTTCTTAGGATTAGAATATGAAAAAGAAGTGCGAAGAAATTATTTCTATTGTAGAACCGGAATTAGTATTGCTAGTATTTTATATAATGGAGATTTATATGTATGTCCAAATGTTCCTAGAATAAAAAGTTTAATTCAAGGGAATATTAGAAAAGATAATTTTAAAGATGTTTGGGAAAACAAATACAAAGAATTTCGAACTAAAGAAAGAACCAAATGTGAAGAATGTTCAAAATGTTTTTATTGGGATGAATGTCTAGGCGGTGCATTTCACACTTGGGATTTTGAAAAACAAGTACAAAATAAATGTCCATATAAAATGTTACATCATGCTGATCATTAATATATTATTTTCAAGTTATTACATATTTATATACACTAATTGAGCAAACAGTTAAATATATCTATTTTACTGTTTGCTCTTTATATTAATAACCATATATTACTTATGGACTATCATATTTTCAAAAATATTTAATTTATATCATTTTATTTCTAATATATTATAATACGAAATCCGATATTGTTGTCAACACTTACAGGGTCATTTCCGTTACGATTAATTGTATAAAAAATATTATTATTTACTATATTAAAACGGCCTCCTCTACGAACACAATGATAACCTGGCCTATAATGAATAGCAGTAAAATATTCTGTTGTATATTCTTGTATATTTGATGCCATATCATTTATTTTACATACTTCGTCTTGTTTAGTTCCTGTATTAGTTAAATTACTATTTATTAAATGTCCACACTTATATGCATAGTTTATATTTTTCGCTTCTTGTATATATACTACTGCTGTATCCCATGCATAACTATTCATTAAATCACTTTTTACGCTCGTACTATCTGCATATGTATTTATAGAAACTTTTGATGCATTTAATTGAGTAACAAAGTTCCATAATGTGCCTTTTGTATATGACATAGCATCGATTGAATTATTTGTAGAAACCTTTGAAGCTGCTTTATAATTTTCCATACTTGTTCCGCTTGCGAAGCTTGCTTCATATCTTCCTATATAATATCCCCCATTTTCTTTTACACTATCTATCCATTTACTTAATTCATGTGCTGTTGCATTTATACCATCTTCTCCATCACTAGCTATTCCTTCTCTATACTCTGATAATTCTACAAAATAATCGTCGGAATTATCTGGAGTGTTTATCGGCACTTGATTCAAATAATTATCTGGTATTTCTTTGGTATATGCGGCTTGTACTAAATTTGATGTTCCATCTTCTTCAAAAGTATATCTTCCTAAAATTATTTCATTGCTAAGAGAACCATTATCCTTTATAAATCTTCCTACTGGAATCCATACATATTGACTTCCTTGTACATTTACATCAGAAGATGCATTTACATCTTCAATCACCACTCCATCTTGTATCGTAATCCCTGTATCTTCTGCTATTTTAAATCCTTCTGGAACTACTACTTCATTTCCATTTATATCCGATAAACTTGTTTTAGTATTAAAAACTGTCCCTTCATCTCTTGCTTTTTCTATTTCACTTCTTAAATCAGCTAACGGAATTTCTGTATTTGTTGCCATATAATTTGCATATTCTTCTTCTATTTTATTTAATTCTTTTATTTCACTTTCTATTGAATCTTCTGCTATATTCTTTGTTTTTTTCGCTTGCTTTATTAATCCGTTATCACCTAATACCACACTTATTGTTACAGCTGATAAAATTATCAATATTATTATTGTTATCCCTAGTGTTACTATTGTTATTCCTTTTGAGCTTCTTATTCTTTCTCTAGAAAATAACTCTCTCTCTCTCTCTCTCTCTTACAGCCTCAACGTTTTTCTTCATTTATATTTTCTCCTTTCGCTTTCTTTTATTTTATTATATCAATGCATTTTCTTTTGTCAAGTACTAAACTTTTTATATATTAATTCATTATATAGATATGTTAACTTCGTAATTTGTAAATTTATATTAACATTTTAGACTATACTAACAGTTTATTATTGAAATTTGTATATTGAATTAAATTGGTAAAAACTATGGAATTTTTAGCCATTTTATGATATAGTTATGTATGTATTTTTAGCAGATATAATATGAAAGCAGAAAGGATTGATTATATGTCATACAATTTTAATGAGATAGAAAAAAAATGGCAAGAATATTGGGATAAAAATGATACTTTTAAAACTGATGTATGGGATTTTTCTAAACCTAAATATTATGCATTAGATATGTTTCCATATCCATCTGGACAAGGTCTTCACGTTGGTCATCCAGAAGGTTATACTGCAACTGATATAATGTCTAGAATGAGAAGAATGCAAGGATATAATGTACTTCATCCAATGGGATGGGATGCATTTGGTCTTCCTGCTGAGCAATATGCTATTAAAACAGGAAATCATCCAGCAGGATTTACAAAAAAGAATATTGAAACATTTAAAAAGCAATTAAAAATGCTTGGCTTTTCTTTTGATTGGAGCAGAGAAATTTCTACATGTGATCCAAGTTATTATAAATGGACACAATGGATTTTTAAAATGTTATATAATGATGGACTAGCTAGACTTATCGAAATGCCTGTAAACTGGTGTGAAGGATTAGGATGCGTTCTTTCAAATGACGAAGTTATAAATGGTAAAAGTGAAAGAGGCGGATTTCCTGTTGTTCGTAAAAATATGAAACAATGGGTTATGGATATTCCTAAATATGCAGAAATACTTCTTAACGGATTAGACGACTTAGATTGGCCTGAATCCACAAAAGAAATCCAGAGAAATTGGATTGGTAAATCGGTTGGAGCAGAAGTTAAGTTTAAAGTTTCTGGTACAGATAAAGAATTTACTGTATTTACTACTAGAGCTGACACTTTATTTGGAGCTACATATTGTGTTCTTTCTCCAGAACATGAATTAGTTGATGAAATAACAACATCTGACAAAAAAGAATCTATAAAAGAATATAAAGCACAAGCTGCAGCTAAATCTGACTTGGAAAGAACAGAATTAAATAAAGAAAAAACAGGATGTTTTACTGGAGCATATGCAATTAATCCTGTTAATGGAAAAGAAATTCCAATTTGGATTTCAGATTATGTACTATCAAGTTATGGTACAGGTGCTATAATGGCTGTACCTGCACATGATGAAAGAGATTATGAATTTGCAAATAAATTTGGAATTGAAATAATTCCTGTACTTGAAGGTGGAGATGTATCTAAAGAAGCTTTTACAGGAGATGGAATTCATATTAATTCAGATTTCTTAAATGGTCTTGGAAAACAAGAAGCAATCGATAAGATGATTGCTTGGCTTGAAGAAAAAGGAATCGGAACTAAAAAAATAAATTATAAATTACGTGAATGGATATTTGCAAGACAACGTTATTGGGGTGAACCAATTCCTGTTGTATTTACTGAAGGAAATGAAATACATGTATTAGCTGACGAAGATTTACCTTTAGTATTACCAGAACTTGAAGATTATGCTCCATCTAAAACAGGTGCTTCTCCATTGGATAAAGCAACAGATTGGGTTAATACTACATTTGAAGGAAAACCTGCTAAGCGTGAGACAAGCACTATGCCTGGAAGTGCCGGATCAAGTTGGTATTTTCTAAGATATATTGATCCACATAACGAAAAAGAAATTGCAGATCCTAAACTTCTAAAACATTGGATGCCTGTTGATTTATATGTTGGTGGTCCAGAACATGCAGTCGGACATTTACTATATTCTAGATTTTGGAATAACTATTTATATAATAAAGGAATTGCTCCTACAAAAGAACCATTCGCAAAACTTCGTCATCAAGGTATGATACTTGGTTCTAATGGAGAGAAAATGAGCAAATCAAAGGGTAATGTCATAAATCCTGATGATATGGTAAAAGAATATGGTGCAGATGCCCTAAGAATCTATGAAATGTTTATGGGACCAATAGATGCAGCAAAGCCTTGGGATCCAAATGGAATAGATGGCTCTAAAAAATTCTTAGACAGAGTTTGGAGATTGTTTATAGAATCTGACAAAGTTCAAGATAAAGAAAATAAGAATCTAGACAAAGTATACAATTATACTGTAAAAAAAGTTACAAACGATTATGAAAATATGTTCTTTAATACAGCAATTTCTCAAATGATGATATTTATAAATGCTGCTACAAAAGAAGATATTCTTCCTAAAGAGTATGCAGAAGGATTTATAAAATTATTAAGTCCAGTAGCTCCACATATCTCTGAGGAACTATGGAATAGACTTGGACATAATGATACTATAACATATGAAGCTTGGCCAACATATGATGAAAGCAAATTAGTTGAAAATACTATTGAGCTTCCTGTTCAAGTAAATGGTAAAGTTAGAGCAACTATTACTATTCCAGTAGATGCTAATGAAAATGAAATAAAAGAATTAGCTCATGCAAATAATAATATTAAAACACAACTAGAAGGAAAAACAGTAGTAAAAGAAATATATGTAAAAAATAAAATCTATAACATAGTTATAAAATGATAAATTGGGGACAGACCCCAATTTATCATTTGTAATAATTATGTAACAAAAAAGTAATATTATTGTAATATTACTTTTTAGCTTTTTGTAGTATAATGTTGATATATGAATTACTAAGGAGAAATACGTATGAGTATTGAATCAGAATTAAAAAAAGATGGAATAACTGTTATTGATAAATTAGATACACTTAGTATTAATACTATTTCAAGGGATATAGCAGAAAAAATATGTAATGCTTTTCCTGAACAAAACTTTATTTTTCAGAATTTATTTATCGCATTATCTAGAATTCCTATGTATATAGCTGATATTCCAGATGGTTTTGCAGAAGCAACATATTTTTACAAAAATTCTTCTATGTACTTTAAGCAAGGACTTAGTTTAGAAGAATTAGAAAAATTTGCTGTACATGAATTTATTCATTATCTACAGGAAATCAAAGATAAGAGAGGAAATCTAGTAAGATTAGGCTTATGTGATTTCGGTGATTTAAAAATCTGTGGTATGGGATTAAATGAGGGCGCTGTGCAACTTATGGCTTCTAAAGCTATAAACTCTCAAGAAGAAATAGTTAAATATTATGGTATTTCATTACCTACAACAAGTCCATCATATTATCCAATTTTATGCAATTTGGTTAAACAAATGGCTTATGTTACTGGTGATGATATTTTATATGATAGTACTTTTTATGGTTCTAGTACATTTAAAGAAGTCTTTTCTAGTTTATGTGGACTTAATAACTTTTTAAAAATACAAACAAACTTAGATAAAATAATGGAAACAGAAGAAAAAGCTATAAAACTTAATAACAAATTAATGAGTGATGATTGTGAAGGAATGAAAGCACACAAAATAGCTAAAAAAATAGATGTTTGTAAAGAAAAAATCAAAAATCTTTTCTTTGAAACTCAAAACCTTATTTATTCATCATATTTCAATAATCAGTTTAATAAAATAGCAACTACCGCAGAGATAGATGAATATAGAGTTAGATTATATAATTACAAAAACTATATTGGAATTTCTGATACTTATTCAGATTTTAATGAATTCTACATTAATAAAATGATGGATTTAGATGCTAAATATGAAAGTATAATGAATAATACAAGCATTACTGTGGTAAGTAATTCTAAAATAGCATCATTCTTTAGAAAAATAAGAGCAATTTTAAGTGCTAGTGTAGAGCTTAAAAAATAAGAAAAGTGTGCGTTAACGAAAGCAAGCTTTCAACGCACACTTTTCTTATTTTAATATTTTACATTAATTCTTTCTTTATTGTTTCTGCTGCTTCTCTTCCAGCTCTTGCTGCCCAAGCCACTGTACCTTTATCTCCTGCCAAATCTCCTCCTGCATATACTTTATCCATTGAAGTTTTATGATTTTCATCAACTTTTATATAACCCCAATCATTTAATTCTAATCCCAATTTTTCTAATATTTCTTTTTCTGGATTTGATCCTACAGCCATTACTACATAATCCATATCCATCTGGTAATTACTTCCTTCAATATTAATTGGTACTTCTCTAGTTTCTCCTTCTTTTTTTACAAGCTCGGTTTTTATACATTCTATTTTTTCTACTTGATTTTCTCCTATTATTTTTACTATATTGTTTTGAAATAAAAATTCTATTCCTTCTTTTTTAGCCTCTTCTATTTCTTTTTCTTCCGCTGGCATTTGTTTTTCTGCTCTTCTATATATTACATATACTTTTTCTGCTCCTAATCTCTTAATTGTTCTACAGCAATCCATCGCAACATTTCCGCCACCTATTACTGCAACAGTTTTGCCTTTATATGAAGGATGTTTTCCACTTTCTAATAATGTATTACCACCAAATACACCGTTTAAATCTTCTCCAGGAATATTCATTTTAGCTGGTATATTGGCTCCAAATCCTAAAAATATTGCATCATATTCTTTTCTTAGTTCACTTAACTCTATATTTTTGCCTAATTCTTTGTTATATTTTACCTCTATTCCTAAACTCAAAATTGATTTTATAGTCTCATTTAATATATTCTTTTCTAATCTAAACTCTGGTATTCCATGTGCAAGAATTCCGCCGAAGTTCATTATATTTTTCATATAAAGTTACTTCTGCTCCACTTCTTGCTAAAAAGCTACTACATGTTAAACCGGCTGGTCCGCTTCCTACCACTGCTATCTTTTTTCCAGTTAATTCTTTAGTTTTTTCTATATCTTTATACCACTCATTTTTCAAAGCTTCATCAAAAACATATGCTTCTATTTTTCCAATATTTACAGGTTCTCCTTTTATTCCCCTTACACAATTTCCTTCGCATTGTTTCATATGTGGACATATTCTACCACATATACTACCTAATACAGTTGTTTTTGATAATATGTGATAGGCTTCTTTTATATTTCCTTCTTTTGTCATTTTTATAAATTGAGGAATATCATTATTTAAAGGACAGCCTTTATTACTACATGGTTTCATTGGACAATTCAAGCAATATTCCGTATATTTTTGTATTTGTTCGTTCATATTTTTCCTTCCTTTATTCGTATTTCCATCTTATATAATAATATTTCATCATAAACATTGTCAAGTTCTTTGACCATTCATTCTCTTATTAGTTTAGAAAAGAATAAATTTCGAATATGAATTAGACTGTAATCTCATTATATTTTCTAATTACTTCTTTCAAATCTTTCCAAAACTCTATTTTCTTATTTTCATCTCTAAGTAATGCTGCTGGATGCCATGTTGGCATGTATAGTATTCCTTTTTTCTCTATCCATTGTCCTCTAGATGATGTTATTCCATATTCTTTTCCGCAAATATTTTTAAGTGCTGTACTCCCCAATAGTACTATGATTTTAGGTTTTACTAAAATCACCTGATTACGTAAATAATCCAAACAAGCAGTAGCCTCATCTTCTTCAGGCACTCTGTTGGCTGGAGGTCTACACTTTACTATATTTGCTATGTATAAGCTCTCTCTTTCAATTCCTAATCCATCAAATGCTTTATCCATTAGTTTTCCTGCTTTTCCCACAAAAGGTATTCCTTGTTTATCTTCATCTGCACCAGGACCTTCACCTATAAGCATTATATCAGCATTTTTATTACCTGTGCCGAAAACTATGTTTAATCTTGTTTTACAAAGCTTGCATTTATTACAATTATCTATTGATTCTTCTAACTCTTCCCAATTATTGTACATTTTTATTTGTTCCTTTCTGAGACAAAAGGACTCACTACTTGTTTCAAATTTAACACTTTTTGGACAGATATTATAATTCCAATGATATAGTATCATTCATATGTATGTCCCTTTGTTTCAAATTTGAAACAAATCGTGCGTCCCCTTGTTCCACTTTTTTAATCCATGAAATTCTCAATTATTTCTATTTTTCTTTCTTGACTTGTATCAATCTTAGCTTTTCCTCCTACTGGAATTACTGTTTTCTTTTCCGTATGCCCAAAATTATTTGATTTAATGATAGGGAAATTATATTTATCTCCTAAAACATCTAACAGTATCTTTTCTAATGCTACACTACCATCATAATTTCCTACCCATATTCCTTTAATTTTATCAAAAATTCCATTTTGTTTCATATGATATAAATAATGGCTTACACCCTCTGGTGGAGTTTCTAAGCAAAATTCTTCCAAAAAAAGTATTTTATCTGTAAAGTCTATACTATAATTTCCAGCTACCATATCTGCAGTTAAGCTTAAGTTTCCTCCTACAAGTATTCCTTCCGCAATTCCTTCTTTTATAGTGATGTATTTATCATCTGCTTGGCCGAGCTCCATATCTCCTTTCATAAATCTTTTTACTACTTCTTCATATGCATATGGAGTTGCCCATGATGTGAGTGCTTTAAATGTTGGACCATTAAATGTAATTATTCCTGTTTTAGAATAAATTATATTTTCTAAAGATGTGCTATCACTAAATCCGCATAATGGTTTTGGATTATTTTTTATTGTTTCGTAATCTAAATATTCAAATATAGAATTCGAATTAAATCCCCCACTAACACAAAATATCATTTTTACTTCTTTATCTTCAAACATTTCTTTAATATCTTCTGCTTTTTCTTCAGGGGTTGCACTATATCCCAACGTTTTTTTGAAAGTATTCTTTCCAAATTTCACTTTCAAGCCAGTACTTTCCATTAAAAGTACTGAGTTATTTATAACTTCTAAATCATCTTCATCTATTTTTGATGATGGAGCTATGACTCCAACTGTATCTCCTTTTTTTATTCTTTCAAACATTTTTTACTCCCTTTTTAGTTGTTTTAACTTGAACTTGTTTTTTTGTATTTATATATTAGCATTATTTTACTTTAATATCAATATATCTATTTCATTCCTATAAATGCACCATTTCTTCCTGACTTTTCTTTGTCTGTCCTATATGAATGGAACAAATCAGAATGACATACAGTACATATGTTACTATCAATGACATTACAATCTATTAACCCCACTTCTTTTAGTATGATTTTATTAATTAGTGTAGTATCAATATTATATTTTTGGATTCCATTAATTTTATTACCAACTTCTATTATATCATCCAGTCTTTTAGTATAAGCAAATTCTTTTTCAAACATTTCTTTAACATCTTCATCTACTTCAAAATGGCATTTTTTAATACATGGACCTATGCAACAGATAATATCTTTTGGGTTACAATCATATTCTTGTATCATTTTTTTTACTGCTTTTTGACCTATCTTTTGCAAAGTTCCTCTCCAACCCGAATGAACATTACCAACTACTTTTTTAGCATCATCATAAAATAATAAAGATGTACAATCTGCAGAAGTAGTACATAAAGTTAATGCTTTTTGATTTGTAATTACTCCATCTACTTCATCTAAATCTTTTACACTATTTACAATTTCAATTTTATCTGTATGAGTTTGATGTGGTTTTATAATGCATTTATAATCAATTTTAAGTGCATTCGCTACTTTTTTATAACTATCAATAAGTTCAGTTCTATCCCCATTTTTTATCTGAACATTAATATTATTTTTTCTTAATGTATAACAATGTTTTAAATTTGGATATTCTAACAATTTTCTGAATTGTATAAATTCAGTACCATTTATATTATTATGAATTATTATATCATTGGTTAAATCTTTCATTTAATCAAATTCTCCTTATTTCGAAAATCTTTCAAATATTACATCCTTACTTTCATTTCCTATATAGTTATACTCTTTTTTACATATTCCTGTATTAAAATTGCAAATTGTTTTATATTTGCAATATTCACATGGTGTATTACCTTGCTTTAATTTATAATATGGTTTTATTTTTATACTTCCTGATAAAATTTCATTTCCTATTTGTTTTATTATTTTATTTGTATATTTCTGCAAATTTTCAAATTGCTGTCTAGTTATTGTACTTGTTTTGTTCGATAGATTACCATCTTTGTCTATATACGCAGGTACCATATCAGAATTTCCCTTTTCTAATTTCTTATCCATCTTTTTTACTATATTTACATCTGCTAATATTAAACCTTTCATTTTAAATTGCTTTCTTATTTCTTCTTGCAATTTTTCTTCATCAAAGTTTTTTGCATTTTTTATACTAGGATCAATAAGATTGAAATATAGTACTCCTGCTGGCATAACGTCTTCTATGCTACAAACTGCATCTAAGTATGTTATTAATTGTAATTGCAAACCTGCAACTACTTCATTTAAATTTATATCTTTACTTGATGATTTATAATCTATTATTCGCACATAATTACCTTCTGGAGTTTTAGCTATATCAATCCTGTCTATTTTTCCTGTAATCTCAACTTTTTTACCATTATCTAACTCAATTTCTATAGCTGGATATTCTTTTCCATTTTTAAACTCCATCTCATGTCCCATTACTTCAAAATCACTATATCTTAAGCTATATACAATATATTTAATAGATTTCTTTATTACTTTTTTTAGTCTAGTTGATAATAGCTTATACTTTGGTATACTTATAAATATATAGTTTTGTTTTAATCCCAATTTTTCTTCGATAATATCGTCAACAATCGCATCTATTTTCTTATCCTCAATTTCTTTTACTTTAAGATTGTATTCTTGTAATTTATCAAAAAATCCATCTATTATATCATGCATAAATGTGCCAGTATCTATTGATTGTATTTTAAATTCTTCTCTTTCTGAAAGATTTAATCCATATTTTAAGAAATATGAAAATGGACAAGCTTCATATTGTTCTAATCTTGATACACTTGTTTTTAATGTGTTTCCATATAATTTATTTAAATTAGATTGTTCTATATTATCTGTTTCAATATTATAGTTTAAAGCTCTTAAACTACTTTCAAGTTTATTTTTCCATTTAGCGTTAGTAGAATAGTAATTAAATACCCAAAACCATTTTTCATTTATTTCTTTTCCATCTATAAATTCTCTTAAATTACTTAATAGTTCTTCAAAAGTATTTTCCTCTGTAATGATTTCATTTTGTTTTTCTATAACATCACTTTTTTCTTTAAGTTCAGGAAATATTTTTTTTACTCTATTAACTAATATGGAACTTCTTAAAGATTTACCTTCTAAATCAGATGATGCATATGATAAATATATTTTGTCTTCAGCAGTAGAAAATGCTTTATATATATTAAAATTATCATCATATAATTTTTCTAAAGTTCCTTTAGCAAGTTCTATTCCCTTTTCTTTTAGTAATTCTCTATCTTTATCATTAAAAAATCCTTCATTTTTGTTAACACTTGGAAACATTCCATCATTTAGACCAATTATAAAAACAGCTTTTACTTTATGGCTTCTTGATCTATCCACATCTCCTACAGTTACTTGATCTTGTGTTCCTGGAATCTTCCCTAATCCTGTATTACCTAAACCTATTTTTAAAATATCAGCATATTTTTCAAAGCTCACCTTTTTGTCTGCAAATAATAATACAATTTCATCAAACACATCCATAATTAATCTATAGCTTGTTTCGTATTCTTTTGCTTTTTCTATTTCTCCAATTTCTTCTAACTCTATAATTTTCTTTTCCATATTAACATCAATATGATTTTTTATCAAAAATTCATATAGCTTAGTAGTAATAGATTTGACGTCTTTTTGTTTAGTTAATTCTTGTTTAAATTCTAATAATGGTTGTACAATTTTATCTCTTATATGTAAAACTTTATTCTGTTCTTCTTCACTTTCTTTGTAAAAATTCCAATCTCCGTTATACCATTTTGATCCTTTTATCCCCCATCTTAACACATAATTCTCCAGTATATTTATGTCTTGATCTTCAATATCACTATTTAAACCAGTTTTCATAAACTCCAAAACACTTGCACTAGACCAATTTTTAGCAAATATATTTATTAATGATAAAATATATTTTACCAATATATTCTGACTTAAATCTTTTTTTTCATCTATAAACACTGGTATATTATATTTTGAAAATATTACTTTGCATAAATTAGAATAACCTTCTAAGTCTTTTGTTATTACAGATATATCTTTAAATCTATATTTATTATCTCTTACTAATTTTACGATATTTTCTGCAACATGCTCTATTTCTGAGTATTGATTTTTAGCTAAAAATAATTCTATATTTTGTATATTTGATTCATACTTTTTATATGGAAATGCATAAATATTTTCTTCTAAGTGAGCTAACTCATTATTCTTATATCTATACTTATCACTTAATTCTACTGGATTATCTATATGTATGTTTTCATCTTTTGCAATATTTAGTATTTTATTTAAGGTTAATTTGTTTGAATAATATATATCTGCATCAGGTTCACTATTCATTTCTATTTCATCTGTACATACCGTTATATTTATTTCATTTGCTTTATTTAATAATTTCCTTAAAATTTCAAATTCTTGGTATGTAAAACCAACAAATTCATCTATGTAAATATCTGTATTATCAAAATCTTTTACTAATTCTAGATTATCTGCAAGTAAGGTCAGATTATCATTTTCATCTATATAGCAGTTTGAAATTTCTTCTGTATATTTTTCATATATTTCCAACATATCATTTAATTTTGCTTTTAAATATTTATCTTGTGTATTTTCTATAGTATTTTTCAAATTTTCTATGGTAATTCCGTGTTTTTTAAACTCTGTAATTTGAGTTCCAATAAGTTCGATATTTTCAGAAGATTTTCCAATAAATTTTAAATTATTCTTTTCTTCTGATAAAATATTATATATTAACATTGATTTACCACAAGAAGATAGATTAGAAAAATTAGCATTTCCTAACTCTTTTAAAACTCTATATGCCATACGATTAAATGTTAATACTTCAGCTGAAATAACTGCATTATTTGGAAGCGAATCTATTAGCTTCTTTTCTGCAGTAAATGAAAATTGTTCAGGTGTAATAATGTATATTTTTCTACTATTTCCTTTTTTTATTTTATCAGCAATCTCATTAAAAATATATGTACTCTTTCCTGTTCCTGATCTACCATATATAATTCTTAAACTCACTTTATACTCCTTTTGTTCTATATTATTATTTAAGCTGTATCTCTTTTCCAATAAAATAAATATTGTTGAGCTAATCCTTCTAGATTTCCGTATTTTTCTCTAGCTAATTTTTCTATTTCTTTTTTATTTACTTTTGTTTCATCTTCATTTTTTATGTACAATTCATTCATAACACGTCTTACCCAAACATCTATAGGAAAAACGTCAAACCTTTTAAGTGTAGAAAACAAAAGTATGCAATCAGCAACTTTTGGACCAACTCCAGATAGTGTTAAAAGTATATCTCTAACTTTCTGTGTGTCTTTTTCTTCATGTAACCTTTCCAAATCTACTTGCTTTTCTAATATTTTATGTGTGGTTTCATATACACGTACATCTCTGAAACCCAACCCTAATCCTCTTAAATCTTCTATTGTAGCTTTAGCTAAATTATCTACTGTAGGAAAAGTATAATATTCTTTTCCTTTCCACTCTATTTTATCTCCATATTTTTGTGATATTCTATTAATTATTCCTTTTATTCTTGGAATATTATTATTTGCAGATATAATGAAAGAAATAATTGTTTCCCATAAATCCTGATTTAATATTCTTATTCCATTTCCATATTTTATACTATTTTCTAAATATGAATCTATTTTAGAAAGTCTATCTTTTATTTCTTCATAATCTCTATTTAAATCAAAATAATCTGTTACTAACTCTTCTAAATTATCCGCACCCAGACTAGAAAATATAACTGTGTTATCCACTTTTTTCACATTTATTACATTATTTTTTACTATTCCTGTATAACTTTCATCTGTCTCCTCATCCCATCTAAAGCATTGTCCACATTCGAATATGTGCTTTGGTTCAAATGATGTAACATTTTCTAATATATATTTTTGTTCTTGCATTTATCTATTTCCTTTACATTCTATTTTTCATTCAAAATAAAAGGTAATACTTTTATTTCACATACCTATATTATATAAATTTATTGAATTAGTGTCAATTATTTCTCATTACTTAAAACCTTTTCCCCATGCTTCTCTAGCACTAGATATTACAATAAATGACCTCGGATCTATTTCTTCTGCTATTTGTTTTATTTTTGCAACTTCCCCTCTAGATGCAACACACCACAGAATCATTTTCTTTTCTCTTGTATACATACCTTTTGCATAAATTGCTGTACTTCCTCTATCTAATCTTTCACCTATCACTTGAGAAATTTCTTTATATTTATTAGAAACAATAAACATAGTTTTCGTAAAATATATTCCTTCAAATACAATATCTATCATTTTTCCACTTAAATAAATTGCAATTGCTGAATATAAACCTACCTCAATTTCTTTAAAGAAAATAACGTTTAATAAAACTATCGCAATGTCAATTATAACTATTAAATTGCTCGCTCTATAGTGTGGTTTATATGAACGAATTATATATGAGAGTAAATCAGTTCCTCCTGTTGAAGCATTTGCTTTTAAAACAATAGCTGTTCCTAGTCCTATTAAAATACCGCCATAAATACATGCAAGTAGTCTATCCTGTGTTAGAGAATTAAATTTTTCAAATATATCAATTAAGGTAGATAATACAATTGTTCCAAATATTCCCTTTATCGCGGTTTCTTTTCCAACTCTTATAATTGTTAAAATTATTAATGGTATATTAAGTATTAGCATTGTAGTTCCAAGAGGCAAATTAAATAAATAATATATAATTGTTGAAATACCTGCAAAGCCACCTGATGATAATTGATTAGGAAGCAAGAAAAATGATGTTCCTGCAGCCATTAAAGCACATCCTAAAATTATATATAGTCCCTCTTTTATTACCTTTTTTGCTAACAACTGATTACGAGTCAATTTTCTGATTTTACTCATAAAAATTTCACCTACTATTGGATTAAACTTGTTTATAATCAATTGCATTTTTTCAAAATTATTATTTTAAAAAAAGCATTTAATTATTTTACTTATTTTTCCCAATAATAAGTGAACTTATTCGTTAATTTATTATAAAGTTACCAATTTATAAAATTGCAAGTTGTCTTGAAGGTTAAAAACATATTTATAAATTTAATAGAATTTGTAGACAAAATAAAAATAATATTGTAGAATATTACCATAGGAAATGATAGTAAGCAGATGTGGTTTTGCCACCTAATTTTTACGAAATATCGTAGGAAGGGTGGTGATGTTTATGTTTAAAGTGATACTATTTTTTATAATATCCTTAATGTTATCTTTAACATTAAACGTTGCCTTGACAGCAGTTCTTTATAAGAACTGGGTTGATAAGCAACTACATAAATAAAGAAAGCTCACATCTGTACTTTGCTGAGTAGATGTGAGTCTTTTAAATCTATTTTGGCAAAACCACGTTTGTGGATTTGTCATTTCCTACATTTATTATAATCCATTTATAAGTAAAAAGTCAATAAATATGTTAAAATTTTGTAAATGTTATAAATAATAAAATATGAGCCATAACTGCAAATCACTATCTATTCATATGATTCTAAAACCTCTAATTCAAATTTTCCAGGCTTTATTTTATCATCTCTTTCTATCACTACATCTACGTCATATATATCTTTAAGTTTTGATATATTCTCTTTTTTATGTCCTATTATATTATTTACATTTATATCGTTTGCTTTAATTTTTACTTTTTTTACTTTTGCATTTACTTTTTTTATTTCATTAACTATGCTATCATACCACATACTAGATTCTACTAGTTGCCTAAAAGCTGGATGATATGGTCCTGCAATTACACTACTTTTTTCTGTACTTGGATCTGATATTTCTTCTGTATTTTGAAGTCCAATTCTAATTACATTAATTTTGTTTCGATTAAATAAATCTACTATTTCCTTACATCTTTCCACTGCTTGTCCTACTGTTAATGGATTATAATCTCCTCTTTCGTATTCATCTGCAAGTTCTGTATCTTTTATAACCAATACTGGATAAATTCTAACTATTTTAGGTTTTAATTTAATTAACTCTTTTGCAGTATTTATTTCATCTTGTTTTGTACTTTCAGGAAGTCCCACCATCATTTGATGTCCTAAGATAAATCCATATCTTCTAATTAATTTTGATGCATTTTTTGTATCTTCATATGTATGACCTCTTTTGCATCTTTTTAATATATAGTTATTAGTAGATTGTACTCCAAGTTCAATTGTTTTCACATGATATTTTTTCATTCTCTTTAATATTTCTTTATCAATACAATCAGGTCTAGTAGAAATTCTAATGCTATTTACTTTCTTGTTTTCTATGTATTTTTGAACTGCCTCAAGCAATTCCTCTTGTTTTTCTTTTTCTATCGCAGTAAAGCTTCCTCCAAAAAATGCAACTTCAACATATTTGTGATTGTCTCTAAAATTCTTTAAAAAATATTCTATTGTTTCTTTAACATCTTTTGCTGTTACCATTTTAGTTTGTCCGACTTATTCTTTTCTGATTACAAAATGTACAATTATTTGGACAACCTAAATGTGGTACAAAAATTGGAATAATATACTCTTTTTTCATCATGTCTCACTCCTTCTTGAACAAAAAGGAGTGTCCCTTTTGTTCAATCTTTCTAATGCTTTTCCTGCAGCATCCATTTCAGCATGTTTCTTTGTTCTGCCTTCACCAGTAGCAAGCATTTTTCCATCAACTTCAACTTTTACTGTAAAAATTTTATTATGATCTGGACCTGTTTCTTTTATAACTGTATATTTTATACATACATCACCATTTTCTTGTAGTTTCTCTTGTAATACAGTTTTAAAATCTTTCATTCCAACATGTTTAGTTGAATTCTCTATTGCGTCTTTTAAATTATTTATTATAAATTTTTCTGCTTCTTCTAAACCTCCATCAAAATATATTGCTGCTATAGTAGCTTCTATACTGTCAGCAAGAATTGCAGGTTTAAAATTCCCTTTACTATTAGCTTCACTTTTTCCGATTAAAATAAAATCACTAAAATTATGACGTTTAGCTACTTTATATAAACTATCTTCACAAACTACTTCTGCCCTAACTTTAGTCATTTCACCTTCTTTTAGTTTTTTATAATTATTATATATATATTTGCTTGATATAAACTCTAAGATGCTATCTCCTAGGAACTCTAACTTTTCATTGCTTTCCACTTTGTTTTCATATGCATATGAAGTATGTGTTAAAGCTTTACTTAATAGATTTTTGTTCTTAAATTTGTAATCTATACTTTTTTCTAATTTTTCAAAATTCATTTTCTTCTATTTTCACCTCTTTTCCCAATTCTAATTCCAAGTATTAATATTATACACCAAATTATGATAAAAAAAAAGAGATTTACCAAAAATATCCAAAAAGAAAAACAAAGCAATCTTCTGATTACTCTGCTTTTCTTACTATGCTATATGATCTTTTATATAATCTACAACATCACCTACAGAAACAACCTTTTCTGCATCTGCATCTGGTATTTCTATGTCAAACTCTTCTTCAAGAGCCATTATTAATTCTACTATATCAAGTGAATCTGCTCCTAAATCATCTATAAAAGATGCTTCCATTGTAACTGCTGTTTCAGCTACACCTAGTTGTTCAACTATAATTCCTTTTACTTTTTCAAAAACTTCTTCTGAACTCATCTTATAAGTTCACCTCCTTAAATTTTCTTAAATTTATTTTAACCTAACAATAATACATATTAATTTAATTGTCAATATATTTTACAAATTTTATTAAAATATTTGCTACAAATACTTATTTTTAGGCATTTTTTAATTATGTACTAAATTATTCTTTATTATACTAGGTAGTCTTAATTTTATTTTTCAATTTTTAATTCTTCAGTTTTATTATTTTCGAAAGCTTCGATCATTTTATCTACTGCTTTGTTTTCTACAAATTTTTCTGCTTGCTTTATTGTAAATTCAAATAATTTTTCATCACTACTTCCATGAGCTTTTACAACGGGTTTTTTTACTCCTAAGAATAATGCCCCACCATATTCTTTATAATCTACTGTTCTAGAAAATCTCTTTATTGCAGGTAAACTTGGAAGTGCAGCTATTTTAGCAAGTAAATTATGTGTTAAACTTTCAGTAAGACTTCTTTTTACGAATTTTCCCAAACCTTCTACTGATTTTAAGAAAACATTACCTGTAAATCCATCTGTTACAACAACATCGACTTTTCCAGAAAATGCATCTCTTCCTTCTACATTTCCAATAAAATTAATATCTAACTTTTCAGCATTTTCTTTTAATAATTTATATGATTCTTTCGTAAGTTCATTTCCTTTTGTTTCTTCTGTACCAATGTTTAATAAACCTACAGCTGGTGCTTCCATATTAAATGTATTCTTTAAGTAAATACTAGCCATTTGCGCAAACTGTAATAAATTTATAGGTTTACAATTTGTATTAGATCCACAATCCATAAGAAGTAATCTGCTTTTGTATGCTGGTAGAATTCCTGCTAAAGCTGGTCTATCAATTCCTTTAATTCTTCCTACAAGAAGTGTAGCACCAGTAAGAAGTGCTCCTGAGTTTCCTGCAGAAATAAATACATCTCCCTCTCCATTTTTTAACATATTAAACCCTACAACCATTGAAGAATCCTTTTTATGTTTTATTGCTTGTGTTGGTATATCTTCCATTTCAATTGTTTCTGTGGCGTTTTTTATACTTAATCTTGGTGAGATATCATTTATATCATCTTTCCCATATAGCTCTTTTATACGTGATTTTATAACTTCCTCTTTTCCTATTAAAACTACTTTTGATTGTATTTGACTAATTGCTTTTACTGCTCCTTTTATATTTGCATCTGGTGCATTATCTCCACCCATGGCATCTAGTAAAATTATCATATTGATTCCTCCAATAATTGTAACTATTTTCTAAATATATATTACTGTTTAAATATTTTATAACTTAAATGTATTAAAGTCAATTATAATTTAAGAAATTTTATTTTTTTGAAACAAGGGGACGTACGATTTGTTCCAAAACTGAAACAAAGGGACAGACATAAAATTATTTGAATAATAATCTTTCATATGTCTGTCCCCATCAATTCAAATTTGGAACAAATCGTACGTCCCCTTGTTTCAGTTTTGTCTAATTATATAAATAATTTTGAGGGTTTACCTCTGTACCATTTACCCTTACCTCAAAGTGTAAATGGTTACCTGTCGAGTTGCCTGTTGATCCTACTGCAGCTATAGTATCACCTGCTTTTACTTTTTCACCTGTAGAAACATATAAAGCACTACAATGTCCATAATAAGTTTCTATACCATTACCGTGAGACATTTTTACAACATATCCATATCCTCCACTATATCCCGAAAAAGTAACTGTACCATCTGCAGCGGCTTTTATTGGTGTCCCTGCTGGTGCTGCTATGTCTAAACCTGTATGTCCATAAGATCTAATACTTTCTCTATTACCAAATCTTGATGTAATTATACCAGATACGGGTTTTACCTCTAAATACACTCCATTTACAGTATGAGATTCGATTTCTTTTTGCTCAGCAATTTCTTTCTCTATTTCATCTATTCTTTGTTCGATTTCTTCATTTAGATTTGCTTTCGCCACTTTTACTGTACTTTCATCCTCTTTATCAGTTGTAATTACATCTACTATACCAATATCTAATTCTAAATCATCCTCATATTTTTCAGTCATTTCATCAACTATTTTTTCAGCTTCTTCTAAACTTGCTAAAACAGTTTTTTCTTTGCCATCTAGAGTTACAGCATATAATTTATACGTTGTTTCAGAGCTATCTTCTAATTTAGCCAATATTGTTTCTTCGTTAGTTTCCTCTGATTTTTCAACTAATTTTAATTTATATTCTGGCATATTTTCAATTGTTGTATATAATTTAGCTTCTTCTTCTTTATTTATTATTTCATTTACTTTTTCTTCAAATTCATCTTTATTTGCTACATAACCAGCACTTTCTCCTGCTATTGTTACTTCACATACTATATTGAATTTGAATAAAATAACTATCATAATTATAAACAGTGCAATTGCTACTAAATTTATAAGCCTAATAATTTCTTTTGTGTAGTATTTAATTTTCCTGTTTAAAATAAAATTTCACACTCCTTTTTCATGACGCGACAATGTTAATTATACTATATATTATATGTAATTTCAAACAATATATTCTTTTTTCTCGATTTTTGGCTAATTTTGAGACATTTGGTATTTGTTCGATATTGATTTATCATATGTTTTACTCCATTTTTCTTGATTTTCCTCGTTTTTTCTCGTTTTTCCTTGTGTTGACTTTTGGTGAAATTTACTATCTTTAGGAAAAATTGGCTTTTTTAGTGATTATTTGTTTCAACAAAAATATATTATTTAACAAATACTTATATTTAATACCAAAAATAAACAGACATATGAATTAAAAATTTATATGTCTGTTTATTCTAATTAATATATTAGCATTCTATCTTAATTAATCCAAGGTACTCTTTCTCCAATAGTTTTTGTTTTTCCAAATTTTAATTCGTTTAATTTCTTTTGTGCTTCAATTATTACAAGTGGTAATATTGAAATACCTAAAGTAAACATCCATTGACTTCCTGTTAAAGGAACTAAACTAAATATATCTGCGAATATTGGAACCACTGCAACAATGATTGTAAGTAATGTACCTAATATAAAAGCACCAATAAGATATTTATTTTCTAAAAGACCAACTTTGAATATAGATTCATCACTTTTAACATTCAAACTATGTACTAATTCAAGCATTCCTAATGCTATGAATGCCATTGTTCTTCCTACTTCTAATCCATATAGATTATTACCTATACTAAAAGCAACTAAAGTTAGCATTCCTATCATTATGCCCTCTACAATAATTTTTCCCCATAATCCATCTGCAAATATACTCTTTTTATTATCACGTGGTTTTTTATTCATTATATCTTCATCTGGTTTTTCGAGGCCAATTGCTATTGCAGGTAACGAGTCTGTAACTAAATTTATCCATAATAGTTGTATAGCAAGGAGAGGAGCTTTTAAGCCTAGTAATAATCCCATAAAAATTGTTACTATTTCCCCTATGTTGGTTGCAATCAAAAAATGTACTGCTTTTTTTATGTTTTCAAATATATTTCTTCCTTGCTTTACAGCTTCAACAATGGTTACAAAATTATCATCTGCCAAAATCATATCCGAAGCATTTTTTGCAACATCTGTTCCATTTTTCCCCATAGCAATACCTATGTCTGCTTTTTTCAATGCTGGAGCATCATTTACACCATCTCCTGTCATTGCTACTACTGCTCCCTTTTCCTGAAATGCTTCTACAATACGAACTTTATGTTCTGGAGAAACTCGTGCGAATACAGAATATTTTGATATATTTTTTTCTAACTCTAATTGTGATAAATTATCTAATTCTTTACCAGTTATGGCTAAATCATTGTTTCTCAATATTCCCAAGTCTTTAGCTATAGCCTTTGCCGTCAAAATATGGTCTCCTGTAATCATAACTGTTTTTATTCCAGCTCTTTTACATATTGATACTGCCTCCTTTACTCCTTCTCTTGGCGGATCTATCATTCCAATTAATCCGGACAAAAGTAAGATTGTTTTCTATACTTTGACTATCTATATTTGTTGGTAGTCTTGGCATTATTGAATATGCTACTGCTATTACTCTTAGAGCATTATCAGCCATCATACTATTCGTCTTTTCTATTTTTTTAATATCTTCACCATTTAATGTATGTACTTCACCATTTAATGAATATCTAGTACAATGTTTTAATAAAACATCTGGAGCTCCTTTTGTTATTACTAAAACACTATCTTTTTCAATATTATTTAATAGTTTTAAATCAGTTTTATTTTCAAGTAATATCTTTTCTAAAGCACTTTGCTCATTCGAATTACTATCTCTTATTTTATTAGTATTTTTCTCTTGTAGATTAAATTTATGTATTGTACTCATCATTTTTCTATCTGAATCAAAAGGTATATCACTAATCCTATTAAATTTTTGATACAACCTTTCTTTGAATTTTCCTTGCTGTTTTGCTGCATTTACGATAGCAAGCTCAGTTGCTTCACCTACACCTTCTTCAACATCAGTACACATACTTCCAAGTTCTAGAATTAGATTCTTTTGCAAATATAGGCTTTCCCCTTTAATGTCCATTACTTTAGTTACTTGCATTTTATTTTGTGTTAATGTTCCAGTTTTATCAGAACAAATTACACTACTGCTACCAAGTGTTTCTACAGCAGGCAATTTTCTTACTATACTATTTTTCTTTGCCATTCTAGTAACACCAATTGAAAGCATTATTGTTACTATTGCAGGAAGTCCTTCAGGAATTGCCGCTACTGCTAGACCAACAGATGTCATAAACATTTCTATAGGTTCTATTTTTTTAAGCAATCCTATAACAAATATAACTGCACAAATACATAAGCATGCTATTCCAAGTGTTCTACCCACTTCTCCAAGTTTTCTTTGGATTGGAGTTTCAGGTGCTTCATTTGTTATAATCATTTTAGCAATTTGTCCAACTTTAGTATTCATTCCAGTATCTGTAATAATTGCTTCTCCATGTCCATTTACTACTATTGTATTTGCAAATGACATATTCAAAGTATCTCCTATAGGAGTTTTATCATCAAGTAATACATTAGCATCTTTAGTTACTGGAACAGTTTCTCCTGTTAAACTTGATTCTTCTATTTTTAAATTTTGACTATTTATTAATCTACAATCAGCAGGTACAAAATTTCCAGCCTCTAAAAGTACTATATCGCCAGGTACTACTTCTGTACTTCTTATTGTACTAATTCTTCCGTTTCTTCTGACTTTTGCAACAGGCGCTGACATATCCTTCAAAGCTTCTAATGATTTTTCAGCTTTTGCTTCTTGTACAAGTCCCATTATTGCATTCAAAACAACTATTGATATTATAATTATTGAATCTATGTAATCATTCTCTCCTTGCACAAAAGAGACCAGAGCTGATACAATTGCTGCAATTATCAGAATTATAATCATAAAGTCTTTAAATTCTTTTATAAATCTAATAAATATATTTTCTTTTTTCTGCTCATCTAATTTATTAGGTCCATGTTTATTTCTCCTAGTTTCCGCTTCTTCTTTAGTCAAACCACTCTCAATGTTTGTCCTAAGTTTCCTTGCAACTTCATATATATTAAAAGACTGCCACATATATATCAACTCTCCTTTGTTTAGGTTATATTAATATATATGCCGCAGCTTTATATTTTATGACTATTTTTTTGTTTTTTGAGAAATTGGGGTCTGTCCCCAATTTCTCATCCAAGTTTCATAGAAAGCAATTTACTTACTCCGTTTTCTTCCATTGTTACTCCATATACTGTATTTGCTGCTTCCATTGTACCTTTTCTATGTGTTATTACTAAGAATTGTGTTTCTTTACTAAACTTCTTTAAATATTCTGCAAATCTATATACATTTACATCATCAAGTGCTGCTTCTATTTCGTCCAATACACAGAATGGAGCTGGATTTATTTTTAGAATTGCAAATAAAAGTGCTATTGCAGTGAATGCTTTTTCACCTCCAGATAAAAGCATCATGTTTTGTAGCTTTTTACCTGTTGGTTGTACTTGTATATCTATTCCACACTCTAATACGTTTTCTTCATCTTCTAGTTTTAATTCTGCTTTTCCACCACCAAATAATTCTACAAATACTTCATTAAAGTTTTTATTTATTTGTGCAAATTTTTCTATGAATTGTTGTTTCATTGTTTGTGTCATGTCTGCAATTATTTTTCTTAGTTTTGCCCCTGTATTTTCTAAGTCCAAACGTTGTTCACACATAAAATCATATCTTTCTTTTGTTTTCTTATATTCCTCTATACTATCTATGTTAATGCTTCCAAGTTCTTTAATATGATTACGTAGTAAATTTACATCTCTTGCTGCTTTTTGTACATTTTGTGGCTTATCAAATCCTTCTGCATTATTCGGTGTTAATTCATATTCTATCCATAAATTATTAACAACTTGCTCAAGGTCTTGCTCTAATTTTGTTTTCTTTACATCTAATTTTACAATTTGACCTTTTAGTTCCTCTATTACATTAAATTCATCGTTTATTTTTTGCTCTGATGATTTTAGTTTTTCACTTTTTTCCAATCTGTCATTTTTTAAGCTTTCCACTATATTAGAGCTATTTTCAACATCAGATTTTATTTTTATAATTTCATTTTCCAAATCCGTTATCTTTTGCTCTAAATTACTATTTTCTTCTAATACTTCAGAAATATTTTTTTCTTTATTTTCAATTCCTGATTTATTTAATTCAATATCTTTATTAATTCTGTCTACCATTTCATCTATAGATGTTCCACTTTCATCAAAAGATGATACAGATATTTTTAAATTTGTAATATCAAAGTTCAAATCATCTATATATTTTTGATTATCTTTGTTATTTAAAGCAAATTCTTCTACAATTTTACTAGTTTTTTCTATCTCTTCATTCAAATAATTTATTTCTTCTTCTTTTTGCTCTTTTTCAGTTCTATTATCTATTTTTTGTTTTGCAAGTCCTTCTAATTCTTTCTTTAGTTTTTCTCTTCTTTCTTCTAGTTTAGTTATTCCATCTTCTATATTTAACATTTTCTGATTTTCAGCTGCATATGAGACCTCAATATCTTGAAGTTCTTTCTCTAGTCTAGTTACTTCTTCTATTACATCTGTTACAGATTCTGTATATTCTTTCTTTTCTTTATTTAGCTTCTCTATTTTGTTATTTATTTCTTTTAACTCTTTTTCTAAAGATTCGATTTCTCTACTTCTTCCTAAAATATTTACTGTTTTTGTTTGTATTGAACCTCCAGTAATTGCTCCAGTATTACTAACTATATCTCCATCCAGTGTAACTATCCTAAAAGAATAAGAATTTTGCTTTGCTATTTGAATAGCAGTATCCATATTTTCTACAATAAGAGTTCTTCCTAATAAATTAAGAACAATTTGCTCATACTTTTTATCACATTTTACTAAATCTGAAGCAACTCCAATTACACCTTCTGTATTATTTCTAATGATTCTATCTATTTTTTTCCCTCTAATTGAAGAAACTGGCAAAAAAGAAGCTCTCCCTAGTTTATTATTTCTTAAATGTTCTACTAGCTTTTTAGCATCCTCTTCTGTGTCTGTTACTATATTTTGAAGAGCTTGTCCTAAACTCATCTCAATAGCTGTTTCATATTTTTTATCAACTGAGATAAGATTTGCTAAAACTCCGTTCATCCCTTTATTTAATACAGGATTTTTCTCACAATCGACAAGTAGAGTTTTTACACTTCTCATATATCCTTCTTTTTCTTTTTCTGTCTCTATTAAAAATTTTAATCTAGAATCTTTCATTCGAGATTCATACATAAGGTTATTTAATTTGGTATCAAATTCTTTTATTTTTGTCATGCTCTTTTCTTTTTGGCTTGATTTTTCTTGTAAAGTTGTTGTCATTTCATTTTTCTTACGTTCAATTTCATAAAAATCTTTTCCTTTTTCTTGTTTTTCATCTCTTGTACGATCAATCTCTAATGTTAAACTATCAATTTCTGTTTTAGTTACTTTTTCTCTTTTTTCTATATTTTCTAAGTTTGTATCTAAACTGCTTATTTCTGAAATAATTTCATATTTTCTATCTGTATTGTTTTCTATAATTTGCTTTTTTCCTTCTATTTCTAGTTCTTTATCTGATAATTTTTTAGTCAACTCTTCCAATTCTTTTTGTTTGTCATTTAATTCTTTTTGGAACTTTTCTCTATTTTGTGATAGATTCTCTTTTTTGTCTAATTTTTGTTTTTGTTCATTTTCTAATTCAACAATTCTTGTCTTTACTTCTTCTATTTCTTTTTCTAATCTTTCTTTATTTGTAATATTATTTTGTATTCTTTCTTTTGAAATACCAATTTCTGAATTTATTTTTTCTATTTTATTTGTACTCTCAAATCCTAAATTTTGCATTTCTTCTATTTTAGAAGTAATGTCATCAATTTCTACTTTTAGTGATTCTTTTGCTTTTTGTAAGTTCTCCATTTTTTCATTTTCTTCAGTATTTTGGTTTTCTACAATTTGTATATCTTCTACTATCTTCTCTAATTTTTCTTTGTATTCATTAATATTATATAAAAATAGTCCTACTTCAATATTTTTTAATTCTTCACGTAAATCCAAATATTTTCTTGCTTTTTCAGACTGCAATTTAAGTGGTTCAATATTAGATTCTATCTCAGACAAAATATCATTAATTCTTAATAAATTTAATTTAGTTTGTTCTAATTTCTTTTCAGATTCTGCTTTTCTTGTTCTATACTTCACAATACCAGCTGCTTCTTCAAAGATTTTTCTCCTATCCTCCGATTTATTACTTAAAATCTCATCTATTTTACCTTGTCCAATAATACTATATCCATCTTTGCCAATACCTGTATCCATAAATAACTCTAATACATCTTTTAATCTACAAGGTACTTTATTTATGAAATATCCTGTTTCTCCACTTCTATATAACTTTCTAGTTACTGTAACTTCTGAATATTCAATAGGAAGTTTCCCATCTGTATTATCTATTACCATAGATACTTCAGCAAATCCTAATGATTTTCTTGCTTGAGTTCCAGCAAAAATGACATCTTCAGACTTTGACCCTCTTAAAGACTTCATACTTTGCTCACCAAGCACCCATCTTATAGCGTCTGAAATATTACTTTTTCCTGAACCATTTGGTCCAATAACTGAAGTAATACCACTTTTAAATTCTAATATAGTTTTATCTGCAAAGGATTTAAATCCTTGTAACTCTAATCTTTTTAAATACATTTTCTTCTCCTTTTTGTCGTTATAGGGACAGGCCTTAAAACGACAACCTTGTCGTTTTTTGGACAGACCTTTATTGCCATTTTATTAAATTTTGTAAACTATATTTTATCACATAATTACATTAATCTAATAATCTATAAATTTCATATAAATTTAAAATATTTTACTTGGTAAATTATATAGTAAATTTAGCTTTTTTTCAACAAAATTTTATCTAAATTTTGCTATTACAGTTAATAAGGATTTGCTAATTTGTCTTAATTTAGTAAATTTAATACAAAATAATGCAACAGTTATAAAAAAAGTATGAAAATATGGAATGGAAAGTGATTTGAACATATAAATTCTTAATAAATTTTATGGAAAGAGTTCATCTTTGATGGAAGGGTGCCATAAAATTTATTTAGAATTTGTGTGATAATCAGCTTGACCGACATATTTGAAATACTTTTTTTATAACTGTTGCATTATTTGGCCAAATAGATTCTATTACTAAGTTTTACCATATAAAAGAAGATTTTTATTAAATAATTCCTATAAAGATATAAAAACAACACATATTTAGATAACAATTATAAATTTAATGTTAACTAAATTGTGTTGAATTTATATTTTTTATCTCTATACTTGTAGTAAAAATTTAAGACGCGTTACTTTTTCTATTGAAATACTCTATCATATGAATTATAGTGTCCTGATTATTCGGTTTTAATTTGTCAAATCCAAACAAAGCACTATTTATTGTTTTTTTACCTTTGACATCTAAGTATTCACTAAAAATTTCATCAAGACCTATATTAAATAGATTGCACATTTTTACTAATACTTCATATGATGGTTTGGACCTGTCTTGCTCGATGTCTCCAATATATCTAGGTGAACACTCAATTGCTTCAGCTAATTTTTCTTGTGTATATCCATGACTTTTTCGTATTGCCTGAATATTTTTTCCAATTTTTATTACCCTTGCCTTCTTCATATTCTACCCCTTCTCATAAAAATTTCAATTATATGATAACAAAGGTAACAATTATATAAAACGAATTATATGCGTATTTTGTACTTATATGTTTCTGTTTACAATGCATTAAAATTACTGAAAACTAAATATTTACATATGATTTAGATTTTACTAAATTTTTTCAATAATTTTTTCTGCTGACAAATATTTTAATTCTCTTTTTTCCATTAAAATTTCACCATTTACAATTGTAGTTTCAACATTTTTACCATCTGTATTATATACTAGATTTGATATTATATCGTTATTTGGTATCATCTTTATATTATCCATATTAGGAGTAATATCTACGATTATTATATCCGCTTCTTTTCCCTCTTCTATACTTCCAATTCTATTATCCATTCCTAATAATTTAGCACCATTTATTGTAGCCATTTTAATTGCTTCTTTTGAATCAATTCTTTCTTCATTTTCATGTATACCTCCTTGAATCAATGCTGCTATTTTCATTGTTTCAAACATATCTAAATTATTTCCAGAGCCTTGGCCATCTGTCCCTAATCCTACAAGTATTCCTTGTTTTTTATATTTTGTAATATCTGCTATTTTACATCCAAGTCTTAAATTTGATAATGGATTATGTGATATACCGCAATCCATTGTTTTTAAAATTTCTATATCTTCATCATTTAATTTTACTCCGTGTGCTAATATTGTATGTATTCCATCAAAATATCTTTTTAAAACTTTTGAAGCACTCTCTCCATGTAATTTCTTTATATCTTCTATTTCATTTATGCTTTCTAAAAAATGAACATGTATTGGTAAATTATATTTTATTGCTAGTTCTCTTGCTGTAATAAGGACCTTTCCTGAACATGTATATAGCCCATGTGGTGCTACAGTATAAGTTATTAGTTCATTTTCTGTATCTCTAGTTTCATAAAGATTTATAAATTCTTTAATTCTTTTTTCTGAAGCTTCTTCCCCATCATTATCCATAAGTACTCTTGTAAGCATTGCTCTCATTTTACTTTCTGTGAGTGCTTTTCTTATTTGTTCAGAAAAGAAATAATGATCATTTACACAAGTAGTACCTGTAGAAATCATTTCTATAATAGATAACATACTCGCATTATATACATCTTCTTCTGTAAGTTTTGCTTCTATTGGCCATATTTTTTGATTTAGCCAAGTATATAAATCGCATCCCTCAAAAGTTCCTCTGAATATGCTCATTGCAATATGTGCATGAGTATTAATAAGTCCGGGCATAACAACTTTATTTGAAGCATCTATTACTTTTTCATTTTCTATTTGATTCAAATTTTCTTCGATTTTCTCAATCTTATTTTTTTGTATTCGTATATCAACTTTTTTTACTTTCACATCATCATTTTCAAATATAATAACATTTCCATTTTTTATTAACATTTCACTATCTCCTATCAAATCAATTTTTTAAATTATACATTCTCGCTATTAAAAAAGCAATCTATATATATTATTTTTTTATTTAATCAGTTGCTTAAAGGTTTTATAGAAATTTCACACTTAAACCTAAGTAATATGTATATTTATAAAATTTTTGTAGTGACGCGTAAGCGACCAAACGAGCTTTGAAAAAGCGAGTGCGATTTGGAGCAACCTTCCTGCGATTAAAAAAATTTATTTTTTTTAATCATCAGAAGGTTTGCGACACCAAGGAACAAAAAAATTTGAGAAATATACATATTACCTAGATTTTTATACTAACTATATTTTATAATAATATTTAACCAATTAAATGAAGCTATAGAAATAATATCTATAGCTCCATTTATCATAAAACTGATATTAATCTCCAGCTAAAACTAATATACCTAATTTATAACCTAATGGACATTACTGCCCAAATAAGCTAGATCACCAAATATATTAATCAGTTGCTCGACTACAAATGCACTCATAATAGCCATATTCATCCATGTATGGACTAATAACAACCATTATAAAATACAAGAATAATCTTAACTTCGAATATATTACATATGTTTCAACCATACTTCTACAAAAATCACATCTACAAAAAATATTTAAGTAAACACAATTAAAATTGTATAGCTATAGCACAAATAATATACTCTTTCATCGCCGACATATAATAATATAAGGTCATTACACTATTATACATCTTTGCTCGAATAATATAAAACATTTAAATTTAACATCTCATATTACTCTTAGTTCAACTAATATCAATCTTATGCTATTATTATGCTCTAAATTTTTTTTATTATTCATTTTATTTTTATTATTTATTGTATTTTTTTCTTTTTTATAGTATTATTAAATTACATAATACTTAAGAAAAATTTGAAAGGAATATTTTTAATGAGAAACGAAAAATTTGATTTTTATAGTCCAATAAATTTAAAATCATATAATTTAGATAAAACTATGAGATACCAATTAGATATTTTAGGTAATTTAGATTTTTTTACTCGTAGACATAGTGAAAATGTAGCAAACTTAGTTTGTAGAATTTGCGAATATTTCCATTTTAATACAAAATTTACTATTTATTGTACAATTTGTGCCTATTTACATGACATTGGTAAACTCTTTATTCCATCAAAAATATTAAATAAACCTGATAGATTAACTGATGAAGAATTTGAAATCATGAAAACTCATACTACAAAAGGTTATGAAATGTGCATGAAAGATTTAAAACTTAGACCTTATGCTATAGGACCATTAGATCACCATGAGGCTTTAAATGGTACTGGTTATCCTAATCGGAATTACTAAGATTCCAATGGAAGCTCAAATTATTCGTGTTGCTGATGAATATGATGCAATCGTAACTAAAAGACAATATACAACTCACGTTAACATTTCAGAAACTTTAAAAGATTTAATAAAAGATGCTCAACCAGACCCAAAATTTGTAGCTTTAGACCATTTAGCCCAGAATTCTAAAGTTGGTAAAATTAATAAGCGTGTTTTGAAAATGTTATTTAAAGTTGTAATAGATGATATTTTATATGAAATTAGCTGTTTATATGAATATTTAGATTATCTAAAAGAGAATATTAAAAGATTAGAACTTATTTGTAAATACTCAGAGAAAATGGAAGAAGCAAAAACAGATAAAAAGAAAAATTACTACAGAGAGGGAATGAAAATGCTTTTTCAAATTGATGAAAATTTTGATAATTACAAACAAGTATATGAAGATTATAAAAATGCATTGAAGATTAGAAAAGAAAGAGTAGACAAATTATATAACGAAATAAAAATTATTAAAAAATTAGAAGTTTAACAATTGAGCCATTGGGATTAACCCCTTTGGCTCAATTTTCTCTTAACTTTTTATTTTACCCAAATTTATTCTAAGCCGAAACTTACTCCTAAAGCATTATTTACTTGTGATATTATATTTTCGTCATCTATATGCCCTATTTTTTCTTTTAATCTGCTTTTATCTATTGTTCTAATCTGTTCTGCTAAAACTACAGAATCAGCCTTTAGTCCATTATTTTGAGAGCCAATTTCTATATGAGTGGGTAATTTATTTTTTCCTGTTTGTGATGTGATTGCTGCTGCTATAACAGTTGGACTATGTTTATTTCCAACATCATTTTGTATTATTAATACTGGTCTTATACCGCCTTGCTCTGATCCAATAACAGGACTTAAATCTGCATAAAACATATCTCCTCTTTTTATTACCATATTCTTCACTCCTAATAGTTCTATATTTAAGGTCTATAATTTGATATATTTTAAAAATTAGTTTGAGATATTTTTTGATTTAATTATTATAATTGTGTAGCTGGCTCTATTCTATCAAGTTTTCTCTAATTGTAATTATAAATCATTTATTTTTATCTCATTATATAATATGTAAACTAAGGTTTTTTCGTTAACATCTTGTATAAGTAATTTTGTCGGATTTCCTGTTTTCTTAGATATATATAATCTTTTATTGTATATATATTTATTTTGTTCCACATTTGCCTCTAAAATATATTCATCATTTTCTTCATATAGTTTTGCTTTGTTTTGTTCTTTACATGTTTTATACTCTGAAATGAATGTTTCTAAACTCATTTGATTTCCAACTACATATTCATAATTATCATATACATTATTCAAATTAAGTTTTGTATTGGTAATAGTAAGATTATTTCCATCATTTGTTATTTCTAATCCCGCTATATTACTAGGTTCAAGCATAATTAATTTTGATTTATTAGGACTTATATATTGCTGGAATAATACATATTTATTTGTATTTTTATTGCTTTCTATTGTAACCTGTATCGTTGCTTCATAAGAACTAATGTTTAAAATATACTCCTCAATTTCCTCAATATTTTTGTTACTCATATTATTACCAGTTTTAAAATTTTTATAATTGTTTTTTGTAAAAAATATAATAAAAATTAAAGAAATAATTATTATACATATTATAACAACTAACTTTTTCCTACCTAATTTTTTTATCATTTTAACCTCCACTTGAGCTAGCTAGCTCTATAAAAATTTAAATTAATGAATAAGCTTTAGAAAATATGAAAGATTTAAATAATTTCTACTTAAGTATTTACCAAAGTTTTTTAATAATATAGATTCAACCAATTTGAACAAAAAAGAGTGTCCCTTTTGTTCAAAAAAAGTAGATTAATTAAAAATTAATCTACTTTCATTCTATTTTATATTTGATTAAAGTATTCATTTAGACAATCAATTAGTTCAGTTCTAGAATCAATTTTATTAATTCTTTCTCGTAGTTTACTTGCATTTTTTAAATTTTTTATATAATAAGCCAAATTTTTTCTCATTTCTTTTATTGCCACATTTTCCCCTTTTTCTTTGACTGCAAGATTAATATGTTCTATGATTATTTTTAATCTTTCTTCTTTCGTTATTTTTCTTTGTTCTTTTCCTTCTAAATAGTTTATAATTTCTTCAAAAATCCATGGATTTCCTATTGAAGCTCTTCCTATCATTATACCATCTACATTTGTTTCCTCAAACATTTTTAAAGCATCTTCTTTTGTTTTTATATCACCATTTCCTATTACTGGGATTTTCACTGATTCCTTTACTTTTCTAATAATCTCCCAATCAGCTTTCCCTAAATAATATTCTTCTCTAGTTCTTCCATGAATTGTAATAGCACTTACTCCTGCATCTTCTAATAATTTTGCTGCTTCTACAGCTACTATGTTCTTGTTGTCCCATCCTTTTCTAATTTTTACTGTAACCGGTACTTTTGATGATTTTACAACTTCTCGTGCAATTTGATATAGTAAATCTAAATTTTGTAATAATTTACTTCCATCTCCATTTTTTACAATTTTAGGAGCAGGACATCCCATATTTATATCTACAATATCCACAAAATCACTCACATATCCACTTGCATATTTAAGCGCTTCAATATCACTCCCAAAAATTTGTGCCGCAACAGGTCTTTTTTCTCCCTCAGTATTTAGTAATAATTTAGTTTTAGAATCATTATAATATAAACCTTTGCTACTAATCATTTCTGTACAAGTGAGTCCTGAACCGAATTTTTCACACATCAAGCGAAATGGCAGGTCTGTTATTCCTGCCATTGGAGCTAAAAGTATATTATTCCTTAATTCTACATTACCTATTTTTAATTTTTTTAAATACATATTCTGTTCCTTTTCCTTAATCTATGAAAATAGCTTTTTGCCTTCTTCCTGAAATATTTAAAAGTAATCCTATCATAATGAAATTACTTAAAAGTGAACTTCCACCATAGCTTACAAATGGAAGTGGAATACCTGTTATTGGTAATAGTCCCATTGTCATTCCTATATTCTCTAGCATATGGAAGAAAAACACACCGTGCTATTCCTATTGCAATATATGAACCCAAATCGTCTTTTGCCGTTTTTGCAACATATATAGCTTTTGTAATTAATATCACATATAAAATTATAACACCTGCTGCTACTATGAATCCCATTTCTTCTGCAATCAAAGAAAATATAAAGTCTGTGGTTTTAGGATAAAGGAATCCTAATTGAGTTTGATTTCCTTTAAATAATCCCATTCCTAAAAGCTCTCCAGCTCCTATTGCAAGCTTAGATTGAATTATATTATATCCAGCTCCTCTTGGATCTAAATCTGGGTTTAAAAATACATCTATTCTTGTTTTAGCATGTTCTGGTAAAACAAAAAAATACAATAATGGTACTGCAATAACTACTAATAATATTGCTGCTATTATATAGCGTTTTTTTATCCCTGCTGCAAATAGCATAAATACTAATGCCATTACGAATGCTAGAGCTGTACCATAGTCCGGTTGCTTTATAATTAATAATGTTGGCACTAAGAAAGTAATTAATATTAATAATAATTTTGGTATTCTACTTACTTCATCTCTTCCATTCTTTTGTATTTTAGATATTACTAATGCAAGCATTAAAATACATATAATTTTTGCAAACTCTGCTGGCTGAATAGAAACTGATCCTATATTAAACCAGCTTGTTGCACCATTTATCGGCTCTGTAAATAATACTCCAATTAAAAGAACTATTATAATACCATATAATACTGGTGATATTTTGGCTATAAAATCATAATCTATAAATAGTATAATTATCATTATAGGAATACTAATACACACCCACATAATCTGCCTTTTTAATTCATCATAATCAGAATTTTGAGTGGCTGATGTTAATGCTACTAATCCAATTGCTAATAAAATCAATGTACAAATCAGTATTCCCCATTCTATATTCTTAAGAATTTTTCTTTTCATTATCAACCTCGTCTAAATTATCATTTTCAGATTTTTCTTGTTGATTTTGAGTAGATTCATCGTTACTCTGATTATTTTTACTATTATCTGTATTATTATCTGCCTTTTCTTTTATACTATTCTCATCATCATTCTTTTCTTCTTTAACTTTCTCTTGCTCTTTACTTTTCTCTATAACTTCTTTTTCATTTTCTTCATTTGTTTCTTTATTGTTTTCTTCTTCTTTCTTCTCTTCTTTTTGTTCTTTTTTTAATGTTCCTTCTAATTTTCTAGCATCATTCTTAATTGTAATAATTGGTATATTTGCATATAGCGCTGGTGCTCCTACTGAGCCATCTTCTCCTTCTTTATTTGTTAGTCTCACGTCTATTGCTTTTTCATCTATATCTATATATTTCTTAATTACTTCTAGTATTTCCTGTTTCATCATTTCTAAAAAGTCTGCTGAAATATTTGCTCTATCTTGAGCTAAAACTAAATGCAATCTCTCTTTGGCTGTACTTTTTGATTCTTCTTTTTCGCTTTTTTTAAATCTTTTAAAAAACTGTATTATGTTATTTAACATATTTTACCTCCAATAGTATTAATGTTTACCTTTTGCGAAAAAACCTCTCATTTTACTAAATAGACCTTCTTTTCTACCAGGAATAGTAACATCAATGTTTTCCCCTAAAATTCGTCTTGCTATTTCTGTGTAGGCTTTTCCTGATGGTGCTTTTTCTTTTGTAACAACTGGTTCTCCTTTATTTGTTTGAGTTATTATATATTCATCATCTGGCACAACACCAATAAGATCAATAGATAATAAATCTACAATATCTTCGACATCCATCATTTCTCCCTTTTTAATCATAGCAGGTCTTATCCTATTAATGATCAATTCTGGATTCTTTATTTCAGATGCTTCAAGTAATCCTACTATTCTATCAGCATCTCTTATAGCTGATATTTCTGCAGTTGTTACTACAATTGCACGATTTGCTCCAGCAATAGCATTTTTAAAACCTTGTTCAATTCCTGCTGGACAATCTATTAATATGTAATCAAATTCGTCTTTTAGTTTTCCTATTAGTTCTTTCATTTGTTCTTCATTTATTGCACTTTTATCTCTTGTTTGGGCTGCTGGTAGTAAGAATAGTTCGTTAAATCTTTTATCTTTTATAAGGGCTTGTCTTAATTTGCATTTTTCTTCTACAACATCTACAATGTCATATACAATTCTATTTTCTAAGCCCATTACAACATCAAGATTTCTTAAACCAATATCTGTATCAACTAATGCAACTTTTTTTCCTCTTAAAGCTAATGCTGCACCAAGGTTAGCTGTAGTAGTTGTTTTTCCTACTCCACCTTTTCCGGATGTTATAACTATAACCTCTCCCATATATTCTCCTCCTCATAAATTTAAAGCAACTTTTTTAAAGTTGTATGCAGAATCAATAAAAATGCACAATTTTAAACACTAATATTATATACGGAAAAGCCCAAAAGGTCAATGTTTTGAGTAAAAAAATATTTCTTTAAAACATAATGTTAAAGAAATATTTTATTTTTTATATAATTTATTTGAATTCATACCTCACAGAATTCATAACATTATCATTTTTCTATTCAGTTTTCCTACCTACATATATAAGCTTAGTCTGAAACCCAAGTAGTCGCTATTAGCAATCGCATAGTGGCTGGTACGATCGGCTACATAATTACCTCTATCGGTATAAAGACCACCTCTACAAGTGCTTGGATAAGCATTACCTTCATTAGTGTAACTAGAGTATTCTGTTGTCCATTCATATATATTTGATGACATATCATTTATTTTACATATTTCATCATCATTAGTTCCTGTATTTGCTAAACTACTATTTTTACTAGTTTGATTTGCATAATTTTCATGTCCGCATTCTTGTATATACACTATTGCTGTATCCCATGCATAACTATTCATTAAATCACTCTTTACACTTCTACTATCTTCATATGTGTTTATTGCTACTTTTGATGCTTCTAATTGTGTAATAAAATTCCATAATGTTCCTGGATTATATGACATTGATGATGTAGAGTATTTTTCTGAAACTTTTGTCGCTGCTTTATAATTTTCTACACTACTTCCACTTGCAAAGCTTGCTTCATATCTTCCTATATAATAACCTCCATTTGTCTTTACACTGTCTATCCATTCTCCTAAATTATTTGCTGTTGCATTTAAATCATTTAGATGGTTTGAATTGTCTACTGTTCCATCTCTATGTAATCCTGAATATTCATCATGATGTGAATTTATTATCTTGGATGTTTTATAATTTTCTGGATTTTCTTTCGTATATGCTGCTTGCTGCAATGTTGCTGTACCTGGTGATGTCCTGCCAAATGTATATCTTCCTAGTATTATTTCATTACTTTCTGTTCCATCGTCTTTTATGAATTTTCCTACTG
>CAMMDS010000003.1 GCA_946495655.1 uncultured Clostridium sp.
TATACATATTTTTTTCAAAATGAAACAAGGGGACGCACAATTTGTTTCAAATTTGGAACAAATTGTGCGTCCCCTTGTTTCATTCTATTTGATTATTTTCTTGAACTGAAGTAACTTCCCCTTGTTCAATTTTAAATTTTTTATATTCACTTATTACATTTCCTAACTCATCAGCAAAGTCTTGTAATATTACTAGTTTTATAGTAGGTTCTTTACCATCTATATAATCATCCATAACTTGCTTTAATTTTTTTAAATTTGGCAGTTCTTCTAGTAATCCTTCTCCATATCTTTTTGCTCTATCTAATAATTTCTCTTTTATAGTAACTACATCTTCATTGCTTGCACAAGATATTCTCTGAAACATCTGAAATACATCATAATATTTAAATATTGGTACTTCCATGCATTCCCTATCAAATTTATCATAGAATTTTTCCATTTTCATTGGAATATATTTGAATATTTCTTCCGCTTTTTCTTTATACATTTTTTCTTTTAATTGCTCATTTATATTATTAAAATGTTGTAATATTTCTTCCATATCTTCAGATTTATCTTCTTCTATTGCCAAACTCGAGAGCTCCTCTTCTACATTTGGGCAATAGCTCGAAGTAAGTGAAGAAACATTCATGCCGTTTAAAAAAACACTTTTTATTGTTTTCATATCATAATCAATAAGACCTTTTCTAACAAAATGTGCAAAATACGCAAATAGTTTTACCACATTTATTAGCTCTATTCTTCCATATTTAACATCATCTAAAACTTCTTTTACAACCCCATCAAACTGATCATCAGATATTTTCCAATACTCTTCTGTTAGAAGTCTTTTATAAGCTGGCAATTTGTCTGTATCAACAGTATTTATTATTGCTTCCATATCTTGTTTAAATACTTTCATATCAAATATACGTGTACGTACATATAGCTCTATAAATTTGAAGAATCTATACTCTGCTTTAAAATTATAATAATAATTATTATCAAATTCTTTTATATAAAATTGTCTATTATCCATAAATACTCTTGATGATACAAGTATAGCTTTATATTCTTCATTATCGTTTATGTTTACAAATTTATCCTTTGTAATTTTACCAGCCTTTATCTCAAAAGATATTGCTATTGTAAATATAAGCATTGTTTGTAATACTCTATGGTTTGTATTTGGATATGATTTATTAACCATATCAAATATTTTTTTAAAGTTTGTTAATGAATGTTTTAAAATTCTTAAATTTCGTGTACCACTTTTATTGAAAGTAGAAATAATTAAATTTGTATTTTCTCTTAAGAATCTAATCAAATCAGGACAGTTTTCATATCTCATCAAGAGTCCATTGATAATATAATTGAATTCTGGTTGATATTCAAAAGTTTCACCAATTAGTTTTTCTTTTATTCTTTCATAATCATTTGCTTTATCAAATACATATTCAATTGTATCGCGGATTCTTTCAACCATTGGTTTATCTGTCTTTATATTAAGTTTGTTCTCTTTGTCTAACAAATAAGTTGCAATAAATGTTTTCATTTCTAGATTACTATTTTTTAGTTTTGTAGATAATTCTTTTTCGTTACAAATAATTATTGTTTTTATATGATCATGTTCAACAAAGTTATTAATATAACCTAATATGTCTATAACATCAACATTTGCTCTTTCCAAGTCATCAAAGCACAAAACTTTATCATCTGTAGAAAAAAATTGTCCATAATCTATTCTATCTCCGTTTTGTGTAACACCGAAAAAGTTAGCCATATCTAATCCTGTTTTTGCATACTCTGGTATGTTTTTTACACCACTTGCATCCATATATTTTTTTAGATTTTTATCCATAAGTTGTGTAGTTTCTATAAATATCTTTTTACTTATTTCTTCTAGATTAGAAATACCATATAAAGACATATAGATTGCTGTATATCTTTTTCCATTTAATTGCATAGATTCGATTTTAGGTCTAATTTTATTATTCCAAAAATATGTTTTTCCGCTTCCCCATTCACCATTAATCATTATTGCATAATCTGTATAATCTGATCTTATATAATCCAATATACTCTCTACTAAATCTTCCACTTATTTCTCCTTTCTACGTTTCTTAGTCTTTTGCTAAAGTTAATATCCCTATTTTGCTAGGATTTGCTTTTGCTATTTCACTAATACAAGCATTTATTGTAGCTCCTGTTGTATATATATCGTCAAATATTAAAACTTTTCTATTATTTATTTTTTCTGCATTAATCAATTTATATACATTTTTCGTATTTTCTACTCTATCTTTTCCTTTTAATTTACTCTGTATTTTATTATTTTTAATTTTGATTAACACATCTTTATACATTTTTATTGATGAATTTTTAGATATTTCTTTTGATATTAGTTCACTTTGATTGTATCCTCTTTCTTTAATTCTCACTTTATGCATTGGAACTGGAATAATTATATCATAAGTTTTTATAAAATCAAAAACTTTTTTATTATTAATAATAATTTCACAAAATGTTTTATATAAATATGATTTATCATTAAACTTATATTGAAGTAGCATTTTTCTAACCATATCTTCATATTTAAAAATGTGCATTTTTTCTATGCTATCACCAACTTCTTTATTATATATAATTGTATATTCATCTATCTTGTACTTTTCCAATTCTTTTCCACATTTATTGCACAAATATCCATTTCCTAGCTTTCCACATATACCACAACTTGGTAAAAAAATACATTCGAGAGCTTTTTCTAAAAAATTCATAGATACCTCCATATTCCCCCGAATATATATTTTTATTGATAAAAAAGATTATCACTTTTCTCCAATTCATTTAATTATTCATTTTATATGCTAAACCTGTATTTCTTATTTTATTATCACTATTTTGTATCATAAAATCTATTATATTCTTATTTCCTATAATTATTAAAAGCTTCTTTGCTCTAGTCATTCCTGTATATAAAAGATTTCTTGTTAAAAGCATTGGCGCAGTTTGAGATATAGGCATTATTACTACATCAAATTCACTTCCGTTGTGCTTTATGTACTGTTATTGCATATGCATGTTCTATTTGCTCTAATTCATTAAACTGATACCAAACTTCTTTATCATCATCAAATTTAATTTTAATTTGTTTATTGAAATCATCTATAATATTTATTGTTCCAAATTCACCATTAAATACTCCGCTTCCACTTTCAAAATATGGTTCTTTCTTTTCCCAATAGATATCGTAATTGTTTTTTATTTGCATAATTCTGTCGCCTTCTCTGAACATACTATCTCCAAATTTTCTTTCTTTTTTAGTATCTGATGAAGGATTAACAGTCTGTTGCAATAATTTATTTAATTCTTTAGTACCAAGTTCTCCTTTTTTAGTTGGAGTAATTATTTGTATGTTTTTTAAGAAATCATAATCACCATAGTTTTTTAGTCTTTCACCACTTAAAGTGATTATATTATACAATATTTTTTCTTTATTTCTTTCGTCTACATAGAAAAAATCATCTAAGAAATCATTATCCTTAATTTCTTCTTTCGTTAGAAAACCTATTCCCTCATTTACTCTATGCGCATTTACTATAATTTTACTTCTTGCAGCTTGTCTAAAAATTTTATTTAAAGTAATAGTAGTAATTTTTTCAGATTCAATTATATCTTTAAGTATGTTTCCAGGTCCTACTGATGGAAGCTGATCTATATCACCAACCAAAACAAGTTTAGTTCCTTTATATAATGCTTTACATAGATAATTCATTAAGAACAAATCTACCATTGACATTTCATCTACAATAACTATATCGGCATCAATTGGTGCAACAGATATTTCTGTATTAACACCTTGATCTTCATCTGAAAATTTTCCAAGTTCTAGTAATCTATGTAATGTTTTAGCTTCTTCACCAGTGGTTTCCGTCATTTTCTTAGCTGCTCTTCCTGTTGGTGCACAAAGAACTGGCTTCATTTCATTATGCTTAAATATATCTATTATAGTTTTAATTATTGTAGTTTTACCAGTACCCGGTCCACCAGTTATAACACAAACATTATTATCATTTATGGCTTTTATTGCTTCAATTTGTTTTTCTGACAATTCTATACTCAATTTTTCTTCAAACAGTTTTAGCTCTTTTTCAAATCTATCTATCTTCTTTATATTTTTATATTCATCTAGTTCTATTAATCTTCTCGCCACTTCTGTTTCTGCTTTATAATATTGATATAAATAAACCCATTCTGTATTATCCCTTTCTTCTAATACAATATCTTCTTTTGCTTTCATGCTTATTATATTATCTTCTATGTCATTTTCACTTACATTTAATAATTTTCGTACAAATTCCACTAAACTATCGTATCTGGTACAGCAATGTCCATTATATGTGGTCATGTTTAATGCATGTTTTATTCCGCTTCTAATACGTTTTTCATTATTATATTCTATCCCTAATCCTAATGCCATTTTATCTATTTGTTCAAAATTAACTTTATTCACTAAATCTATTAATAAATATGGATTTGCTTCTATCTCCTCTATTGCATTTGCTCCCAACGCTTTATATATTTTTTCTGCATTTTGTGGTCCTATCCCAAATTTATCTAAAAATCCAACAAGCTGCCATACTTCCCAATTTTCAATAAATGTATTGGCTATGTCTATAGCTCTTTCTTTTGTTATTCCCTTTATCTGTGCTAGTTTAGCTGGTTCAAATTTGAAAACGTTCAAAGTGTCTTCTCCAAATGTTTCTACTATATTTCTAGCTGTCGCGGGACCTACTCCTTTTATTCCGCAATTTGCCAAATATCTTTCCAAAGCTTTTGTTGTTTGAGGCATCATTTTTTCAAAAGTATCTACTTTAAATTGTTTTCCATACTCTGGATGTTCAACAAATTTACCAACAACTTTAAGGGTATCTCCTATATTTACAAAAGGTAGATACCCTACTATTGTCATTTCATTATCTAAGTTTGTATATATTTCCGCTATATTTCCATCAATATCAATTTGTTCAGATAAATTACTGTTTGATTTATTTTTATTTATTATATCTTTATCAAGTTTTAATACTGCTATGCAATAACTATTTAGTTCATTTTTATATATAATTTCAATAACTTCTCCTTGTAATTCCAAATAACTAACCTCTTTTATTGTTCTAAATACAAATATTCATACTAATATTTGTTTAATTAATAACTATATATTCTATATTAATCAATTTCTGCATTTTTTTTGCAAATTATATCATAGTAACACACAATTTACAAGAATAAGAGGTCAATTCACTTATATATATTTTTTTGTATATAAATCTATTCTATATAACTTTTACACTATTTCTGTAACAATAACTTCAATAATAATGTCATCGGCTGCTTCATAATTTTCAGTTGCATCCATACTTACTCTTATTTTTGCTTTTCCTGGCTCAACACCTTTAATTAATCCTGTTTCACTTACTGTTATTGCATTTTCTCCTTCTATAATTTCATACTTAATAATTCCATCGCCTTTTTCTATACTAGCATTGATTTGTGTTGTGTCTCTATAGGTTAATATAATAGTTGTATTATTTACTTTTATAACTGCCTTTTCTTTTTGTGGCGGGTTTGTTATTTCTCCAATTATCTCATTAATATAAGTTACTAAATTTGACATTGCATCGGTTTCATATTCAGTATCATTTACAGTTAAATCTTTGGCTAATTCTGCTTGCTTTATTAACCCATTATCTCCAAATGCAAAATTTATTGTTACTACCGCTAATATTATTATGATTATTATTGTAATAACAAGTGCTACTAATGTTATTCCTTTACTGTTTGAATTTTCCTCAAATCTTTTCTTTATCTTTAACATTTTCCTGTTTTCCATCTTTATTGTTCCTCCTAATTATTTTTCTTTTAGTATTTCTTATCTTCTTTTTCATTATTCATTTTACTATCATTGTATGTTTATATTTTATACTATTAGTATGTTTCTTTTCAATACTTTTTGTTATTGTAATGTATTCTTAATATCTCTGTAATATTTTTGTAATATTTTTTACTACAATCCATCCTTATTTTTTGCTTTATAAATAAAGCTTATTTTATTAAAATATAGCTCTCTCTCTCTCTCTTTTTTTACTATTTCAATACTTTCAAGCTTTTTTACCTTCATTTGTTTTCTCCTTTTTTATCTTTTTTTTACCTCTACATTCTATACTAACTTTTCTTTTTTTTCAATATATTTTTTTATTTTTCTTCACATATTATTTTTATTTAAATTTTAAATTTAGAAAAAATTTTATAGATAATTCTATTTGTTTTTTATACTATCAGCTTGCTTCCTTTATGCTATCTATTACTTCTTTACATTCTTTCCAATTAGTTACCTTTATATTATCATAATCTTTACCCAATTTATTTAATATCTTCATTGTATCATCTGTAGAATTAAGATCAGTTACAATTACATCTTTCACACAATCTTCTTTTCCATACATTATTCTAAAAAGAAGCGTTCGTAAAAAGCCTTCAATTTTATTTTCCTGGTTTTTAGCAGCTATAATAACATAAATACCATCAGATTTTAAATTTGTATATGTACAAATATATATAATATTCTTAATTAACTCAAACAAACCATATAATGCTAGAATCCAGAAAATTGCATTTATAATAAAATCTAACATGATAACCTCCTTTAAAATATTTCAGTATTATATTTATTAATTTTAATTTATTATTTTTTAGTTACCATATTATATGATTCATAATTTTATTTAGTGTATAAGCATATTTTAATTTATTTAAGAAAATAAACTTAATTTATAGTATATGAACGATGTCTGTCCCTAAAGCGACAAGTATGTCGTTTTAAGGCCTGTCTCCAAAACGACAAAAAAAGAAGCAACATTTTTATAAATTGCTTCTTCTAAAATTTCATTCATTTTATTTATTATTAAACTAATTGTAATATAACAACTTCTGCTGCGTCTCCTCTTCTTTGTCCAAGTTTAAGAATACGTGTATATCCTCCAACTCTTCCTTCATATTTTGGAGCTATTTCATTAAATAATTTTGCAGTTAAGTCTATATTTTTTCCATTTTCATCTTTAACTTTATTTAATGTTTTCATCATTTTTCTTCTAGCATTTAATCTAGATGGCATATCTTTTTGTCTTTTCTCAGTAACTTCTTCTCTAACTACTTTTAGATATTCTTTACCATTTTTGCTTTTTACAAGTTCTGTTTCTTTATTTCCTTTGCTATCAAGTTTAGTTCTAGAAACTTTTACATCTACAGTTTCAAAATTATCTTTTTCTTTTACTGCTAAAGATATTAAACTATCAGCTATGGCTTTAACTTCTTTTGCTCTAGCTTCTGTTGTTTCTATCTTACCATGTAATATTAAATCAGTAACTTGTGTTCTTAACATTGCTAATCTAATATCTGTTGTTTTACCTAATTTTCTATTAGTTGCCACTTTATTTTCCCTCCTCTTTACTTTAAGTTACAATCTCTACTAATTATATTATTCATCATCTTTTCTAAAATCTAATCCTAATGCATGTAACTTATTAGTTACTTCATCTAAAGATTTCTTTCCAAGATTTCTAACTTTCATCATATCAGACTCTGATTTATTTGTTAAGTCTTCAACTGTAGATATTCCAGCTCTTTTTAGACAGTTAAATGATCTTACAGATAATTCTAAATCTTCTATTGACATTTCAAGAACTCTTTCTTTCTTATTTTCTTCTTTCTCAATCATAACTTGAGTATTTTTAGCTGTTTCTGATAAGTCTATAAACAATTCTAAATGTCCAGTCATAACTTTTGCAGCCAAGCTTAATGCTTCATATGGTTTTAAACTTCCATCAGTCCATACTTCTATAGTTAATTTATCATAATCTACTCTTTGTCCTACTCTAGTATTCTCAACAGAATAGTTTACTTTTTTAACAGGAGTATAGATTGAGTCTATTGGAAGTACTCCAATTGCTTGATCTGGTTTTTTATTCTTTTCAGCATTATTATATCCTCTACCCATATCAGCTGTAAGTTCCATCTTTAGTGTTCCACCTTCTGAAACTGTTGCTATATGTAAATCTGGATTTAATATTTCTACTGTTCCATCTGTAATTATATCTCCTGCTTTAACCTCACCAGGTTCTCTTATGTCAATTCTTAAAGTTTTTTCTTCATTTTTATCTAACTTAAGTCTAACATTTTTCAAGTTAATAACTATCTCTGGAACATCCTCTACTACATTTGGTATTGTAGAAAATTCATGTAGAACCCCATCTATTTTTACGCTTGTAATAGCACTTCCAGGAAGTGAAGATAGTAATATTCTTCTTAGTGAATTTCCAATTGTTATTCCATATCCTCTTTCCAATGGTTCACATACAAATTTTGCATAGTTACTATCATTGTCAATTTCTAAGCAAGTAATATTTGGTCTTTCAAATTCTATCATTTTTACCTCCTAATTTTTTAGAAATCTCACTTCTTCTATAATCTATTATTTAGAATAAAGCTCTACTATTAAGTGTTCTTCAACTGGTAAATCAACATCTTCTCTTGCAGCTAATCTAACAACTTTACCACTTAATTTTTCTGCATCTTTCTCAAGCCATGCTGGAACTGGTCTTGCTGCATTTTCTTCTACATTAGCTTTTATAGCTCCATTATCTTTTCTAATTTCTCTTACAGAAATTACATCTCCTGCTTTTACTAAATATGATGGTATATCAACTTTATGTCCGTTTACTTCAAAAGCACCATGTGTTACAAGCATTCTTGCTTGTGCTCTTGAACTTCCGAATCCAAGTCTATATACAACATTATCTAATCTACTTTCTAATATTTGAAGTAATACTTCACCTGTAATACCTTTTTCTGTTAAAGCCATTTCAAAGTATTTTCTAAATTGTTTTTCACTTACTCCATAGTAAGCTTTAGTTTTTTGTTTTTCTCTTAACTGTGTACCATATTCAGAAAGTTTTTTCTTCTTTTGACCATTTTGTCCTGGTGCATAATTTCTTCTTGAAATGCTACATTTGTCAGTATAACATCTTGAACCTTTTAAAAACAATTTTTGTCCTTCTCTACGGCAAATACGGCATTGTTCATCTTTATATCTTGCCATTTTTTATTTTCACCTTCCTATTTTTATTTTTTATACTCTACGTCTTTTTGGTGGTCTACAACCATTGTGTGGTATTGGAGTTACATCCTTAATACTACTAATTTCTAATCCTGCTGATTGTAATGACCTAATTGCTGCTTCACGTCCAGAACCTGGTCCTTTAACATAAACTTCTACTGATTTTAGTCCATGTTCCATTGCTGCTTTAGCTGCAGTTTCTGCTGCTTCTCCAGCTGCAAATGGTGTACTTTTTCTTGAACCTTTAAATCCAAGTTCTCCGGCACTTGCCCAAGATAATACATTACCTTGAGTATCGCTTATTGTAACTATTGTGTTATTAAAACTAGAATGAATATGAGCCATACCTTTTTCGATATTTTTTCTATCTCTTCTTCTAGTTACTTTTTTTGTTACATTTTTAGCCATTTTAGTTTTTCCTCCTTTTTAGAATTATACTACCTTATTGCAAATTATTTTCTATCTTTAAAACGAATCAAAAGCAAGTAGTGCTAGGAAAGCTAGCTAAAATTTTTGAGATTATACTATTCTGTATATCGAAAAAATTTTTGCGAAGCTTGACAACGCAATACGAAGCTTTTCATTTGTTTTATTTTTTGCTCTTGCTAACCAATTTTCTAGGACCTTTTCTTGTACGAGCATTAGTTTTTGTTCTTTGTCCTCTAACTGGTAAACCTCTTCTATGTCTCAATCCTCTATAGCATCCTATTTCTGTAAGTCTTTTAATATTTAAAGCAACTTCTCTACGTAAATCTCCCTCTACTTTATAACCTTCCATAGCTTTTCTTATTGCTTGTACTTGGTCATCTGTTAAATCTTTAACTCTTATATCAGGATTTACATTTGCTGCTTTTAATATTTTTTGTGAGCTTGTTAAACCAATACCATATATGTATGTTAATCCAATCTCAACTCTTTTTTCTCTAGGTAAATCAACGCCTGCTAAACGAGCCATAATTTTTTAGCACCTCCACTTGTTTTATTTTCTTTAATTCAATTTTTAATTTATTATGTTCATGTTTGGACTTTATTAAAGGTGAAATGCATTGATATATGGAATAAATATACCAATCTTTAATATGTTTTCAAACATATATATAAAACACAAACTGATATATAACTGTTAGATTTTTCTAACAGTTACAGCCGCTAATCTAGTTTTGTGTTATTAACAATGAAATGAACAAATCGACTTTATGTCGCTATTTGTTCTTGCCGATTTGAGTTTCCGACTAACAGGAGGAAATCTCAAAGGCAATTGCGATTATAGCATATTTTTATTGTATATTTAATATACAATAAAAATCTATCCTTGTCTTTGTTTGTGTTTAGGGTTTTCACAAATAACTCTAATTACACCTTTTCTTTTTATAACTTTACATTTTTCGCATATTTTCTTTACTGATGGTCTTACTTTCATTTTCTACACCTCTTTACTCTAAAATCTAGTTTATATGTTTTGGGTTAATATTTTTATTTAGCTCTCCAAGTAATTCTACCACGATTTAAATCATATGGAGATAATTCAACTTTTACTTTGTCTCCTGGTAAAATTTTAATATAATTCATTCTTAATTTTCCTGATATATGAGCTAAAATTTGATGTCCATTTTCAAGCTCTACTTTAAATGTAGTATTAGGTAATGTTTCTACAACAGTTCCTTCTACTTCAATAACATCCTCTTTTGACATATTAACCTCCATTCTATTTTTTAGTCAGTTATACTATTTTACAATAAATACTTATATAGTATATAACAAAATTAAACTAATGTCAAGATTTCTGGCTCTTTTTCTGTAATTAAAATTGTGTTTTCATAATGTGCTGATAAACTTCCATCTTCTGTAAGAATAGTCCATCCATCATAATCTTGATAAATATCTCTTTTTCCAGCTATAACCATTGGTTCTATAGCTAAAGTCATACCTGGTTCTAGTCTAATTCCTCTTCCTGGTTTACCATAGTTTGGTATTCCTGGATCTTCATGCATTTCTCTGCCAATTCCATGTCCTTGAAATTCTCTAACCACATTGTATCCATTTCTTTCTACAAATTCACCAATAGCATGTGAGATATCACCAATTCTATTTCCTTTAACCGCATATTTAATTCCTTCAAAAAAAGCTTTTTTAGTAATGTCTACTAATCTTTTTGCTTCTTCAGAACCTTCTCCTACTATAAAAGTTCTTGCAGCATCTCCATTAAATCCGTCTTTATATACAACTAAATCAATGCTTACTACATCACCATCTCTAATAATCTTATTTTTAGATGGTATTCCATGAATAACTTCATCATTAATAGATATACATAAAGTTGCTGGAAATGGTGGTACTCCTTTCATTCCACTAGGATATCCTTTTTGTGCAGGTATCCCCCCATTTTCTCTAATAATTTTATCAGCAAATTTATCAATCTCGATTGTAGACATTCCTGGTTTAATAATCTTTTCAATTTCTTTGTATACTAATCCAGTAAGCTTGCAAGCTTCTTTCATTAATTTAATTTCTTTTTCTGATTTTATAGTAACCAATTTTAACCTCCATTAGAACTAGTTCATTTTTCTTAACTTTTTATACATAACTGATTACATTTTTTCTATTTTATAAGAAAATCTGCTGATTTTCTTATAAAACAAGGTTAGGCTTCCTTAGGGCGTGCAATAATTGCAAGGCAATTTTGCACATATGTGCGTCGAAAGCTATGCTTTCGTTAACGCACGCCTTTCTTATATTCTTCTAAGAAATTCTCTATATCTTTTACAGCTACATCTAATTCTTTAGGATAAATTGAATATAGAGCATTATTTCTTCTATAAAAATCAATTAAATCTTTAGAGTTTTGATGATATATTCCAAGTCTTTTTGTTACAGTCTCTTTATTGTCATCATCTCTTTTTTTAAGTTCACTTCCACAAATATCGCATATTCCTTCTTGTTTTGGTGGTTTTGTTTCCTTATTATATATTGCTCCACAAGATTTATTTGAGCAAATAAGTCTATTTACAACTCTTTTTATTATTTCATCATCTGGAACATCAAGCTCAATTGCTACTCTTTTTGCTCCTGGTTTATTCTCTTTTAAGAAATTCTTTAGAGCCTCAGCTTGAGCTACAGTTCTAGGAAATCCATCAAGAATTGCTCCTTTTTCTACATCATCTTCTAACAATCTTGCTTTTACTGTTTCTATAACCACATCATCTGGAACTAATGCTCCACTTTCTATGTAACTTTTAATTTTTTTACCAAGTTCTGTTTGTTTATTTATTTGATCTCTAAATATATCTCCAGTTGAAACATGAGTTAAATTTAAATCTTTAGATAATATTTTTCCAATAGTTCCTTTTCCAGTTCCTGGAGCTCCTAGCATTACTATATACATTGAATCACAACTCCTAATTTCATTAACTTAATTTTGTTATATATGTTCATACACAACTCTGCCCGCACTCATAGTGCGGTCAGAGTTTGTATTATATTTATATATTTTCAATTATATTTCTTATTTATATTTCAATACTATTCTAAGAATCCTTTGTAATGTCTCATTACTAATTGAGATTCTAATTGTTGTATCGTCTCTAATGCAACACCTACAACGATTAAGATTGAAGTACCACCAAATGCTAAATCTACATTTGGTATAAATCTTACAAGCATTGGAAGAATAGCAATTATTGCTAAATATAATCCTCCAAACCAAGTAAGCTTACGTATTATTGATGCTAAATAATCTGTAGTTGGTTTTCCTGCTCTAATACCAGGTATGAATCCACCATTTTTCTTAATATTGCTTGATACTTCTGCTGGATTGAATGTAGCATAAGTATAGAAAAATGTAAATCCTACTATTAATAATAAATATACTAGGGCATTAGCTATTGTATAACCTAACCCAACTTGAGATGTTGATGATGCTATAGAGAAGTTATATATTGTAGCCCAAAATCCAGTTTGACTTGCTATATCTGGTACAAACATTTGAATTATCATTGCTGGAAATGTTAAGAATGATGATGCAAATATTATTGGCATTACACCAGCCATAACTAGTTTTAATGGAATATGAGTATTTTGAGCTCCTACCATTTTTCTTCCTACTACTCTTTTTGAGTATTGTACAGGTACTCTTCTTTCAGCTTGTTGCACAAATACAACCGCAGCAACTAATATAATTGCCCCTATAATTATTGCAAGTGATATTAATAATCCAGTTGTACTAAATGCTCCTGTACCCATTATTAGGCTCCATATTGAAGTTACAGCTCCTGGAAGTCCTGCTACAATACCTACAAATATGATTATTGAAATTCCATTACCAATTCCTTTGTTAGTAATTTCATCTCCAAGCCACATAAGTAGTGCAGTACCAGCCATTAATGATATAACAACTGTAAATCCTGTCATAAATCCTGCATCTATAAATATTCCAGAAGAACTATATGACAAATATATTCCTAATCCTTCAACAAGAGCTAAGAAGACAGTAAGAATCTTTGTATATCTATTAAGTTTCCTTCTACCTTCTTCTCCTCCCTCTTTAGCAAGTCTCTCTAAAGAATGAAATACCATTGATAATAATTGAATTACTATTGATGCAGTAATATATGGACTTATAGACATTGCAAAGATAGAGAATCTAGAAAAAGCTCCACCAGAGATTAAGTCTATAAGAGATGCCATTCCATTTGCTTCTCCAAATGCTTCGCTTAGAGCAAATGTATCAACTCCTGGAACTGTGATATAGCAACCTAATCTAAATATTACTATTAATAATAATGTATATAATAATTTTTTTCTAACATCAGGTGTTTTTAGTGCATTTTTTATTGTTTTAAACAACTAAATCACCTCAGCCTTTCCTCCTAAAGCTTCTATTTTCTCTTTAGCAGCTTTAGTAAATCTTACAGCTTTAACTGTTAATTTTTTATCTAATTTACCAGTTGCAAGTATTACTATCCCGTCTTTTGCTTTACTAATTATTCCATCTTTAATTAAGCTTTCAGCTGTAACTTCATCTGTGCTAGCCTTATTAAGCATTGTTAAAGTTACTTCTGTATATTCTTTTGCATGAATATTTGTAAAACCTCTTTTTGGTAATCTTCTATATAATGGTGTTTGACCACCTTCAAAACCTCTTCTTACTCCGCCACCAGATCTAGCTTTTTGACCTTTATGACCTCTTCCAGAAGTTTTTCCTAAACCAGAACCAATTCCACGTCCAACTCTAGTTCTAGTTCTATTTTTCTGTGCTGGTTTTAATTCGTCTAATTTCATCTTGCTAGTACACCTCCTCTTTATCTATTATAATATTTCTTCAACTTTTTTTCCTCTTTTTTTAGCTACTTGCTCAGCAGTTTGCATTGCTTTTAATCCTTCAATTGTAGCATAAACAACATTTCTAGGATTGTTTGTACCAATAATTTTTGTTCTTATATTTCTATATCCAGCAAGTTCTAGAACAGGTCTAACACTACCACCTGCTATAATTCCAGTACCTTCTTCAGCTGGTTTTAATAGAACATTTGCACTTCCAAATTTTCCTACATATTCATGTGGTATAGTTGTTCCTACAACTGGAACAGCAACTAAATTCTTCTTTGCATCTTCAATAGCTTTTTTGATTGCATCTGGAACTTCTGATGCTTTTCCATTTCCAACACCAACGTGTCCATTTTCGTCTCCAACAACAACTACTGCACTAAATCTGAATGTTCTACCACCTTTTACAACCTTTGCAACTCTGTTAATAGCTACAACCTTTTCTTTTAATTCAGATGTATTTTCTGATTGCACTTTTCTTTCCTCCTTTTCTTTTTTAGAACTCTAATCCGCCTTCTCTTGCAGCTTCAGCTAGTTCTTTAATAACTCCGTGATATATATATCCGCCTCTATCAAAAACTACTGTTTTTATTTTCTTTTCTATAGCTCTTTTAGCAATTAAAGCACCTACTTCTTTTGCTGCTTCTTTGTTAGCTTTTTTTGTTTTTACTTCTTTGTCTAATGTTGAAGCTTGTGCTAAAGTAGTTCCTTGTACATCATCTATTACTTGTACATATAAATTGCTATTACTTCTAAATACGCATAATCTTGGGCATTCTGCTGTTCCAGAAATTTTTCTACGTACTCTTTTATGTCTTCTTATTCTTTCGGCTTTTCTATCTGTTTTTGTAATCATTTTAAAATCTCCTTTCTAACTAATGATTTTGCACTAGTTTAATTTTAGATTCATTCTTTCAATTTTTATTTATAATTATTTTTTACCTGCTTTACCTTCTTTACGTCTAATATGCTCTTCTGCATATTTTATACCTTTTCCTCTATATACTTCAGGTGGTCTCTTTGTTCTTACAACTGCAGCTGTTTGACCAACTAATTCTTTATCAATTCCTCTAACTGTGATATGGTTGCTATCTGGAACATCAAAAGTAATTCCTGCAGGTGGATCCATCTCAACTGGATGAGAATATCCTAAATTCATTACTAATTTATTTCCTTTTTTCTGTGCTCTGTAACCAACACCATTAATTTCTAGTTCTCTTTTATATTCATGAAGAACACCTTCTATCATGTTATTTATTAATGTTCTTGTTAAACCATGTAAACTTCTATTAGCTGGTTCATCATTTGGTCTTGTTACTGTAATTGTTTTATCATTAAGAGCTACTGTCATATTTTTATGTACATCTCTTTCTAAAGTTCCCTTTGGTCCTTTTACAGTAATGTGGTTACCATCTATTTTAACTTCTACACCTTCTGGTACATTAATAGGTTTATTTCCTATTCTTGACATTTTAGTTCTCCCTCCTTTTTATTACCAAACATATGCAAGAACTTCTCCTCCTAAGCCTTCTTGTCTTGCTTCTTTATCTGTTTTTATTCCTTTTGAAGTAGATATAAGAGCGATACCTAAACCATTTAATACTCTAGGTAATTCATCTTTAGATGCATATACTCTTAAACCTGGCTTACTTATTCTTTTTATTCCATCAATAACTCTTTTTCCTTTTTCATCATATTTTAGAGTTATTCTTATAATTCCTTGACGAGAATCATCTATTTCTTCGAATGCTGCTATATATCCTTCTTTAAATAGGATGTTAGCAATAGCTCTTTTCATGTTAGATGCTGGAACATCTACAGTTTTGTGCTTAGAGCTGTTAGCATTTCTTATTCTTGTTAACATATCTGCTATTGGATCTGTTGTATTCAATTTATTTTCCCTCCTTCTTTTTTCCGGATTTTGCGTGTTTTTTAGCTATATTCTGCAAATAATTACGAGTTAAATTCAATTAAAATTAGTGTATTGCTAGGCGAACGAATAAAAATTTTTGAGATAGTACTGTTGTACATTGAAAAAATTTTTATGAAGTTCAACAACGCAAGACGCTGATTTTTATTGAATTTAGAATTACCAACTAGCCTTCTTAACTCCTGGAATTTCTCCCTTATGAGCTAATTCTCTAAAGCATACACGGCAAATTCCATATTTTCTAATATATGCATGTGGTCTTCCACAAATTTTGCATCTATTATATTCTCTAGTCTTATATTTTTGGGCTCTTTGTTGTTTTACTTTTAAAGATTTCTTAGCCATCTTCTTCTCCTTTCTTCATTCTTAAAATCTAATTATTTTTCGATAAAATTAATTAGAAACAAGTATTGCTAGGAGAGTAAGCTAAAAAGTTTGAAACTGTACTTTTGTACGTTGAAAACTTTTTATGCGCCACTCGACAACGCAAGACGCAGTTTATAATTAATTTTTAAATGGCATTCCTAATAATGTTAAAAGTTCTTTAGCTTCTTCGTCAGATTTAGCTGTTGTAACAAAAATTATGTCCATTCCTCTAATTTTGTCTATTTTATCATATTCTATTTCAGGGAAGATTAATTGCTCTTTAATTCCCATTGAATAATTTCCTCTACCATCAAATGAATCACTTGAAACTCCTCTAAAGTCTCTAACTCTTGGAAGTGCTACATTAAATAGTTTGTATGCGAAATCATACATTTTTCCTTTTCTTAATGTAACTTTGCATCCCATATTTATTCCTTCTCTTATTTTGAAGGCTGCTATAGCTTTCTTAGCTTTAGTTATAATTGGTTTTTGCCCAGTTATAATTGTAAGATCATTTATAGCATTTTCTAATGATTTAGGATTATCTTTTGTATCACCTAAACCTATATTTATAACTATTTTATCTAACTTTGGAACTTCCATAACTGATTTATAGTTAAATTTCTTCATCATTGCTGGTATAACTTCTTTTTCATATTGCTCTCTTAAAATTTCCATAAGTTTAAATAGTCCTCCTCTCTTTTATTATTTTATTTTTGCTCCACATTTTTGGCAAACACGTACTTTTTCGTCTTTTTCTATTTTGTATTGTATTCTTGTTGCTTTACCACATTTAGGACAAACAACGTTTACTTTACTACTATGTATAGCACATTCTACTGGGATTATCCCACTTTCTTCTCCTTGTTTTCTAGCTTTAACATGTTTTTTTCTAATGTTAACGCCTTTAACTACTATCTTTTCTGTTTTTGGTATTACTTCTAAAACTTCACCAGTTTTTCCTTTATCATTTCCTGATAAAACTTTAACTGTATCACCTTTCTTTATTCTCATTATTTCTTTCACCTCTTCCTTTTAAGTGAGTTTATTGATTTGCTCTATAATACTTCTGGGGCAAGAGAAAGTATCTTCATATAATCTTTTTCTCTTAATTCTCTTGCAACAGGTCCAAATATACGAGTTCCTCTTGGTGTTCCATCTTCTCTTATTATAACTGCTGCATTTTCATCAAATCTTACATAAGAACCATCTGCTCTTCTTGTAGGCTTTTTAGTTCTAACTACAACAGCTTTTACTACATCGCCTTTTTTTACAACGCCACCTGGTATAGCTGTTTTTACAGAAGCAACTATTATATCTCCAATTCTAGCATATTTTCTATATGATCCACCTAGACATCTGATACACATTATTTCTTTAGCACCTGTATTATCAGCTACTTTTAATATAGTTTGTTGCTGTACCATTTCAAATTTCCTCCTTTTCATCGGTAAGGGGACACACATTATTCTTCTGTCATTTCCACATGGGACAATGTATGTCCCCTGCTTGTGAATAAATGATGTCAGATTTTAGTGGTTTGCCTTACTTCTTTTTTTCTATTTTATAACTGCCTTCTCTAAAACTTCAACTACTCTCCATCTCTTATCTTTTGATAGAGGTCTTGTTTCCATTACTCTTACTTTATCTCCGATTTGGCATTCATTTTTTTCATCATGAGCTTTTAATTTATATGTTCTTTTTTGAACTTTACCATAAGTTTTATTCTTCTCACTAGTTTGAACAGATACAACTACTGTTTTATCCATTTTATTTGATGAAACTATACCAATCATCTCTTTACGAAGATTTCTTTCTTCCATGTTAAATCTCCTTTCTTAATTATTTATTGTTTTCAGCTAATTTTCTCTCAGTTAAAACTGTCTTTATTCTTGCTATGTCTTTCTTAACTTCTTTTATTTTCATAGGATTGTCTAATCCATGTGTTGCTAAGCTAAATCTTAATTTAAATAATTCAGATTTTAATTCTCCTAATTCTTTCTCTAAGTCAGGTGAAGACATTTCTTTAATTTTATTTATCTTCATCTTTCTCACCACCTATCTCAGTTTCCTTTTGTACAAATTTGCACTTTACAGATAGTTTATTTGCTGCAAGTCTTAGTGCTTCTCTTGCGATTTCTTCACTAACATCTGCAAGCTCAAACATTACTCTACCTGGTTTTACATTTGCTACCCAAAATTCAACAGCACCTTTACCTTTACCCATACGAGTACCTATAGGTTTTCTTGTTATTGGTTTGTCTGGGAATATTTTTATCCAAACTTTACCACCTCTTTTTATATAACGTGTCATAGCAACACGGGCTGCTTCTATTTGGTTAGATGTAATTTGTCCAGCTTCTAAAGCTTGTAATCCGAATTGACCGTCTGTTACTCTATTTCCTCTAGTAGCTTTTCCTCTATTTCTACCTTTTTGTTGTTTTCTGTATTTTGTTCTTTTTGGTATTAATGGCATTATTTGTCTCCTCCTTCCACTACTTTCTTTTTAGTAGGAAGAACTTCTCCTTTATATATCCAAACTTTAACACCGATTTTTCCATATGTTGTATCTGCTTCTGCAAATCCATAATCGATATCAGCTCTTAAAGTTTGAAGTGGAATAGTTCCTTCTTTATAGAATTCAGTTCTAGCCATATCTGCTCCACCTAATCTTCCAGATACTGAAGTTTTAATTCCTAAAGCACCTGCTTTCATAGTTTTTTGCATACATTGTTTCATAGCTCTTCTGAAAGAAATTCTTCTTTCTAATTGTCCAGCTATATTTTCTGCAACTAATTGAGCATCTAAGTCTATATTTTTAACCTCAACTATATTTAAATTTACTTCTTTATTAATCATTTTTTCTAATTCTGCTTTTAAGCTTTCAGCTAAGTTTCCACCTTTTCCTATTATAATTCCAGGTTTAGCTGCATAAACATTAACTTTAACAAATTTAGCTGTTCTTTCAATTTCTATTTTAGAAATTCCAGCAGCATATAATTTTTTCTTAACATACACACGAATTTTATGGTCTTCTACTAGATAATCTCCAAAATCTTTTTTATTAGCATACCATTTTGAATTCCAATCTTTAATAACACCAACTCTTAATCCATGTGGATCCATTTTTTGTCCCATTTTGTAAATGTCCTCCTTCCTTTCTACTAATCTCTCTCTTTTATAACTATTGTAACATGGCTTGTTCTTTTTCTAATTCTAACTGCTGATCCCTTTGCAGCAGGTCTTATTCTCTTTAATGTTGGACCTTGATTTGCATAAATATCAGCAACATATAATTTTTCATGAGCCATATTGTGATTATTTTCAGCATTTGCTATAGCTGATTTTAATAATTTTTCTAGCATTTCAGATGAAGCTTTTGGTGTATACTTTAGTATTGCTAAAGCTTCATTAATATCTTTACCTTTAATTAAATCTGCTACAATTTTAACTTTTCTTGAAGAAATTCTAGCATATTTAAGTGTAGCATGTGCTTGAGGCACTAATTCTTGTTTTGCTTCCACTTCTATTCCCTCCTTTTAACTACTTACTTATTTGTTGTTGTTTTATCTCCTGCGTGTCCTTTAAATGTTCTTGTTGGAACAAATTCACCTAATTTGTGTCCAATCATTTCTTCAGATATATATACTGGAACATGTTTTCTTCCATCATGTACAGCAATTGTATGTCCAACCATTTGTGGATATATTGTAGAAGCTCTTGACCATGTCTTGATAACTTCCTTTTTTCCACTTTCATTCATTGCTTCAATTCTTTTCATAAGCTCAGGAGCAACAAATGGAACTTTTTTGCTTGATCTTGACATTCCTACTTCCTCCTTCTTCTAGACTACTTTCTTCTCTTAACTATAAATTTATCAGTTCTATGATTTTTCTTTCTTGTCTTATATCCAAGTGCTGGTTTACCCCAAGGTGTCATTGGTCCACTATGTCCTACTGGAGCTCTACCTTCACCGCCACCATGTGGGTGATCTACTGGGTTCATAACAGAACCTCTAACTGTTGGTCTTATTCCCATATGTCTTTTTCTACCGGCTTTACCGATTTTAACATTTTCATGTTCTTGATTTCCAACTGTTCCTATTGTAGCTTTACATACAGCCATAACCAATCTCATTTCTCCTGATGGTAATCTTACATGAGCATATTTTCCTTCTTTAGCCATTAATTGTGCTTCTTGTCCTGCAGCTCTTACTAATTTTCCACCTTGACCTGGATTTAATTCTATATTGTGAATCATTGTACCAACTGGTATGTTCTCAATTTTCATGCAGTTACCTGGCTTTATATCAGCTTTATCTCCTGATACAACAACTGCTCCATCTGTTAATCCAACTGGTGCTAATATATATGCTTTTTCTCCATCTTCATATTGAATTAAAGCAATATTTGCACTTCTGTTTGGATCATATTCTATACCAATAACTGTTGCTGGCATATTCTCTTTATTTCTTTTAAAATCAATTATTCTATATTTTTGTCTATTTCCTCCACCTTGATGTCTTACTGTGATTTTACCTTGTGCATTTCTTCCTGCTTTTTCTTTCTTTGTAGTAATTAAAGATTTTTCAGGAGTTTTTTTAGTAATTTCACTATAATCTAATACTGTCATATTTCTTCTAGATGGTGTATAAGCTTTGAAGTGTTTCATTCCCATTTTTTATTCTCCTCTCTTGAATTTATGAAAAACTTCGTCTTACGTTGTCAAGCTTCGCAAATGTCTCCTCGATGTACAAACGTACTATCTCGTCGCCATATTGCTTGCTTTCCTAGTAATACTCGTTTTTGCTAAATTCTCTACTCTACATTCTTAATATTATTTACGGATTTTTTTCCTGCTCCGCATGCAGATAAAATTTATTTTCCTAGTTATTTCTAGATATTTATCTTTGATTTTCTTCTGATTCTTTATCATCAGAATTAATCATTTTTTTACGTTTTTCTATTGTTTCACATATTTCATTTTGCTTCTTTTTCATCATCTCTACCTCTCTTTGAGGTAATGTTGCTTTTCTTGGCATAAAGAAATATTTGCTTCTAAATTCTTTTGCATCCTTATTCATAATTATGCTCCCATGAATTCATCAATAGAATCTTTATATTTCTTAGTTAGCTTAACTTCTTTTCCACCTTTAGCTAGGTAAGATTTTTCTGAAGCATTTGTATCTATTGTAACTATTGCTTTTTTCCAGTCAGATGTTTTTCCAACATTTCTTCCAACTCTTTTTTCTTTTCCTTTAACTGTCATTGTAGTTACATTTAATACTTTAACTTCAAATAATTTTTCTACTGCTCTTTTTATATCTATTTTTGTAGCTTTTTTATTTACTTTAAAAGTGTACTTTCCTTCTGCAATTTCGCCACTTGATTTTTCTGTAACAACTGGTGCTATTATTATATCTTCTGCTACCATTATGCGTACACCTCCTCTAATTTCTTAACAGTATCTAATGTAATAACAAGATTTTTGTATTTTAATAAATCATATACATTTATAGTATTTACTAGAGTTGTTTTAACTCCTTCGATATTTCTTGCTGATTTTTGTACTGTTTCATTCTTTTCTGGTAAAAGAATTAATGTTTTTCCTTCTACCTTTAAGTTGTTTAATGCTTTAACCATTTCTTTAGTTTTAATTTCTTTTAATGGTAAGCTATCTACAACTACTAATTCTTTTTCTAACACTTTTGAGCTTAAGCATGATTTAATTGCTAATCTCTTTTCTTTTTTATTTACTGTATATTTGTATGAACGAGGTTTTGGACCTAAAGCTATACCACCTTTAATCCATTGTGGAGCTCTAATACTTCCTTGTCTTGCTCTACCTGTTCCTTTTTGTCTCCAAGGTTTTCTTCCACCACCAGAAACTTCTGATCTTGTTTTTGTGTTTTGTGTACCTTGTCTTTGATTAGCTAAAAAGTTAACTAAAACGCTATGTACAACAGCTTCATTTGGTTCAATACCAAATATTTCATCTTTTAGTTCAACTGTGCTAACTTTTTTACCTTGTATATCATATACATCTATATTAGGCATTTCTTTTCTCCTCCTTCTCTATTTTGATTTTACACTTGATTTTAATTTTAGTATTGCACCTTTTGCTCCTGGCACACTACCTTTTACTAATATTACATTTTTATCTAAATCTACTTTTACAACTTCTAGATTTTGAATTGTAATTGTTTCAACCCCCATATGTCCTGGTAATTTTTTACCTTTAAAAACTCTACCTGGAGTTGATGTTGGTCCCATTGAACCTGGTCTTCTATGATACATAGAACCATGTCCCATTGGTCCTCTTGATTGTCCATGACGTTTAATAACACCTTGGAATCCTTTTCCTTTTGAAGTTCCTTGGATGTCTAATTTATCTCCAGCTGCAAATACATCAGCTTTTAATTCTTGACCTACTGTTAAACCTTCTACTGAATCCAATCTGAATTCTCTTAGATGTTTTTTAGGTGTAATATTTACTTTTGTAAAATGTCCTTTTGTTGGTTTGTTTAGTTTCTTTTCTTTTACATCTCCGAAACCTAATTGTACAGCTTGATAACCATCTGTATCTACTGTTTTTACTTGTGCTATTACACAAGGTCCAGCTTCTATAACTGTTACTGGAATAACTCTACCATGTTCATCAAATATTTGAGTCATTCCTATTTTCTTTCCTATTAATCCTTTATTCATTTTTCCTCCTAACTATTGGCTGATATATTGTATTGCATTTTATTCAAATGTTATACCAGCTTGGTTTTGATTAATACTTTAATATATTGTATTTTCTGATTGTTTACGTTTGAATTAAAAATTTAGTATATATGATTAAATATATTTTGAATTCTCCTTTTCAAACACAAACTTTAAATAAAATAAGTAAAAATATTCTTATTTAAAACTAATTATAATTTGATTTCTATATCAACACCTGCTGGTAAGCTAATTTTCATTAAGTTGTCAACAGTTTTTTGTGTTGGATAAAGAATATCTATAACTCTTTTGTGTGTTCTCATTTCAAATTGTTCTCTTGAATCTTTGTGTTTGTGTGGAGAACGTAGAATTGTTATAACTTCTTTTTCTGTTGGTAATGGAATAGGACCAGATACTTTTGCTCCTGTTTTTTTAGCAGTATCTACTATTATTTGAGCAGACTGTTCTAAAACAACATGATCATAAGCCTTTAATCTTATTCTAATTTTTTCACTTGTTACTGCATTTTCTTTTTTTGCTGCCATTTAAAAATTCCCTCCTTAAAATATAATTTTGTGGTCGGAAGTTATAAACGCACCCTGGTGTTTTGAATATCACCAATATAAAAGCCCAAGTTTTGCATGATTTTCTTGGGATAAGTGCTTAATTTTAAACTTACCGCCTTGGTCTTTGCCACGACATACTCCATAAGAGTTCCCTCCATCAAAGCTAGTAAAATAGCCTTGTGTAGCCACATCTTACTTCATCGCCAAATTCATGCTTAAATATTATATAATGAATAAAGCCAAAAGTCAACACTTTTGGCTAATTTTTCTAAATATATTGTATAAATAACAAATTATTATTTATTTTTTTATCTTTATTTAATTATCGACCTCACATATATAAACATAGGCGAAAAGAAATATTTCTAACTGCCCCATCAGTAGTCATATAACCAATAACACGAAAAGCAGTATAATATTCTCCTCTCCAAACAGTTGGATAATTATGACGATTAGGCATCATTCCCAGCTCCTTATCTGAATACTCTGTTATCCACTCAGAACAATTAAAAGCCAAATCATTTATTTTACAAACCTCATCAGTTCCTAATCCTGTATTTATAAATTTCCCATCAGTTGGTAAATTAGCATAATTATCATTTCCTGCTTCTTGTATATATACTATAGCAGTATCCCATGCGTAACTATTCATCAAATCACTTTTTACGCTACTGCTATCTTTATATGTATTTATTGCTACTTTCGATGCATTTATTTGAGTTATAAAATTCCATAATGTCCCAGTATTATATTGCATAGATGAATCTGAATATGTTTCAGAAACTTTTGATGCAGCTTTACATTTTGAGTAATCACCTACTGTATCTTCATTTGTCGCTCCACTCGCATAACTTGCTTCATACTTTCCTATATAGTAGCCTCCATTTATCCTAGCGCTATCTACCCATTTTCCTAATTCATACGCTGTTGCATTTTCTCCATCTAACCCATCACTTACTAGTCCCTGTCTATATTCTGAAATCTCAATGTGCTCATTTCCTTCTGTGTCTAAAATTGATACTTCATTCTCATAATTTGTTGGATTATCATTTGTATATGCTGCTTGTTCTAGGTGTAGTGTTCCATTTGTTTCATCAAATGTATATCTTCCTAATATTATTTCATTGCTTTCTGTTCCATCATCTTTTATAAATTTTCCTACTGGTATCCATACAAATTGACTTCCTTGTACTGCTGTATCAGTTGATGCATTTACATCTTCTATTACTACTCCTTGTTGCACTGTAAGCCCTGTATCTTTCGCTATTTTAAATCCAGCCGGAACTGTTACTTCGTTTCCATGTATATCTGATAATTTTGTTTTAGTATTAAAAACTGTCTCTTCATCTCTTGCTTTTTCTATTTCACTTCTTAAGTCAGGTTCTGGTATTTCACTTTCTTCTGCCAATAAATTAGCATATTCCTGTGCCAATTTATTCATTTTTTCATTTTCACTTATTATAGATTCTTCTGTCAAATTTCTTGCTATCTTTGCTTGGCCTATTAATCCATTATCTCCTAATACTGCAGTTATTGTTACTGTTGATAAAATAATTAATATTATTATTGTTATTACTAATGCTACTAGTGTTATTCCTTTTTTACCTTTTAAATATTCACTAGAATATAACTCTCTCTCTCTCTCTCTCTCTCTCTAGAATATCAACAATTTCAAAGTTTCTATTTTTTCTCATGATTTTATCTCCTTCAAATATCTATTTTTTATATTTTATATCATAATTATATAATAATCAATATTTTAGTAAAATTGTAATATATCTGTAATAATTTTGTAATATATTCTCTATTTCAATATTTTCCTAGTTTGTCTATTGAATTTTTCTGTAATTTTATGTATAATACTAACATTAATTATTAAAATCTATTGTATTCTAAAAAGAAAGGAAAGATATGTTTTATGGAAAATATTTTAGTAAAAGATTTATATAGAAATATTGATAAATATGATCAAGAAAATATTAAAGTATCCGGTTGGATTAGAACATTAAGAGATTCAAAAACATTTGGTTTTATAGAATTAAATGATGGAAGTTTTTTTAATAATGTTCAAATTGTATTTGATAATACTTTAAAGAACTTTGAGGAAATTAGAAAATTATCTATTAGTTCTACTATTGAGGTCAAAGGAAAATTTATAAAAACAGAAAATGCTAAGCAACCTTTTGAAATAAAAGCAACAGAAATTAATATTGTAAATGTTGCTGATTTAGATTATCCTCTTCAAAAGAAAAGACATTCTTTTGAATATCTTAGAACGATTGCACATCTAAGACCAAGAACTAATACTTTTAATGCAGTTTTTAGAGTGAGATCTGTTCTCTCTTATGCAATACACAAATTTTTCCAAGAAAAGGGATTTGTGTATGTCCATACTCCAATAATAACTGGTAGCGACTGTGAAGGCGCAGGAGAAATGTTTAGAGTTACTTCTTTAGATTTAGATAATCTTCCTAAGACAGAAAATGGAGAAGTAGATTTTTCTCAGGATTTCTTTGGAAAATCATCTCATTTAACTGTTAGTGGCCAATTAGATGTTGAAACTTTTGCTCATGCTTTTAGAAATGTATATACATTCGGTCCAACTTTTAGAGCAGAAAACTCAAATACAGTGAAACATGCTGCTGAATTCTGGATGATTGAACCAGAGATATGTTTTGCTGATTTAAATGATTATATGGATTTAGCAGAAGAAATGATTAAATACATAATTACATATGTTAGAGAAAATGCACCTGAAGAAATGGAATTCTTCAATAAATTTATAGATAATGGATTGTTTGAAAAACTAGATACAGTAGTTAACTCTGACTTTGGAAGAATCACATATACAGATGCAATTAAAGAATTAGAAAAAGTAAATGATAAATTTGAGTTTCCTGTTCATTGGGGTACTGATATTCAAACAGAACATGAAAGGTATTTAAGTGAAGTAATCTTTAAACGTCCTGTATTCGTTACAGATTATCCAGCAGAAATAAAAGCTTTCTACATGAAACAGAACCCTGATGGTAAAACAGTGGCAGCAGCTGATTTACTTGTTGCTGGTATAGGTGAGATAATTGGTGGTAGCCAAAGAGAGGATGATTTTGAAAAATTAGCTAGAAGAATGAAAGAGTTAAACTTATCTCAAGAAGATTACTGGTGGTATTTAGACTTGAGAAGATATGGTGGATGCCCACATTCTGGTTTCGGTTTAGGATTTGAAAGAATGATGATGTATTTAACAGGTATACAAAATATTCGTGATGTTATACCTTTCCCAAGAACACCAAAGAATTGTGAGTTTTAATTTAATATTTAATTTTTTCATACTAAATTAAGAAATTCTTACAATTCACACTTTATTGAATTATTCTCTATATGAGATAATAATTATATTAGCTCATATAGAGAAAGCCATTATTGTGAATTGTAAGAAAAGTGGCTTCGCCACATGTGCATTTTGCTTCGCGAATATGCACAGCCCAATGAAACTTAACCTTGTTGCTCCGGAAATTTCTAGCAAAATTTCCTATGCAATAAAAAAATAATTAATTCAGTATTTTTTTACAATTCAACTTGAAATTTTTTCCAGTTAGTGATATATTATTCTAGTCCGTTATTTTATTATTATAAAAAGATTGAGAGGTATAGACAATGAAAAGTTACACAGCTAGTATTCCTATTTATCGGAAAGTTCCGCCTTGTTTCGTGGATTTCATTACAAATTTTCCACTCGACTCGAATTGTTCTGTTAAATACGAAAGGCATTACATGATTTTCAAATCCAATAGAATCGATTCAAGTAGAATAGAAATAAGAATTCCTGAGGACTCTCTTCGGAATCCTATCTCAAATGAATTTGACTCGAAAAATTTTCAAAAATTTATGACAAAATTCAATATGATGTCTTCATTAGTATTTAATAACTTTGATACAAGCGACAGAAGCATCATTCTCGAATTGATTGAAGATTCAGAAAATTTTCCGGATTCATACCATGTTTTGAAAGCCACATTTCAAACTCAAGATGAGAAACTTATATCGATAATGGACAATCTTTTTAATGTACTTGGATGAAATTTCTTTCAGGTACAAAGAACCCCATACAAATTGTATGGGGTATTTCTTTATATTTATTATTCTGCTGAATTTGTTTCAGCTTCAGGAGCTTCATAAGCTTCTAATATAGCTTTTTGAATTTTTTCCCTTGTCTCTGGATTTATTGGATGAGCTATATCTTTGAATTCTCCGTTTGGAGTTTTTCTGCTAGGCATAGCTATAAATAATCCATCTTGGCTTTCGATAACTTTAATGTCATGTACAACAAATTCATTATCGAATGTTACAGAAGCAACAGCTTTCATTCTGTTCTCTGAATTTACTTTTCTTAAACGTACATCTGTTATTTGCATTTTGCGCACCTCTTTCCAAAGTTTTAAAAAATTTGTACATCGTCTTTTCCGACTTTTTCTATGTACAGTTATATTATTCTTCAAAAAACAATTTTTTCCTTCTTTATTTTTACATTTTCTACAAATTATTTTATACATTTATAAAAATAGTTTATATAATAATTCACTAAAATCTCATTTTTATAATATATTATATTGAAAATCTTGAGAAAAGAGTATATAATATTCATGATTTAGGCATTATTTATATAGGAGTGTGTAAATAAAATGATAGATATTGAAGATTTAAAACAATATAAACATATACATATGATAGGAATTGGTGGAGTAAGCATGAGTGGAATTGCAGAAATATTACACTCTTGCGGCTTTATAGTTACTGGGTCTGACAGATCTCAATCAGAGATTACAGATAAACTATTAAAAAATCATATTCCTGTAAAAATAGGTCATGACATTGAAAATGTAGAAAAATCTAACCTTATTGTTTTCAGTGCTGCAATAAAGAAAGATGATCCGGAATTAGTGCGAGCTAAAGAATTAAATATTCCAATTATTGAAAGAGGAACTTTTCTAGGTATTCTTACTAAATCATTTAAAGATACCATTTGCATATCTGGTACTCACGGAAAAACAACTACCACATCTATGATATCATTGTGTTTTTTAGAAGCAAATAAAGATCCTTCAATTCAAGTTGGTGCTTATTTAAAACAATTAGATGGAAATTACAGAGTTGGTAATAGTGATTATTTTATTATAGAAGCTTGTGAATATGTTGAGAGTTATCTAAAACTCTTCCCTAAAACAGAAGTTATATTAAATATAGATAATGATCATTTAGATTATTTTGGTACTTTAGAAAATATTATTAAATCATTTGGCAATTATATAAAGCTTTTACCAGAAGATGGTCTACTTGTTATTAATTGGGATGACCCAAATTGTAGAAACCTTACAAAAAATACAACTGCAAAAGTTTTAACATATGGAATAAAAAACGAAAATGCTAATTTTGTTGCTAGGAATATTGTTTTTAGTAACAACGGTTTCCCTACTTTTGATGTATATTATAATAATACTTTCTATAAAACTATATCTTTATCAATACCTGGCATACATAATATTATGAATGCTCTTGCATGTATAGCAGTATGCCATGAATATGGTATAGAAAAAGAAGATATTAAAAATGCATTATTTAAATATACGGGTGCTCATAGGCGATTTGAATATAAAGGTAGTTTTAATAATGTTAATGTATATGATGATTATGGTCATCATCCAACTGAAATATTAGCTACAGCAAATGCATTAAAGCAAAAAAAATATAATAAATCATGGGTTATCTTTCAGCCACATACATACAGTAGAACCAAAAATTTGTTAGATGATTTTGCAAACGCATTAATAAATTTTGATAATATAATAGTTACAGATATTTATGCAGCTAGAGAAAATAACACATATAATATTTCTTCCAAAGATTTAGTAGACAAAATTAAAAGTTTGGGGCATGATGCTATTTATATGGCAAATTTTGATGAAATTGTAAAATATGTTAAAGAAAATTGTAAACCATCAGATATAGTTCTTACATTAGGAGCAGGTACTGTAACTAATATCGGACCTATGCTTGTAGATGAAAATTAATAACTATTTATTCCATAAAAATATTTAAATAAATATTTTTATGGATTTTTTATATGTAAATAATTAATAAAATATTAATAGACTTTTTATATACTTATGGTATAATAGCCATAAAGAGGTGATTTTATTGAAAATATTAAGAAATGTACTATTAATTATTTTAGCAATCGTACTAATATCTGGAATCTCTTTATATATAGCTGGCGATAATATGTATAAAAAAGCTTTAGACGGTGAAACATTAGAAGATGTAATAGCAGAGGTTATGTCAGATCCCAGTTATGTAAAATATGAAGATTTACCTCAGAACTATATAAATGCTGTAATTGCTGTTGAAGATCACAGATTCAGAGATCACGGTGCTATAGATTTAATTGCAATAGGTAGAGCTATTTATGTTAATGTTACAACTTTCTCACTACGTGAGGGTGGAAGTACAATAACACAGCAAGTAGCAAAAAATATTTTTTACATTAATGAAACCAACCCAGTAACTAGAAAATCAGCAGAAATTATAACTGCATTTGATTTAGAGAATAAATATACTAAAAATGAAATTTTAGAATTATATGTAAATACTATATATTTTGGTGATGGATATTATGGAATAGAAGAAGCCTGTCAAGGATATTTAGGAAAAAGTGCTACTGAAATGAGTTTAGCAGATTGTACAATGATGGCTGGTATTCCCAATGCTCCAAGTGTTTATGCACCTACAGTAAATCCCGAATTAACAAGAAGTCGTCAAGAAAAAGTAATCTCAGACATGGTAGAAAATAGTTACTTATCAGAACAAGATAAAAATGATTTAATAAACAAACTTGATAAATATTATGAAAATTTTGAATAATCTGAAACACGGGGACGTATCATTTGTTTCATATTTGGAACAAATGATACGTCCCCGTGTTTCAATCTAAAATTTTATACAAATTCTTCCCAGACTAAATTTGCTAAGTCTAATCCTTTATTAGTTAATTTTATATAATTTCCATCTACCTCTAAAAGTTCTTCACTTACTAGCTTTTCAAGTTCTTTTCTGAATATAAATATAGGATTATTTCCAAATTTATTTTTAAATTCACTAATTTTTATTCCTTCAATTTTTCTTAGACCTAGCATCATAAACTCTTTCATTTTACTCTCTTTATTTTGCTTTTCATGGAATACCAAATTATCTGCTTCTTTATCTATCTCATAATTTTCAATATATTCTTTTATATCATCAATATTAGAATATCGCACATTATTAGTATAAGAATGTGCTGCTACTCCAACTCCTATATATTCTTCCTGATTCCAGCAAGCTAAATTATGTTTTGATTCAAATCCTTTTTTAGAAAAATTTGAAATTTCATAATGTATATATCCCGCTTCTTCTAACTTTCTTTTTACTAACCAGTACATTTCCCTTTCAATTTCATCTTTAGGTAAATTTAACTTATTATTTATGAACTTATCATAGAAAGGTGTTCCCTCTTCTATAATTAATGAATATACAGAAATATGTTCTGGTTTAAGTTCTATTATCTTATCTAAGCTTTCTTCTAAATCTTTTATACTTTGATTTGGAAGTCCTAACATCAAGTCAATATTTATATTATTAAAACCTACATTCCTTGCTAGATTATATGTATCTAAAAAATCTTTAAATACGTGAATTCTTCCAATTTCTTTTAACAAATTATCATGAGTTTCCTGAAGACCAATACTCAAACGATTTATTCCACTATTTTTATAATCAACAAGCTTTTCTTTTGTAATATTTCCAGGGTTAACTTCAATTGTGATTTCCGCATTATTTTCTATAGTATAGCTTGTCTTTACAATTTCCATAATTTGCGAAATATATTTGCTATCTATTACAGAAGGAGTTCCCCCACCTATATATATTGTTTTTACAATAGCCAAATCGTCTAAACCATTTTCATAATCAAGTTTGTTTCCTTCCCCCACTTCTTTAATTTCATATTTTAGCCATTTTATATAATCATCTATTAAATTCTCTTTTCCCGAATATGATTTAAAATCACAATATTCACATTTCTTTTTGCAAAATGGTATATGTATATATAATCCAATATTTTTTGTTTTCATACTTTTCTTCATTCTCTTCAACCTTTTTCTTATTTATTGATATTTCATAGATTATTTTTCACTTTCTTGCTACTAAATATTTCTTTTAAACCACAATTATATCATATTAATACATGCCTCTATAACGACATTTTTATTATTGTATTTAATCTATAGTTAACACCTGATTTTCCTATTGGTTCTTTAAGCATTTTCCCTAGCTCCACTAATGAAGCTTCCGGATTCTCTATCCTCAGCTTTGCTATTTCTTTTAAATTGTCTGGCAAATCATTATATTTTCCATTTTTCTTTAATTTGTTTATTGCTTCTATTTGTTTTATAGCAGCATCCACAGTTTTAGTTAGATTAGCTGTCTCACAATTCACGATTCTATTAATATTATTTCTCATATCTCTATATACTCTAATTTCTTCAAATTCAAGTACTGATCTACTTGCTCCTATAAATGCTAAAAACTTTGAAATTTCTTCTCCATCTTTAGAATATATTGAGAATTTATTTTGATTATTTAAAATTTTAAAACTAATATTATATCTGCTTAATATTTTTATAATATTTTCAGAATTATTCTTTGTTTTTAATTTAACTTCCAAATGATATTTGTTTTTCGGATTATTAATTGATCCACTGCCTAAAAAAGTCCCTCTTATATATGCTTTTTCCTCTTCCTCTGTTTCATTTACAATGTATGATTTGTACACTTGCTTTAAAGCTTTACTTTCATCTCTTGATATAGTAATTGTATAATTTTTTCCTACTATCTCAATGTTGTACTTAGATATATTTATATTATTTAATAATTTACTAAATCTATTAATATTGTATTCATTCTCTGTAGAAAATTTTATACAACCTCTTTCTTCCGAAACATTTGTTGTACATAAATAACCATATAACTCTGATTTTACACATAATTTATCAGCTAAATTACTAATTTTACTTAATTCTACTTTTATATCTGATGAAAATGACATTTATTTCACTTCCTTACAATTAATATGATATATTTATTTTTTTATTATTGCTTCAACTACTCTGTCATTCATACTTAAATCTTTTACGCATTCAATATCCACATATTTATCATGTTGCTTAAATAATTGTATAACATCTTCTTTTTGATTATAGCCTATCTCTACTAAAACATATCCATTATCGCTTATATATTTATATGCCTCATTTGCAATAATTTTATAAAAATCTAATCCATCTTTTCCACCATCTAGTGCTAAATGTGGTTCGCTCTGAACTTCCTTTGATAATGTTAAAATAGTATCTGTCTCTATATATGGAGGATTTGAAACAATAATATCAAAATTATTTTCTTTAATATTTTCAAACATATCTGATAATATAAAGTTTATACTTGAATTATTAATCATAGCATTTTTCTTAGCAATCTCTATAGCTTCTTTACTTATATCTATTGCCCAAATCTCCACATCAATATTACTGTGTGTTACTGAATTTTTTATATAATTTTCTATGGCAATTGCTATTGCTCCACTTCCAGTACACAAATCTAATATTTTAATTTTCTTTTTACTTTTTTCAGATATTTCATAAAATTTTTTTATTGCTTCTTCCACTAAAATTTCTGTGTCTGGCTGTGGTATTAGAACATTTTCATCCACGTAGAACTTAAGTTTCATAAATTCTTGTTCGTTTGTAATATATTGAATTGGTTTACCTTTTATAATCTCATTAATATATTGTACAAATTGTTCTTCTTGCTCTATATTAACATTTTTTTCAGAATTTATTAACAAATCTACTTTATTAATTTTTAAAATATATTGAAGAAGTGTATCTACTTTTATATCTGCTTCTTCAATATTATTTTCTATCAACTTTTTTCTTCCTATTTTTCTTGATTCTTGTATTGTCAAAATTTTACTCCTTTATTTATATAGAACAAAGCGACCTTGGTCGCCCTTTGTTCGTGCCGATTTGAGTTTCCGACTGTAAGGAGGAAATCTCAAAGGCAATAGCGATCTCAGCCTTTTTTATGTAATAGGAAATGAGAAATTTCCTATTACATAAAAAACCCCCACATTAGCCGCAAGATGAATGAAATTTTAAGAGCCTGCTTTCACAGGTGGGTGTCTTGTTGAATGCTTCTGGGTTTCTTACATAAATGCAAGTATACACGCCACATTCAAAGGCGGACTCCCTTTAATCTATTGTTGGTTCTAAAATTCCAGTCTACACGCACTACGCAGGGAATTAATTATTTAATTATTATCCTTAATGTAATTATATATTATCATATTCATATATTTTTTTCAAGTATATTTTATATTTTTTACAATATATTCACAAATTGTTATAAACAAATCTCTCTTTTTAATAAATTATCTTTTATATTACCTATACCTATAAATTCATTTTTTTCATTATATACTCTATATAGGCCATCTTTCATATTATATGTAAGTTTTACTCCATAAAAAAATAGCTCAAGTTTTTTATTATTTAATTCTAATTTTTTATCTATTCCATATAACTTAATAAATAATTGTTCTATAGATATAACATGCTTATTTAAATATTCTTTATTATTTATATTTTGCTCTAAATCCTTAATATATATACTATCCTCAATATTGAAAATTCCTACCTTTGTTCTATTAAGTTCTTTCATATATCCTACTGTACCAAGCTTTTTAGCAATGTCTTCACATAAACTCCTAATATATGTGCCTTTTGAGCATTCTACTTTAAAGTATATTAATTTTTCGTTTTCATCTATTTTTTGCAACTCTATATTATATATTTCTATTTTCCTTGGTTTTACATCTATTTCAATATTTTTTCTGGCATATTCATATAATTTTTTTCCGTTTATCTTTATTGCTGAATACATAGGTGGTATTTGTTCTTGTTTTCCAATAAATGAATTAAGTACTTCTACAATTTTGCTCTCTTGCCAAATACACATATCCACATTTTGTTTTTCTAATATATTTCCCTCTGAATCTGCTGTATCAGTTCTTTCTCCTAACTTTAAAGTTACTTCATATTCTTTATCATGATTTATTAAATAATATGAAAGTTTAGTTCCTTTTCCTATTAAAATTGGTAAAAGTCCTGTAGCATTTGGATCTAAAGTTCCTGTATGTCCCACTTTTTCATTAAATATATGCTTTATTTTGTTCACTACATCATGAGATGTGCATTTTTTTTCTTTATTTATTAGAATAACACCATTCAATTTTTTGCCTCCTATATTGTACTTGTCATACCTGATTTTTATTATTATATCTATTGTTAGAATTAGAAACAAGTAACCTCAAAAATTGGTTACTCGTTCATTTTATATTACAGTTTTAATTTGTCTTAGAATTTTTTCTTTTGCCTGCTCTATTGTACATTGCATTGTAGCACCTGCTGCATGCGCATGTCCTCCACCACCAAGTAAAAGGCATACATCTGATACATTTACATATTCATTTGATCTCATAGAAACCTTACATCCTTTATCTGTTTGACGTATAAATATAGATACTTCTACTCCTTCTATATCTCTCCCTGTTTCTACAATACCTTCATGATCTCCACTTTCTGCTCCTACCTTTTCTTCATCTTCTTTAGTAATATATGTAAAGGCAACTTTACCATCTTCAAAAAACTCTAATCTATTTGTTGCAATTCTATTTAATTCAAAATTTGCTCTAGTTTTAGTTTGCAAAACTTTACGATAAATTCTTGAAATATTAATTCCTTTATTTAAAAGCCATGCAACAAACTCAAATGTTTCAGAAGTAACTCCTGAATATTTAAATCCTCCAGTATCTGTTATTATTCCTGTTACAATACATGTGCCAATTTCCTTCGTGATTTCGACTTTAAAATATTCTAGTACTACTAAAAGTATTTGAGCACAAGCTGGAGCATCAGGACTTACATAGTTCAAATCACCAAACATTGTGTTAGTACTATGATGATCAATAGAAATTTTTACTTTCGCATTTTCAAAATAGCTTGCAAAACCATTAAGCATTTTTATTGTTGCACAATCTACCGAAATTGCCAAATCATATTTTTCTATATCTGACTCTTTTTTTATTTCATCACTACCAGGTAAAAATCCAAATATTCTTGGATATTCTGGTATAATTATATCTGGCTTTTTCCCCATTTGTTTTAGTGAATTATATAACGCAAGTCCTGTTCCTATAGCATCTCCATCTGGATTTTCATGAGTTAGAATTACTATAGATTCAGCTTTATTTATTTCTTCTAAAATATTATCTAATGTACTCATACATTTTCCTTTCTTGTTACTCAAATATTATAAACTAAATATACTAGCTTTTTTGTAATATATACTTATTTACAATATTTAGTTTTCTTTGTCTTCTTTATTAATATTCAAATCTTTTAAAATAGAATCTATTCTTGCGCCATATTCCAATGAATCATCTATTTCAAAAACTAATTCTGGAGTAATTCTTAAATTTACAGTCTTTGCAAGTCTTGATCTTATAAATCCTGAAGATTCTTTTAATCCTTCCATAGTTTTATTAACACTCTTTGAATTCAATATACTCACATATACTTTAGCATATTTAAAATCTGGAGTTATTTTTACTTTTGTTACACTTAACATTCCTGTAACATTTGGATTCTTTAATTCGTAGTTAAGTACTTGGCTTAACTCCTTTTTCAACTCCTCATTAATTCTATTTAATCTAGCCTCATTCTTTGGCACTGTTTTTCCTCCCTTTTGAACAATTCAAAATGCTATTTTAAGCACTCTTTCTATGGTTTTGAAAAGAATTGCTTTTTGGCTAGGCGCATGAATTAAAAATTTATGAGGCGTACTTCTTGTACGTTGATTAAATTTTTAATTCGTTGCAACAACGCCAAAAACAATTATCTTCAACACTAAACTATCTTTTAACTTCTTCCATTATATATACTTCTATAATGTCTCCTTCTTTAATGTCATTGTATTTTTCTATTTGAATACCACATTCAAATCCTTTTGTAACTTCTTTTACATCATCTTTAAAACGTTTTAATGAAGCAAGTTTTCCATCATGTATTACAACATTTTCACGTATTACTCTTACTCCAGCATTTCTTTCTACTCTTCCGTCTAATACATAAGCACCTGCAATTGTTCCAACACTAGATACTTTAAATGTTTGTCTTACTTCTACATTACCAATTACTTTTTCTTCATATACTGGTGCAAGCATTCCTTTCATTGCTGCTTCTACATCTTCTATAGCATTATATATTACAGAATATTGTTTTATTTCTACGCTGTCTTTTTCTGCCATATCTTTTGCAGTTGTGCCTGGACGTACATTAAATGCAATTATTATGGCTTTTGCTGCTTTTGCAAGTTGTACATCAGACTCTGTAACAGCACCAACTGCTGAATGTATAACTCTTACTTTTACTTCTTCATTAGATAATTTCTCCAATGATTGTTTCAATGCTTGAGCAGTACCTTGAACATCTGCTTTTACGATTATATCTAATTGTTTCAAATTCTCGCTTTCCATTTTCTCAAATAAATTGCTTAATGTAACTTTACTTTGTTCAGCTATTGCTGCTTCTCTTTCTTGACGTTTTCTTCTTTCTATTAGATGTTTTGCCATTTTTTCATCTTTTACTTCATAGAAAATATCTCCTGCTTCTGGCACATTTGTTAATCCCATAATTTCTACTGGTGTAGAAGGTCCGGCTTTTTTAATTTTCTGTCCTTTATCATTTTTCATTGCTCTAATTCTACCAATTGATGTACCTACTACAATTGTATCTCCTACATCTAGAGTACCTCTTTGTACTAACATTGAAGCAATAGGTCCTTTAGCTTTATCTAATCTTGCTTCTATAACTGTACCTTTAGCTTGTTTTCTTGGGTTTGCTTTAAGTTCTTTTACATCTGCTACTAATAACACCATTTCTAATAAATTTTCTATATTAATATGTTTCTTAGCAGAGATTGGAACAAATATTGTATCTCCACCCCACTCTTCTGGAACTAATTCATATTCCATAAGTTCTTGTTTTATTTTTTCTACATTCGCACCTGGTAAATCAATTTTATTTACAGCAACTATAATTGGAATTTCTGCTGCTTTAGCATGATTTATTGCCTCTACAGTTTGTGGCATTACTCCGTCATCTGCTGCAACTACTAAAATTGCTATATCAGTAATTTGAGCTCCTCTAGCTCTCATACTTGTAAATGCTTCATGTCCTGGTGTATCTAAGAAAGTTATCTCTCTTCCATTTACATTTACTTTATATGCACCTATATGTTGTGTAATTCCTCCAGCTTCTCCTTCTATTACGTTTGTGCTTCTTATAGCATCTAATAAAGATGTTTTTCCATGATCTACGTGTCCCATTACAACAACAACTGGTGGTCTTGGTTCTAATTCATCTGGAGAATCCTCTGTTTCATCAAATAATATATCTTCTTCTTTTACTACTTCTTTTTTATTTGCAGTTATTCCAAATTCACTTGCTACTAAATATGCTGTATCAAAATCAACAGTATTATTTATGGTAGCCATTATTCCCAAACCAAATAACTTTTTAATTACTTCTGCTGTAGTTTTCTTCATTTCTTGTGCTAGATCTTTTACAGTAATATTCTCTGGAATAGTAATTTCTTTTAATTCAAATATTTTTTGTTTATTTCTTTCTTCATCATTTTTTTGTATTTTCTTTTTATTTCTTTTACCTCTTGCTGTGGTTAAATCGTAATATTCAAGCATTCCGCCATCTTGTTCTGTAAACATATTAGATAATCTATCTACTTGTTTTAAATCTTTTAACTTTCCACTATCAAATTCATCGAATTGATTATTTCTTCTAGCTTTATTGGCTTTCTTAGTAGTTTTATTATCATCATATTGACGACTAGCTTTTTGTTTATCTATAACTTTACTTGTGTAATCCCTTTGATTTTCTTTTTCAGTAATCTCTGTAGTCATTATGTTTTTAATGTTTTTATCTATTCCTTTTTCATCTAATGGTCTTCTATTATTAAATCTACCATTTCCATTTTGATTATTGTTTCTAAAATTATTTCCATTTTGTCCATTTCTATTATTTCGATTATTGTTCTTAAAGCCTTGATTTCGATCATTATTTTTATAATTATTATTCCTATAATTTTGATTTTTATTATTAGTTCTATCATTATTATTTCTATAATTATTGTTTTTATTATCGAAATTTTTATTCTGATGGTTTTGTTGAGTTTGTTGAGTTTGTTGAATTTGTTGAGAATTATTTTGTATATTATTTTCTTTTACAACTATATGTTCTTTTTTCTCTTCTACTTTTTCTTCAACTATTTCTTTCTTTTCTTCTACTTTTACTTCTTTTTTAGGCTCTTCTTTTGGTTTTAATCCAAATAACTCACTAACTGTAAGAGGTTTAGTTTGCTTATTTCTATATACAATATTATAATCATTTTTATTAGTTCTTTCTACAAAGCCAACATCCTTTTTACTACGTTCTTGAACTTTAGCAGCTTCTTGAGCTTTTTTCTCTTCTTCTTCAGAGATTATTACTTCTCTTCTAATAATAACAGGAGTTTCACTCTTTTTTGTGTTTGAAGAAGTAGGCTCTTTTTTAGCAGACTTATTAGTAGATGATGCTTTTTCCTCTTTTTTAGCCTCTTTATGACTTTCTGTTTTGTTTTCTTGTTTATTAGAACCTTTAATATTTTCTTTTATTCTTTCTGCTTGATCATCATCAACAGCGCTCAAATGACTTGTTACTCCAATTCCTAAATCATTTGCTATTTTTATTAATTCTTTACTAGTTAATCCTACTTCTTTTGCTATTTCGTGTATTTTAATCTTACCCAATAGCTTCACCCCCATTAATTATTTTTATAATTTCTTTTGAAAAATTTATATCTTTTATACCTACTACTGCTTTATTAGACTGTCCTATTGCTTTACTTATTTCATCAATATTTAATATTTCAAATATAGGTATCTTCTTTTTGTTACAGATATTTTTAAAATTCATTTTTGTCCTTTCTGCCGCATTAATTGCAATAATTATCAATTTTATTTTGTTTTTTTCAATCTCTTGTATACAAGATTCTGTTCCAAAACTTAATTTTCCAGCTCTTCTTGCTAAACCTAATAGGCCACATATTTTGTTATTTATCAATAATTACACCTCTTAAATTTTCATAGATTTCTTCTGATATTTTAGTTTCAAATGTTCTTTCAAGCTTCTTTGACTTAATAGCTTTTTCCAAGCATTCTATGCTATCACATATATATGCTCCTCTTCCATTTGCTTTGCCAGTTCTATCTATACTAATATTTCCATCTTTATCTTTTACTATTCTAATTAAATCTTTTTTGTTTTTTTGAGTATTACAACCTATACATGTTCTTTGCGGTATTTTTTTCAATCAAAATCCCTCTTCCCATATTTTATTCGGCTTGCCCAATATTATTCTTCTTCATTTTCTGAAGTTTGAGCTTCTTCGTTCATTTTTTCTAACATTTCTCTAAATTGAGATTCACTCTTAATATCAATTTTCCAATTTGTAAGTCTAGCAGCTAATCTTGCATTTTGTCCAGCTTTTCCTATTGCTAAAGATAATTGATCATCTCTTACAATAACTTGTGCAAATTTTTCCTCTGGTTTTACATCAACTGCCATTACTTCAGCTGGAAGTAATGCTGCTGATATATATATTGCAGGATCTTCTGACCATTCTATAACATCAATTTTTTCTCCATTTAACTCATTTATGATATTTTGTATACGTATTCCTTTTTGTCCAACGCATGAACCTACTGGATCTATGTTTTCATTTGGAGAATAAACTGCTACTTTGCATCTATTACCAGGATCTCTCGAAACCCCTTTTATTTCAATTACTCCTTCATATATTTCAGGTATTTCTAATTCAAATAGCTTTCTTACAAAATCATTATGTGCTCTTGAAACGATAACTTGTGGTGCACCTTTAGTTCCTCTTTCTACATCTAATATATAGCCTCTAATTTTGTCATTAACTTTATATTTTTCTGTTGGAATTTGTTCTTTAACTGGCATAACACCTTCAAGCTTTCCTAAATCTAATACTACGATTCCACCATCTGCTTTTTGAACTATTCCAGAAACTATTTCACCTTTTCTTTCATTAAATTCGTCAAATAAAAAGTTTCTAGATTCTTCTCTTATTTTTTGTACTATTACTTGTTTTGCAGTTTGTGCTGCAATTCTACCAAAATTCTTAGGTACTTGTTCTATTTCTGCTTTATCTCCAACTTCTAATTTTTTATTTATTTTTCTTGCATCTTCTAAGCTTATTTGTAATTTATTATTTTCAACATCTTCTGGTTTTTCTACAACTTCTTTTTCTGCATAAACATGAATTTCACCAGTTTCTTTATCCATTGTTATTTTTACATTGTCTGCAGAATCAAAATTTCTTTTATATGCTGTAACTAAAGCTGTTTCTATAGCTTCTAATAAATATTCTTTTTTTATTCCTTTTTCTTTTTCTAGTTCATCCATCGCTATAATTAATTCACTACTATCTATTGCTTGATTATTTGTTTTAGATACTTTTTTCATTTTTCCAATCATTCCTTTCTCATTTTTACCACAAGATTTTTTCTTGTTTTATTCTAAATTTTCCCAGTCAAATACTGTTTTTATCTGTGAAATATTTTTTCTTTCTATATCTAGTTCTTCCTCATCCGATTCTATAACTATTTTGTCATTGTCAAATCCTCTTAGTATACCTATTAATTCTTTAACTTTCTTTCCACAAATTTCTATTGATTTAAATAAATTTATTTGTATTTCATTTCCTATATTATCTTCTAAATGCTTGTCTTTTCTTAAAGTTTTTTCAACTCCTGTAGAAGATACTTCTAAGAAATATTGTTCTTTAATATAATCAGCTTTGTCAAGCAAATCATTTATACCATCATTTACTTTTTCACAGTCATTTAAATCAATACTTCCATTTTTCTTTTCTATAAACACACGTAAAAAATAGTTTTGTCCTTCTTTTACATATTGTACATCATATAGATGATATCCTAATTCTTGAATTTTATCTTTTATTAGAGATTCTACTCTATCTTCTATATTTGCCATATAAACTCCTTTTTTCCTATTTACGTATAGAAGAGTGGAATTTGTTTCCACTCTTCTTCTCTCTTTAAGTCTATATCATTATACACCTATTTTTTGCTAATTGCAATAGTTTTGAAAGATTTTTTCCAGATTTATTAATATGATTTTTTTATAAAATTATTTTTCGTTTTTTTCCATTATTTTCCTTGAATATTTTTCATTTGTATTATAAAATATATTCGATATTTATTTTGAAGGAGTATATTATGAGTAAATATAAAAGAAAGCTTTACAACGCTGATAAAATCAATGATTTTAGAGAATTAGTTTCAAGATACTCTAATCTTTATTCAGACAAAGTTGCATTTGAATATAAAAAAGAACCTAGTTCTAAAGAACATATAAAAATTACGTATGGTCAATTTGCTGATGATATAAAAGCATTAGGAACTGCTCTAATAAATCTTGGCTTATCTCAAAAAAAAGTTGCTATCATCTCACCTAATAGATATGAATGGTGTACTAGTTATCTTGCAGTAACGACATCTGATATGATAGTAGTCCCACTTGATAGAGCATTGCCAGATAATGAAATTGAAGATTTAATTATGAGAAGTGAAGCAGAAGCAGTTATATTTGATAAAAAATATTCTGAAGTATTTTCTTCACTTGCCAAAAGTAAAAAATCTAAATTATCGCATTTTATTTGTATGGATGATTTAAGTGATTTTACTAGTTATGCTAACTTAATTCATAAAGGTCATTCTTTGTTAGTAAATGGAGATAATAAATATGATAATGTAAAAATTGATAATAAAAAAATGTCAATAATGCTATTTACTTCAGGCACTACATCAATATCAAAAGCTGTTGCACTTTCTCAGTCTAATATTTGTGAAGATATATACTCATTGGCACAAATGACAGATATAAGAAAAGAAGATACATTTTTATCATTTTTACCTTTACATCATACTTTTGAATCTACTTGTACTTTTCTATATGGAACATTCTCTGGTATCACTGTAGCATTTTGTGATGGATTAAAATATGTTCAAAAAAATCTTTCCGAATTTAAAGTTACTGGATTTGTATGTGTTCCATTAATGCTTGAGATTATGTATAAAAAAATAAAAAAAGGTATTGAAGAACAAGGAAAAACAAAGCTTGTGAAAAACATGTCTAAAATTTGTAATGGATTATTAAAAATCGGCATTGATATACGCAGAAAAGTATTTAAAGAAATTCTAGATAATTTAGGCGGAAAGCTTAGAATTTTAATTGCTGGTGGAGCTGCTATGAGCAGAGATGCAATTCAAGGATTTTTAGATTTAGGAATAAATTTATTACAAGGATATGGTTTAACAGAAACATCTCCTGTTGTTGCTGGAGAAAATGATAAATTCAAAAGATGTGGCTCTGTAGGTTTTCCTTTACCTGGTATAGATGTAAAAATTGATAATCCAGATGCAGAAGGAATTGGAGAAGTCGCTGTAAGAGCTCCAACTGTAATGCTTGGTTATGTAGATAATCCTGAAGCAACAAATGAAGTATTAAAAGATAATTGGTTTTATACCGGAGATTTAGGTTATTTTGATAAAGATGGATTTTTATTTATAACAGGAAGAAAAAAAGATGTAATAGTTCTTAAAAATGGAAAGAATATTTTTCCTGAAGAATTAGAAATTTTAATTAATAAGCTTCCATATGTTTCTGAAAGTATGGTATTTGGTAAGCCATTGGATGATGGGGATTATAGAATATGTGCTAAGATTGTATATAACAAAGATTATGTAGACGAGCATTTGGATAATCTCTCAAAAGAAGATTTATTTAATAAAGTATGGACAGATATAAAAGAAAATGTAAATCATAAAATACCAGCATATAAATATATTCGTGAAATCATTTTAACAGATACACCTCTAATAAAAACAACTACTCAAAAAGTAAAAAGACATGAAGAATTAAAAATAATATTAGAAGGAAGTTAAAGATGAGAAATTGGGGTCTGTCCCCAATTTCTCATCTTCTAATCATTACTACACATATGTTTGCGTGTCATCTCTAATAGATTTAATTTAGAAAATCCAACTATTTGTGTTTTTGATCTATCTTTCTTTAAACATTCTTTAAATAATTCTACTATTTTTTCTTCATTATCTTTATTTTTCATATCAATGTAATCTATTATTATTATTCCGCCAATATCTCTTAGTCTCAGTTGTCTAGCTATTTCTATAGTTGCTTCTTTATTAACAGTAAATATAGTTTGCTCTAAATCTTTACTACCTGTAAATTTACCAGAATTAACATCAATTGCAGTTAATGCTTCTGTTTTATCTATAGTAATGAATCCTCCACATTTAAGCCATATTTTTCTTTTTTCAAGTTCTTCAAGTTGCTTCTCAAGATCATACATATTTAGCAAGTTTTCTTTCAATTCTACTTTAATGTTTTGATTTGATTCTTCTAATTTTCTATTTACCTGTTCATAAACATTAGTATCATTTGTACATATTCTATATAAATCTTTGTCCATTAAATCTGTAAGTAATCTTTGCAAAATATCTTCACTTTTATATAACAATTTTGGTTGTGGATTTTTACTTTTTATTGCTTCTTTATATAATTTTTGTATATTTTGATACTTTTCAAGTGTCATCTTTATATCTTCTTGCAAATCTTCTTGATTCTTTGATATTGCTGATGTTCTAATAATTGCGCCATAACCTTCTGGAACAATATTATTTCCTATTAGTTTTAGTCTTTCTCTTTCTTCTATATCATCTATTTTCTGAGAAATAGTTATGAATTTTTCATTTGGCATCAGTACAATAAATCTTCCCGGAATACTTAAATGTGTTGATATTCTAGCTCCTTTTTTATTTGTACTATCTTTTTTTACTTGAACTAAAATTGGCATTCCAGTTTTTAAATAATCTTTTATATTGTAATTACTGAAATCTTCATTTTTATTTCCTGTTTCTTCACTTATTTTAGGTATTACATCTCTTATATGTATAAAAGTATTTTTCTCTTTACCTATATTCACAAATGCCGCCTGCATACCAGGTAGCACATTTTCTACTATTCCTAAAAAGATATCTCCTTCTATTCTTTCATAATATGGTTCATCTTCATATTTTTCAATTAGTTTTCCATTTTCAACTAGTAATATCTTTTTTGAATTATTTTCTACATAAATTAATAATTCTTGCATATATATATCCCTTCTTGCCTTATCCTTTTGTATTGTATTTATTCATTGTATTATCTATTTTATTCTTTATCCAATACTCTATCGCTTCTACAGCTAAATTTTGACCTTTTTCAAGTTTAGTATATTCTTCCTTTGATAGTTTTCCAATAACATAATTAATCCTATCAAATTCGTTTATTGGCTTTCCAATTCCTACTCTTATGCGTGGAAAATCTTCGGAGGATAACTTTTGTACTAAGGATTTCATACCATTATGCGAACCTGATCCTCCTTTAGCTCTCACTCTAATGATTCCTACATCAGTATCCATATCATCATATATAACCATAAGTTTATCTAAATTTTCTTTATAAAATTTAACAAATTCTACTACCGCTTCTCCGCTATTATTCATAAAAGTTTGTGGTTTTACAAGAATTACTTTCTCATTTTCTATAATTCCTGTTCCGCATATAGCATTAAATTTAGTTTTATTTAGGTTTATGTTATTTTTATATGCCAATTTATTAATTACATCAAATCCCATATTATGCCTTGTATTTGAATATTCCGGCTCAGGATTTCCAAGTCCTACGATTATATACATACTCTTAGCATTTTCCTTTCTCTAGACAAACTTATATTTTGAATTATATATTTTTAACTATACATATAATTCAAAATATCTTGCTCCTTCTTCGTCGTCATTTGACTCTTCTATTTGAGTAAAACCTCTTTTTAAATAAAAATGTATGGCACTCTGTAATTTATCATAAGTTCCAAGGAATATTCTATTGAAATCATTTTCCTTAGCTTCATTCATAACCTTAGAATATAGTTCTTTTGATAAACCTGTTCCTCTATAATCTTTTCTTACATACAACTTTTTTATTTCTGCATCTGTATCATTATGCTTTCTTAAAGCTATAGTGTCAACTATATCATCATTTTCATTTAAAGCAATCCATAAATTACTTCCGTTTTCAATATATTTATGATTGTTTTGCTCTTTAAGTCCTTCTCTAAATTGTTCAAAACCAAACTCTTCAACAAATACTGATATAATGAAATTGTTTACATCATCATTATATCTATCTTCAAATTTTTTAATTATATACATTTAAATCACCCTTACTTTTACATAATTGGCAATTTCTCAGCAATACTATTGATCTTTTAAAATAGTACCCAAGAAAGTTGCACTTACTCTTCAACTCCTATCTTTTTTAAGCTTTACGCTTATTTTTCTCTTCGTTAAATTTGTTCTTTATTTTTCCATTTATCTTAATTGATAATAAATATAATTACATTGAATAATATATATCTTCTAAACGTTTTTTACACATATCTATTTCTCTTTTTATTCTTAAGTTTATTTCTACTGTATCTTCCTTTTTCTTTATTTCCATCATGTCCTTTATATTATCTACTGTGTCATATATATTTTTTAAATTTAATGTAGTAGTCATACTATTTTTTCTACCACTAATATAGTGGTAAACTGGAAAATCAGCTATTAAATACTTTTCTGATTTCATAACTCCTTTATATACAAATAGCACGTCTTCATAATATCTATTTTCCACAAATCTTATATTATTTTTGTTTAGATATTCTAAATTCCAACATTTACTCCATACATTTGGATAAATATCTTTTCCTGCTTTATATTCCTTTGTACATGTTTCTTCCGTTGGAATTACAAACTCATCTCTATTTCCGCCTATTTTAAATCCCATGTACACAATATCTACATTTTGATTTCCTATAATTTTATCTACCTTGCTAAGTACATCATTTGCAAATAAGAAATCATCGGCATCTAAGAAAATTACATATTCACCATTTGCATTATCTAAACCAGTATTTCTAGCACCACCGGGAGGCTTTATTATCCTTATGCGATATCAATTTTACATTATCAAATTTTTCTTCATATTTTTTTACTACTTCTGCTGTATTATCTGTTGATGCATCATTTACTACTATTAGTTCGTAATTTTTAAAATCCTGCTCTAACACACTATTTATGGCTTTTTCTACATATTCGTGTACATTATATGCAGGTATAATAATACTAAATCTTTTCTTTTCCATTTTACCTCCCCCTTTTACTATTTATTTTTCTTTACTAGCTGGTCCCTCTGTTATTTTATATTCTTTTTTGTTTATAATTGAATCAAATAGCTCTATTATATTATTTGCTGCAATACTGCTTGTCCATTTTTCGGTAATATATTTATATGCATTTATTCCTAGTTTATCTCGCAATTCTTTATCATCTATTAATGACTTTACTTTATTTTCTAGCTCTTTATATGATGTATATATAAGACCATTTTCATTATTTTTTATCAAAAATGGTACTGAACCCATCTTTTTATTTGCAACTATTGCACAGCCAGCATTCATTGACTCATTAATTACTGCTCCCCAACCTTCTTGGCTATCACTTGTGCCTATAAATATATTTGCTTTTTCCATATATCCTTTAACTTCATCACTTGGCACTTGTCCCACAATTTCAAGTACATCTTCTAAGTTTAGTTCTTTTACTTTTTTTCTTGTTTTTTCTTCAAGTACACCTGTACCTAACATTCTTATATGAAAATTAATGTTTTGTTTTTTTAACCTTTTAGCTAATTTAACTACTATTTCTGGATGTTTCCATTTAACAAAACGTGCCACCCATATTATTTCTATTTTCTTGTTTTCTTCTTTTTTTTCTATTAGTTTATCTATATCATATTTATTTGTCTCAAGAAAATATCCCCATTTATATATCTTATTTTTGTATAGTCCTAAAAAATTGAAATCTTTAGCACCATATGCATTTGCACATAACATATATAAATTTTTATTTTTTCTAAACTTTATATGTCGATTATAAAATAATTTTAACTTTTCTTTATTAAATACGGTTTTATAAAATCCATCTGGAAATATAAATACTCTTGCCCTATATCTGAAAGTTAACTTATCTTGTTTTAGTCTTTCCTCTAGTATTTCATCAGTAGTCGACCCTATTATTGCTACATCACTTTCTAATGTGAGTTTTTTAGCTAAAGCTTTACTTTCCTCATTTTCATATGCTTTTACAACAAAATCATATTCGTTATCTAGATCTTTAAAGCCTAACTTTAGTCTCCAATCAAATATTTTTACTGTCGAAATAAATTTAAAATCTTCGCCTAATCTCTTTTGCATTTCTAAACAAAATGGGACTTGGTGATGTGTCAAAAAGTTAGAAATAAATACAACCTTCATATCCATCCCTCTTATTCTTCCAAAGCTGCTACATCTAGTGCTTCATAGAATTCTTTCTTTATTTTATTATATTTTTCTTTATCTACTTTTTCTTCCGCCATTTCAGCTTTTTCCTCAAATTTATTTTTTATATATTCATATACTCTATTCTTATCAGCTATATCTCTTGATTTACTTGTTTTTTGTGTTAGCTCTATTCCATATCCTAGATATCTAATTAATATCTTCTCTATTAATTCATCATTTCCTTTATCTTTAAAAAACTCATATACTTCATCGTAAACATCTAATGTATCATGCACTCTTTTCTCTTTATAAGTTGCTCTCATTATACTTTCTTCACTTTGGAAGTATCCATACATAATATCAGGTGTTGATATTATTTTCTTGCTATTATATGTAAGTTTATACATTATAAATTCATCATCTATTATACGATTTACAGGAAATCTAACTTCTTTAAATAACTCTTTTCGATACAACTTGTTTGTTACAAGTACAGAATTTATATATTCTCCTTCGTCCTCTCCATAGAGTACTAATAATTTTTCCATATTCGTATATTCTTTTTGTGTACCTGTATTAGTAAATATACTTTCATCATATTTACTTGTTCTTCTATAATGACATTCTACAATGTCTGCATTTTCTTCTTCTAACATTGTACACATTCTAGAATAATACCATTTAGCAATAAAATCGTCTGCATCTATAAAGGAGATATACTTTCCTTTTGCCTCACTTATCCCTGTATTTCTTGCACTTCCTGCTCCTCTGTTTTCTGTACTAATTAGTTTTATCCTATCATCTAATTTAACATATTTTTCACATATAGCTTTAGTATCATCTGTTGAGCCATCATTAACAATAATTATTTCAAAATCTCTAAAGTCTTGATTGATTATGCTCTGAATACATTTTTCTATATATTTTCCAGCATTATATGCAGGAATTATTATACTAATGCAAGGCTGCTTATTCATAGTATATCTCCTTTATGTTATATTTTTTTCAATTTATTCCATACTTCATTTGTTTTTATATATTCATTATAATGTTTCTTAACGTTTTTATTATACTCATCCAAATCTTTCAAAAGCATATTAAAATCTGAATTTTCGAATAGCTTATTAACCTCTGATATTCCCTCTACTAACTTTCTACGTGTTGCCTCCATATTCTCATTAAACTTTTCTTTATTTGTAATATACTCAAATAACGGTTTGTATCTTATCCAGCCTCTGGAAGCTTTAAAGAATCTCTCTTCTATTTGTTCCTCCGATGATTTTATTTTTCTTAATGTTTTAGGATATTTTCTTCTTGCTATATTTGTATATTTTAAGAACCCATCATGAAAATGATATACTGGAACTTTTATTACAGTTGAGTCTAGCAATTGTGTAGAAAAGAAAGTGTCTTCTCCTCTTGCTCCTTCTGGGTTATAAAAAGCAGGAATTTTAGATAGATGATTCAAATTCAAACAAAGTGTCGACCCTGCAACCCATTTACCTGCGCCATTTGCTTCTATCTCATATTCTCCTGTACCATTTGCAATATCTGGATCAGCATAAGTAATCCCATTATATTTTACAAACTTTTCTTTTATTGAATCCCAAGAAATAATGTCATTTCCTAAAGCTTCTATATAGCATTTAAATTTTTCTTCATCAATATCTTCATTTAATTCTACATAAGGAATTGGAGAAATATAACCACAATGATATCCTATTGTAACATCCGAATCTTCTATATATTTTAGGTGCATTGCGATATTATCTTGCTCTTTCCATGTAAGTTCATTTGTTTCTTTATTTTTTACACATGCAACAGGATATTCATCATCATCCCAAAATAGCAAATAATCTATTTTAGCTTTTTTTGCGAAATACATTAATGTATTTCTTCCTTTCGCATGTCCATGTCCAAAAAACAATTCTGCTTCTTGCTTAGTAAGAATTTCTCTTCCTATAAGTTTCTTTTTTTCTTCCTCTATGTCTTCTGGTGTGATATATTTAACTCTTATATCTTTATATACATTCGGTATTATTCCGTAAAAATCAATTCTAGTAGTAAATTGATATCCTAAATCAAATAATATAAATATAGTTATTTCAACTTTTTTATTAGTATCTTTAAATTGATTTATCAATCTTTCATATGTACTATTTATTACTTTACATACATTTGGTCTTCCAGTAACAAAACCTATACCAAACTTTATTACGTCTTCCATATCAATTTCTCCTTTAGAAAACATTCTTTTTAGCTGATTTAGTATATCACAATTTGGATTTTATGTCAAATTTTGCTTTTGACTGCAGGAGTAGGATTGTAATAGTATTTTTTTGTTTTTGGAATGTCTTTTTTCTATCAAAAAAATAAAAACAAACTTATTAATTTAATAAATTTGTTTTTATTCATTTAAAATAACTTTTCTAGTTTATATTCTTTATCTAGTTTTTCATTTAAATATATTTTAGCAATAATTTCTAATTCTTTTATCCCTTGTTCCGATAAATTAAAAGAAAATAATTTTTTAGGTGGTGCCATGACAATATATTTTATAGCATTAACTGTGGCTTCAGATATTTCAATTGCACCTTTATCCTGTCTACTACAAGTTTCACATTTAAATCCATTATCCTTAAAACTGAAATGGTTTAACTCTATTCCCTCATTTTTTTTACAATTTGCACATTTATCAATTATTGGAGTAAATCCCAAAAAGCACATCAATTTCAATTTAAAAATTGAAATAGTTAAATCCATATTTTTATCTGTTTCTGATAATACATATAATGTATTTAAAAACAACTGTAAAATTTTATATGTATTCTGGTTTTCATCTGTTACGTCATTAATAATTTTTGTAATGTGAGATGCATATTGAAGTTTATCTAAATCCATTCTTATATTATAAAAAACTTCATTTACTTCACATGAATTTATATTATATGAACTAGCTCCCTGATATATAAGGTAATCCCCAAAGCACAAAAATTGTGTTGCTGCCATCAGCTGACTTTTAGGACGTCTTGCGCCTTTTGCAGCACACCCAATTTTACCGATTTGGAGTTAATATTGTTACCATTTTATCATAGTCATTCATATTGTTTTCCGATATCACTATTCCCTTTAATTTTAATATTCCCATTTTGTTTTTCCGCCTCTAACATGTTTTTTTCTAAATTTTCTACTTCAACTAATTCTAAAAAGGTGTTTATATCTCCAGTATTTTTAAACGTATTCCAAGCCATCTGCTTTATCATTATTTAAATCATCTCCATCTTTATAAAGTTAAGTGGCTTTTCTGTTTATGTCCTTTATTTAATCACATATTAAATGAAAATCTTTTTGAGTGTTTAATAAAACCACTTTTCTTATTTTATCCTTTGCATTTTTTCATTTTCTATTCAATATTTTTTAATGTTATTACAATTTAAAGTTTTTAATAATTTTTTCATTATTAATCCAATCTTCCCTTACTTTAACCCATAATTTCAAATTCACTTTTATTCCAAGCATTCTTTCCAAATCTTGTCTAGCATAAGTTCCGATTTTCTTAAGCATACTTCCGTTTTTCCCTATAATAATTCCTTTATGAGAATCACGTAAACAATATATTGTAGCATCAATATTAAATATTGGTTCATTATCCATTGTTTTTCTTTTCTTTATTTTTTCAACTTCTACTAGTATTCCATGAGGAACTTCATCATCTAAAAGTTTTAAAGCTTTTTCTCTTATTGTCTCTTCTACAAGTTGTCTTGTTGTTTGGTCAGTAAATTCCTCAATATCATAATATGCAGGACCTTCATTTAAGTTCTTCTCTATTTCATCTAAAATTACATCCAAATTAATATTTTTAACTGTTGAAACAGGTATTATGCTAGCAAAGTCATATTCATTTTTATACAATTCAATTAATTTCGCTACTTTTGCTTTATCTACTAAATCAATTTTATTAATTACTAATATTGTTTTTCTTCCCGCTTCTTTTATCTTATCTAAAATTAATCTATCGCCTTTTCCTATTTCATCAGATGTAGCTTCTATTACAAAAACTAACACATCAACATCTTTTGATACTTCAAAAGCATTCTCAACCATCACATTTCCTAGTTTAGATTTAGGTTTATGAATTCCTGGTGTATCTATAAAGATTATTTGAGAATTAGGTCTATTTACTATAGCTCTAATTACTGTTCTTGTAGTTTGCGGTTTGTTGGCTATAGCTGCTACTTTTTCTCCAACTAAATTATTAATTATACTAGATTTTCCAACGTTTGTCCTACCTAGTATTGATACGAATCCAGATTTAAATTTTTCTTCCATAAATTGCTCCTTTGGCATCCTCTATTATACTTTCTACTTATCTACTTTTTTGTAGAAAAAAGTAAACAAAACCTACTAAGTTTTCGTCAAATTTTGCTTGACATCTTTAATATTTATATCATATTTTCACATTATTTTCAATGTATATAAAAGAAACTGTACAATTCTCAAAGTTGAAATTGTACAGTTTTAAATTATATTCTATATTCTTCCATTGGTGTATAATGTGTATGTAATAATTCATGTGCTCTATGCTCTCCTGGCTTTCCTATATATTCTTTATATATCTCTTTCAAAACAGGATTTTCATGTGATTTCCTAATTGTACTTCTTTCATCTATTGAGTACATTGCTTCTGCTCTTTTACCTCTCACATCTACTGTCATTCTTGTTTTAGAATTCTTTATAGGTTGACCTCCACCCATGATGCATCCTCCAGGGCATGCCATTACTTCAACAAAACTATAATCTACAGTTCCATTTTTTATCTCTTCCATAACTTTTCTTGCATTTCCAAGTCCATGAGCAACTGCTACTTTTACTTCTTTATCTCCTATCTGAATAGTAGCTTTCTTTATTCCTTTTGCTCCTCTTATATCTTCAAATTCTAATTTTTTTAGCTCTTCTCCAGTAATTAATTCATAAGCTGTACGAAGCGCCGCTTCCATAACTCCACCAGTAACACCAAATATAGCTGCTGCACCAGTTGCTTCTCCCATAGGATTATCAAATGTATCATCTTCTAATTTGTCAAATTCTATATTTGCTTGTTTTATCATTCTTGCAAGCTCACGTGTGGTAATTACTGCATCTACATCTCTCAAGCCATCTACTTTCATTTCTTCACGTTTACTCTCATATTTTTTTGCAATACACGGCATTACAGACACAACATAAATTTTACTTGGGTCAATCTTATTTTTTTCTGCATAATATGATTTTATAATTGCTCCAAACATTTGATGAGGTGATTTACAACTTGATAAATGAGGTAAATTCTCAGGATATTCCATTTCTGCGAAACGTACCCATCCTGGGCAACATGAAGTCGTCATTGGCAAATTATCATTTTCTTTAAATCTTTTTACAAATTCAGTTGCTTCTTCCATTATTGTAAAATCTGCTCCGGTATTTGTATCAAACACCTTATCAAATCCAAGAGCCTTCAACGCAGATACCATTTTTCCTGTAACATTAGTTCCTATTTCCATACCAAATTCTTCACCAAGAGCTACTCTAACAGAAGGTGCAGTTTGAACCACTACATATGTATCTGGATCTTTTAATTTTGCCCATACATCATTAATATTTTCTTTTTCATGAAGTGCACCAGTTGGGCAAGATTCTATACATTGACCGCAAAATGTACAATTTACATCATTTAAGCTATGGTCATAAGTTGTTGATATGCAAGATTCAAAACCTCTTTCAATGCAATCTATTGCTCCTATGTTTTGTACATTTTTACATGTAGCAACACATCTTCTACACAAAATACATTTATTAAAATCTCTTACTATTGATGGAGATTTATCATCGATTTTATGCTCTGTTCTTTCTCCCTTAAACTCAATATCTAATACATTAAATTTTATTGCTAAATCTTGAAGTTCACAATTACCAGAACGTGTACATGTCAAACAATCTTTTGAATGGTTTGAAATAATTAAATCAAGTATAGTATGTCTTGCTTCTAATACATTTGGAGTATGTGTATGAACTACCATTCCTTCTTCTACTGTTTGAATACAAGAAGTTGCAAATCCACGTCTTCCTTCTACTTCTACAATACACATTCTACAATCTCCAACTTCATTGATGTCTTTTAAGAAGCATAATGTCGGAATATCTATTCCTGCTTGTTTTGCTGCGTCTAATATAGTTGTTCCTTCTGGAACACAAACTTTTTTATCATCTATTTTTAAATTAACCATTTTTTCCTCCTTGTCTCATGATAAATTAGGGACAGACCCCAATTTATCATTCTATTATCTTTTCATCAATGTCTGTCCCTTTTTAGTAATTTTTACTAATTGGTGCCTGTCCCCGATTGTTACCCAATTGCGTGGAATGGGCATGATCTAATGCAAGTCATACATTTAATACATTTGTCTTGATTTATGTATCTCTTTTCTCTGCCTTCTCCTTCTATTGCATTTACTGGACAATTTCTTTGGCATAATCCACAAGCTTTACACTTTTCTTCATCTATTTCTATTCTAGCTAATGCTTTACATTCCATTGCTTTACATTCTTTTTCAATAGCATGTTGTCTAAATTCTTCTCTAAAATATTTCATTGTACTAATTACTGGATTTGGTGCACTTTGACCAAGACCACATATACTTGCTTTCTTTATATTTGCTGCTAATTTTTCTAGTCTATAGATATCATATTCTTCGCCTTCTCCACTACATAGTCTTTCTAGAATTTCTAGCATTCTTTTTGTTCCTATTCTACAAGGAGTACATTTGCCACAGCTTTCACTTACTGTAAATTGTAAATAGAATTTTGCTAAACATACCATACATTTAGTATCATCCATTACTATAAGTCCACCTGAACCCATCATTGAACCTATTTCTTTTAGTGATTCATAATCAATTGGTGTATCTAAATGTTCTTTTGGTATACATCCTCCTGAAGGTCCTCCTGTTTGAGCTGCTTTAAATTCTCTTCCATTTGGTATTCCTCCACCAATATCAAATACTATTTCTCTTAAAGTTGTTCCCATCGGAACTTCAACTAATCCAACATTATTCACATTTCCACCTAACGCGAATACTTTTGTTCCTTTTGAAGTAGCTGTTCCAATAGATGAATACCACTCTGCGCCCTTTAATATTATTTGTGCAATATTAGCATATGTTTCTACATTATTTATTAATGTTGGGCATCCCCATAAACCAGATTGCGCAGGATATGGAGGTTTTACTCTTGGTTGACCACGTCTTCCTTCTATTGATTCAAGTAATGCTGTTTCTTCTCCACAAACGAAAGCTCCTGCACCAAGTCTAATTTCAATATCAAAATTAAAATTAGTTCCAAATATATTTTTTCCTAAAATTCCATACTCTCTTGCTTGGTCTATAGCAATTTGAAGTCTATGTACTGCAATTGGATATTCTGCTCTTACATATATGTAACCTTTTTCAGCTCCTACTGCAAATCCTGCTATTTCCATTGCTTCTAGTACTGCGTGAGGGTCTCCTTCTAGAATGCTTCTATCCATAAATGCCCCAGGGTCTCCTTCATCTGCATTACATACTACGTACTTTTTATCACCTTTTGCATCTTTGGTAGCTCTCCACTTTTTTCCTGTTGGGAAACCAGCTCCACCTCTACCTCTTAGTCCTGATTTATCTATTGTCTCTATCACTTCATCTTGAGACATTTCTACTAAAACTCTTGCTAGTGCTCTATATCCATCAAAAGCTATATATTCATCTATTTCCTCTGGATTTATTACTCCACAATTTTTTAGAGCAATTCTTTTTTGTTTTTTATAGAATGTTAAATCATCAAGTTTAGTAACTTTTTTACCATCTATATCTTTGCAAAGTAATCTTTCTACTACTTTCCCTTCAATTATATGAGACTGTATAATCTCTTCACAATCTTCTGGTGTTACCATTGCATAAAAAGTATCTTCAGGACGAATTATAACTATCGGGCCTTTGGCACATAATCCAAAACATCCTGTTTTTATAACTCTTACATTAGTTAAACCTTTTTCTTCAATCAATTTCTTAAAATTTTCTAAAATCTTTGGTGATTTTGAAGAAGTACATCCTGTTCCTTGACATACTAAAATATGTTTTTCTCTCGTATCTGCTTTTGTATTTTTTCTTAAATCCAACTCAACTCTTTTCTGTGACCTTATTTTATTTAATTCCTCTATAGTCTTCATTTAAGACCTCCTTTTTTATTTCAAAGTATTATTTTATTGTTCTGAATTGGAAAAGAATTGTTGTTTTGACTAGGCAAACAAGCAAGAAAGCCGGAGGCGTACTCTGTGTACGTCGAGGACTTTCGAAGTGAAGTTTAACAACGTCAAAACACAATTATTTTTCAATTTTTTCAAGTTCATCTAACACCTCATCAAGTTTCTTAACAGTAGCATGCCCATACACTTCATCATTTACAGTAAAAACTGGTGCTATACCACATGCTCCTACACATCTTGTTGTATCTATTGAAAATTTGCCATCATCACTTGTTTTACCTTCTTCTAGATTTAATCTTTCTTTTAATCTGTCTAATATTGCTTGTGATCCTTTAACAAAACAAGCTGTTCCTAAACAAACAGATATGTTATATTTTCCTTTTGGTTCTAAAGTAAATCTTGCGTAAAAAGTAATTACTCCATATATTTCCGCCATAGGAACTCCTAAATATTTAGAGACTTCCATTTGTGCTGCTTTTGGAATATATCCATATTTTTCTTGGATTTCATTTAAAATTTGTATTAAGTTGTCTTTCTCTTGTTTATATGGTTTCATTATCTCTTGAACTTCTTCTCTTATTTTCTTTTCTATGCATTCACACATGACTTTTCCTCCTTTTCGCTCCACTTACTATTATCTAATATATATGCTTGTATTATATCAAATAGATTATTTTTGTACAATTATTTTTCTTCATTTTCTGACTTTTTTCGCTCTATATTTAATATTAATTTTATCTAAATATTCCGGATTTATTTATTACTCTTGTATTATACAAAAATAATACATCTTGATTCTTATATTCATTAAAATCTATATAGTTAGATAATAGGTTTGAATTTACATATCGTATATCTACAAGTAAAATTTCTTCATAATTACTTATTAAAAGCGGCGTAATACTACTTCCGAAAGAATCTCTAAATAATATTAGTTTCTTTCCATTATTAGCTTCTGTATTCTTTATTTGCTGTATAGCTGCTGCACCAGATAAAAACAAATCATACTTATTATTTGTTTCGTTCACTACTTCCTCATTATATACTGGTTCTTCTCTTTCTTTTTCCACATTATATACAATTGAATTTTCTATTGTTGAATTTGTTAAATATATTAATTCATCTGGTTTTATTGTATTATCATTTATTTGTTTATAATATGAGCCATAAAAATCTCCTAAACTTTTACTTTCATAATTAGTTTCAATTTTTTCTACATTCATGTTTAAAGCTATTCTTTCTACAGTTTTATCAAGGCTCTCTTGTTTCCAATGCATATCTGTTTTATAGAAAGAAGCCAAATCTAAGGTATCATATAGCTCTATATTTTCTATATTTTCATTTAGTTTATTGATTGTAAACTCTTCTATACTTTCAAATTCACTATTTTCGTCTTCTGAGTTATTCAAATAATATTCTTTATTAGGAATCATAGCAAAAAATACATTCATATTTTTTAAATAATTTTCATATATATTATTTATTTTATCGATATTATTTGTAATTGCATTTTCATTTATTTCTTCTGTTTTTTCAAATATATTACTATCTAATATGTAATATTTGGCATTAGATAATTCTACATCCTTCTTTTCTGAATCATTTAGTTTTATCAGTAATATAATTCCTAAAATTATTACAATTAATATAATTATTAAAGTAATTATTATTGATTTCTTTTTCATAATTCCTCCATTTATTTTTAAAGCCTTGAAATTTCTTTCAAGGCCCAAATTCTATTTATAATACACTATGATTAGTACAGTTGTATTCTCAATGATATAATATTATAAAATAGTATGAGAATATGGAATGGAAAGTGATTTGAACATATAAATTCTTAATAAATTTTATGGAAAGAGTTCATCTTTGATGGAAGGGTGCCATAAAATTTATTTAGAATTTGTGTGATAATCAGCTTGACCGACATATTTGAAATACTATTTTATAATATTATATCATTGAGAAATAAAATTAATAATTAATTATTCCATCATTACCAACTGATTGGTCTTCAAATGCACTAGAATTATCTTTTACATATTCTTCATTATGAGCACCTAGTACTTCTTTTAATTTATTATATACTGGAGTTGCCCATTCATCACTTGACATTACAAGTACTGCCAAATTATCTACACTTGTTGCATATAGTTTTTCAGCTTCAACACAAATCCATTTTCTTGTATCTACTTTTTCAGACATTTCTTTTGCAATAGCATCTGCATCTGCTCCATCTTTCACTTTTACAAGAACAAATGAATATGCTTGAGAACTCATCATAGGTTCAGATACTACTATTCCATCTATGTTTTCGTTTGATGTAAGTCCTGTATATGATGTAACTATATCAATATTGCTTATATCTAAAGTTTGTGTCATAAGACTTCCTGGTAAAACATCTTCTTGTCCCTCATAAACTGTGTTTATTAAATTCTCCATATCTTGTGTACTAGTTATTTGTACATTACTTTTTGGTTTACTATTATTATATATAGCAAACGCTATCCCTGCAACAGCTACAATTACTATAATAGCTATTACTACTCCTATTATAACTTTATTATTTTTCTTTTTGTTTTCTTCCATAATTTTTCTCTCCTTTAAATTTTTTATATTTATTATTTTTTAAGTTATTATAAACTTTTTATTTTACTTTTTTAAACTAATTGTCTGTCCCTTTGTTTCAAATTTGGAACAAATCGTGCGTCCCTTTGTTTCATTCTGTAATTTCAACATCAGCATCTTCTGTACAAATTTGAATAAATGTTTTGCCATCATTTACATCTATTTCATTACCTTCTAAATCTTTATATATTGTTTGACTTGATCTAGACGTTTTTGTACAAGTTATTGGTATTGATTTTCCATTTGTTATATAATACCCATCTACTTCCTTAATATTATCTATTGTTTGTCTTCCCTTATTCGTACCATCATTTAATGTCCAATTTTCTACTTTTTCTATTATGATATTCTTTGTTGTAACAGTTTTTCCAGTATCCCAATCTACTTGTTTTTTTCCTCTAGAGTAACGAACATATTCTTTAAGGTCTTCATCATATTCATATTCTACAGTATTAGCATATGAATATGGTATAGTTACACTATTTGCTACTTTTCCTTCTTCTAAATTTACTTCTGCAACTACATAATTTAAAACTGGTTCTTTGTCTGTTGTAACTCTATATCCTTTTCTATCTGCTATTTTTCTAATATTTTCTGTACTTGTTACTGCATTATGTGGTGCATATTTATCTTGCACTCTCCAAAATGATTCTGAACTTTCATAAATTCCATTTATATTATTTACTCCAAGTGATGAAATATCAGATTGTGCTTGTGGACTCCAGCCATAATGTACATAAATCGCATCATTTTCTAAAGCATAATCTAAGAAATAATGTCTTGCACTTCTAACAGGTCCTACTTTGTCCAAGTCTTTATCTTGAAGTATTAGCATTAATCTTGTTTCTCCACCTTCTACAATAATTTCATATACAATGTCTGCTTCTAAGAGTCCTGCTTGTGGCATTGCATCTATATGATTATCTATCATTATTGCTATTGGTCTTTCATTCCCCGATAAAGTTTTTGGTTCTAATACGGTGGGCTCTTTTTCATCTTCTATATTGGTAGCATTTGTATTTGCTAATTCTGTATTATCATTATTTTCTTTAATTATTTTTAGTGCAAATAATCCTCCTGCAATTATTATTAAAATGATTAGAACAATAATAAATATCTTTGTTCCTCCAGATTTTTTCGTATTTTCTCTTGTTCTTCTCACTTTTATCACAATCCTTTCTTAAAGTACAAGCATTTTTTTGGAAGAAAAGATATTCATAGTAATTTTCTTCCTTATATAAATCAAATTTGAGTAACTCCTAATGCAATTCCATATATTAAAAGTACCATTATAATTCCTACACAAGCACTAAATACTACTTCTGATACTTTGTGTTGTTTTGATTCTATTCTACTTGCAGATACAAGAATTGCCAATACTAAAGATAATGTTATAATTACAATTCCTATGCTATTTTCCATACTATCTTTCACTAATAACCAAATTATAGTATTTGCTGCAAAAGCAAGTGTTGCAAAACCACTTGGTGTGAATTTATGATTTAGTCCTTTGTGTTTATTAGTTCTTGCTGTTGCTATTAATGCCACTATTGCTACAACTACTATTACTAGAGTTGCAAAAGCTAAATGGATTGGCGAATTTATTACATTTTCTATAAAATTTAATCCTATATCACTAATTTTATCAAAGAATAGAAAGTATGCTACGATTATTGCATTTATTGTAGTTATTACAACCCCACCTGCTGCTACATCTTTTGCTATTTTGGCTTTCGGATGATATACATCAACATATAAATCTACAACTGTTTCTATTGCTGTATTACACATTTCTGCAAATAGTATAAGTATAATTGTGAATAAGAAACATAAAAACTCAGCTCTATTTAAATCAAAAAACAAACTTACTATTACAACTAATACTGCTATTACTAATTGTATTTTTACATTTCTTTGTGTGGTAGTAGCATAAATTATTCCATTTATTGCATTTTTCCAAGCATCTAAAAAGCTACTATTAGAAGTTTTTTCTTTATTTTTCTTTTCATTTTCTTCTATTTTTTCTAATTCTTCTTCACTTTTCTCTGGACTAGTTTCTCTTTTTATTCCTAGCTTTTCAAGCACATTTTCTTCTTTTTGTCTCATGAGCTTTTTATCATCTTCTTCAATATGATCATAACCCATCAAATGATAAAATCCATGGACTACCATATACGCAAGCTCTCTTTCAAAACTATGTCCGTATTCCTCCGCTTGCTCATAAACTTTAGGTATAGAGATTACTATATCTCCCAAGATGTCTCCTTGTATGTTTACATCCGTGTTTTTCGAATTTTCATTTATAAACTTGTCTAATTCTTCTTTCTCAAACATAGGAAAAGAAAGCACATCAGTAGGTCTATCTATGTTTCTATACTGTCTATTTATCTTTTCAATCTCTTCCGGATTAGTTAAAGTTATACTTATATATAGATTTGTTTCTTCTAATTTTTCTGTTTTAAAACATTCATTTATAACCTGCTTAATTGTACTTTCATATTTTTCATTTTCTTCTAAATTTTTATATATAATTTCGTAATTCTTCTTCATATCTATTCCTTTAACTCTATTTTATTATACTGCTTTCTTAGTAACTTTTTTTCTTGCTTTCTTTCCTTTTTCTACCTTTGTATATTGTCCTTCTGATGTATACGAATTATATAACTTTCTCATGACTCCTAATTCTACTAATTTATTCTTATAGAAGTTAATTATTTTGAAATATTTATTTTCATTTGAGTATACTTTTTCTAAATCACTTTTTATAAATAAAATTTCTTTTTGTTTGATGTATTCATCATAATCTTTTTCTTTAATTTTTTCTACTTCTTTATATTTGTCCCAGAATTTCTTATATTCTTCCCTTTGTGCTGGTTTTTCCCAATAAATCTTTGTACTTAATAATTTTACATTATATTCTTCTATTATATTAATAAGAAGAGAATATGCTTTTTCTTGTTTCCTAAGCACTTTAGTATCAACTATTAAGCTTCTAGCATCTTTTAAAAGCTTAACATAGCATTGTTCTGCAACAACAAGAGGAAGACTATGTGTAAATAATTTTCTACTTAATCCTAAAAGAATTAAGTTCTTTTCTATTACATCGTTCTGATCTAATTTACCTACAGTAAATCTATCAAAATTATCAAATTCTTCTAATATTTCTTTATATGTATCATTCTTTTCTATTTCAAATTTTATAGGTAGTATATTTGAAATATATTCCTCTAATGTTTTAAATATTTTATTATATATCTCTTGTTTCTCTGCATCTGTTATATTATCTGCAAGTCTTATTGAGTAATGTTTCAATAATCCTTTATATAAACTCTCTGCTTCATGGCAATAAAATTTTTTATATCTTTCAATAAGCTTTTCTTTATCATTTAAAACATTTTGATAATCAAGTCCTATTAAATATATTTGCTTTTTATATTTATATTCTGTGTAGTTGTTTTCCTTTAAATGAGTAATCATATAATATTGTGATAAAGCTTCTTTTTCAAATTCATTTGCTGTTTCATTTTTAACTTTTTTATATATCGAATCCATTATATATTTATCTATCACTTCTAAGTATAACGCATATGTGTCATCCATTTTTTTAGTTAATACTTCTTTTTTATCTTGCTCTTTTAAAGAATTTAAATTTTCATATGCTTTTAGAATATTATTTCTTTTCATTGAAATTATCATACCATTTATTCCGATTTTAGTTGGTATAAGTAATTTACTAATTGTGTTTGAAATCTTAGAGAAAAATGTTTTTTCTGAATCATAAATTCTTAAACTTCTTTCTTCCATGCTATCATCCTTTCTCTTCATTAGTGTAAATTTTATTTAAGTATTAATAAACTATTTTTTCTTCTATCCCTATATTTTCCTCTACTTCATAAGTAACTTGCACTTCTATATATTCAGCTTCTGATTTTACCTGTACTTGCTTATCTAAGATCTTTTTATTTTCTATTTCTTCTTTCAATGTTTCTGCTGCTTTATCTATTCCCATTTGTTTAGCTTCTTCAATACTATGTACAACAGTTACTTCCTCATATTCTTTATATGTATATTTTACAAGTTCAAGTGGTAAATAAAAGTTAGAAAATAGTTTTAATTTTTTATTCTCCTCTATTGTATCATATTTTTGAAATTTTGGAATACTTTTATGCAAATTTATTTGAAAATTATTTATCTTTACGGAATATTTATTTTCGACATTTCCAGTTTCTATTTTTTTCGTTTCTTTTAGATTAATTTTTTCAGTAGTTGTATACCAAACTTTTGCCTGTATCTCGCCTTGAGAGTGAACATATTGCTTTCCTGTATATTTTCCTTCAAGCCACCCTGCAATTATCACATCTCCTTTTTTTACAATATCACCCTCCTTTACTAGGGGTGTACCGTTTTTAGCGCTCACTTTTGTAATCATTGCATCTTTATCTGCTACAATATTGCAATATTCATCTTCATCTATAATCTCTGGTTTTTCATCTGCTTCTACTATTTCTATAGTTGCATTAGTTCCTTCAATCTCTATACCAACCCATGCTATATCATCTCTTTCTAGTCTAATTTTATTTATAATATCTTTTGTGTCGACTTTACTTTTTGGTTTTCCTATAGATAATCCTTGTTCTTCTGCCAATTGTAATATTTCATCTTTTGATATATTTACATTTCCCTCAACTTCTATATTCCATATAAAATTTGATAAAGCTATTATAGATAATATAATTATTAAGAGTAAAATTAAAAATACTTTTCTTTTTTTGTATTTTTTTATCACAAAGGGGAATCCTTTTTTATTCTCAATTTTTACTTTACATTTGGTTTTCTTACAAATTTCTTTTAATTCTTTAAAATTTCTTGCTTCTATACTTGTATGCAGTCTTATAGAATCTTCTCTTTTTAAATTCCATAAAAGTATCTGTTTATTATTACAAATATTAATAAATCTTTCTATATAATATCCTTCTACTACGATATTAACATATCCAGACATATATTGCGTTATTTTACTTGAATTCAAAGTTATTCCTCCTTTGGCGTTATAGGGACAGGCCTTAAAACGACAAGGTTGTCGTTTTGGGAACAGGTCTACTTTCTATTTGTTCATATCTTCTGTATTCTCTGTTGTATCTTCAAAGTCTATACTTTCTATTTTTCCAGTAACTAATAAATCATCTGTTGTCATTTCTTCTAAATTAAGATTAAATCCATTTATATTAACAATACCTATATAAGTATTAACTCTCACAAAATAATCTTGATATTCTAAAATTCCTCTATAGTTTTCTATAAGTAATCTTTCAAATCCTATTATAGTTACTTTTGGATTATTAGTGCTAAGCTCTACTGGAATTTCTAAAATCTCATCTAGCTTTCTAATCTTTTTTCTCACTATTTTATCCTCCCTCTAATTTTGGACAGATACCGCTTAGTTATTTGTACTAATTGGGATCGGTATTACTTTTTCAAAATTGTTTACCTTTCAAATTCTTCTATCGATTTGAATTCGTACCCCATATTTTTTATTTCTTTTATACAATAATCTAGTATATTGCTATTATCTTTGGATGTACTATGTAATAATATAACTTCTCCATTATGAACATTGTCTAATATTTTTTGTTTTCCATATTCTTCTCTTCCTTGCTTATTTTCATCCCAATCATCATATGCAAATGACCACATTACTGTTGTATACCCTAATGTATTTGTATATGCTACTGTTCTTTCACTATATTCTCCTTTAGGTGGTCTTATGTATTTCATTTCATAACCAAATTTATCATATAAAGCAGTATGAAGTTCCATTACATCTTCTTTTATCTCCTCATTACTCGATTCTGGCATACATATATGATCTGCAGTATGATTTCCTATTATATGTCCATCATCTATCATTCTTTTTACTAAATCAGAAGCAGAATTTAAATAATGTCCTGTTATAAAGAAAGTGGCTTTTACATCATTTTGCTTTAAAACTTCTAAAATTTTTTCAGTATAACCTGCTTCATAACCACAGTCAAATGTTAAATATACATATGGTTTTTCACTATTTCCCATACTTATACCTTCATACTGATCTATTATTCTTTTGTTCTCACTTCCTAAATCTGGTTGTACATGATTGTCTCCTCTTTTTATTCCCCATTCTATCTTTTTATCACTTATAGTACCTGTATTTGTTTCTACTGTTTGTTTAACATTTAAATTGGCAATTGAAAAAATAAAAACAAATATAAGGCAAATCATAGCAAAATCAGTCATTCTTTTTAAATATTTTTTATTCATGTCATCCTCCTCATATAATATGACTTTTATATATTTAATTTTATGCTAATCACATTTAGTTATTACAAGAATTTGTTATGATAACAAATTTTACTTAAATACTTATTTAAATATTATTTTGAGATTTTTGTTTAAAATTCGACAAATAAATTTATTTTTCTAAAAAATTAATATTGACAAGCTAAAATTTTTAGATTATATTATTATAGGTAACTGGAAAAAATTGGTTGTATTTTTAAGGTTTATCGAATTTAATTTCAGTTCTACATTTATTGTACGGAGGATAAAAATGATAAATTTTGTACTATGCGATGACAATTATAGTGCTATTAATAAATTATCTAAAATGTTAAATTCAATAATCATTTCTCATAATTTAAAAGGTCAAATAACTTATACCACTAGCAATCCTAATGAACTTTTAGCTTTCGTAAAAAATAATCCAACTGACGTGTTATTATTAGATATTGATTTAAAATCTTCTACTACTGGATTGCAGATAGCAGAACAAATTAGAAAAATAGATAAGAATATTTACATTATTTTTGTAACAGGTCATTTTGAGTTTGGAATGGTTGCATATAAATATAAGACCTTTGATTTTTTACAAAAACCTTTAACTAAAGAGCGATTTGAAGAAACTATACTGAGGCTATACTCTGATATTTTTGGTAACAAGATTAATTATATTAGACTTGATAATGATAAAACTGTTATCAAAGAAAATACTATAAGATTTATAAAAAAAGATGGTATGAAGGTAATATTTCACACAGATACAAGAGATTACGAAACATATAGCTCATTTAGTAAAATATCTGGTATGTTACCTTATAATTTTGTAAGATGTCATAAATCATATATAGTTAATTTATCTAAAATATCTGATGTGGACATGACAGATAATACAATTTATTTTACTAGAAATGATAAATGTTTTATTGGTCCAAAATATAAAGAAAATTTTATGGAGGTTTTTAAAAATGAATATTTTACAAACAATTTGGACAAACTTAATCGTGCCCAATGAACCACTTCTCAAATTTTTACTTATTCCAATAGCATACATTGATGCTCTCGTTGGAATGTTATTTTTTACAACAGTATTAAACATTGATACTTCTAGAAAGAAGAAAATTATTTATGTCCTTGTTTATGGTACTATTGGAAATTTAATTTCTTTTATTATTCCAACTTCGTTTGGTGTTTTCGTGAACATAATAGTATGGCCTATTACTATTTTCTTTGTATTTAAAACTAGTATTATTAAAGCTCTTTTAGCTGAAATAATTACTATGGTAGTAACATCTACACTAGAATTTGCGTTTGCAAATATATTTTTAAACTTATTCAATATTACTTCTGATATGATAATCACAGTTCCATTTTATAGAATAATTGTTGCATTAAGTATATATCTAATATTATTATTAGTTACAAAATTTATAAACATATTCAAATTAAATATACAAGTTTTTGACAATATGACTACTCGCTCTAAAATTTTACTCATTATAAATGCATTATTAATGGTTCTTATATTGGCAATGCAATTCTATCTTATTACATTTTACAGTAGTACTATGCCATTATCTATTACTTTAATAAGCATTATTGGTCTTATTGCATATTTCTCTGTTAGTATATACAGTATTGTGAGCTCTTCAAAATTAGAAGTTACTCAAAGAGATTTAGAAAGTGCAAATCACACGATACATTCTTTGACAATTCTACATGACCAAGTTAGATCTTTTAAACATGATTTTGATAATATGGTAAATAGTATTGGTGGATATGTTGTAAATGAAGATATTCCAGGACTTAAAAAATATTATAATCAACTTCTTGAAGAGTGTAATAAAACTAATAATCTTTATGCATTATCTCCAAAAGTAATAAATCATCCCGCAATTTACCATATGCTAGCTACAAAATATTATGAGGCAGATCAACTTAATATTCAAATAAATCTTAATGTATTTTTAGACTTAAATGAAATTGAAAATCGTATGAAAATTTTAGATTTTACTAGGATTCTTGGTATTTTATTAGACAATGCTATTGATGCTGCTCAAGAATGTGATAATAAAATAATTAATGTTATATTTAGAAAAGAAATTAGTAATGATATGATTACAATAATTATTCAAAATACTTATAAAAATAAAGAGGTTAATACTGAAGAAATCTATCAAAAAGGTATTAGTAGTAAAGAGAATCATAGTGGACTTGGACTATGGAAAGTAAGACAGATACTAATGCGCAATAATAATTTAAATTTATTTACTACTAAAAATGATGAATATTTCTCACAACAATTTGAGATTTATAAATAATTTATTAACTAAAAATAGCTTCCTATAAAAGAAGCTATTTTTAGTTTTGTCGATTTTTTGTTTATTATATGGAAAATAGTTGTTATCCAATTTAATTTATTAGTCTTTTTTTATTAAAGATGCTGGCATCTTTGGTTGATGAAACACTCCCATCATAACACATGCTGCATTTGTAGATTTTGCATATTTTTCTGCCATTTTTGCTAATGTTTTTAACATAATAAATTCCTCCCCATCGTTTTAATTTTATATAATAAAACATTGCCGGCTAATGTTTATTACCTAATTTAATTTTCTAATTGTTTTTCATATAATTCATGACCATATTTATTTTTTGTTAACATATATGCAATTCTTGATATGGAAATAGACTGTAGAATAGTTCCTATAATTAATATATTTGATAATAATTGATTCTGTATTACCAGTGAAGCTACTAGCGTGATGACTAATGTAATGTATGATAATATCTTCTTCGTTTTTCTTTCCTTTTTACTTATAATTGGTACTTCTTCTGTATCTGCTGGGGCATACATACTTATCATTAATAATCCAAAAACTAAACTAAGTGCTACTAGTATGTATTTTTGTATGTCATTTAGAATTAAGTATTTGCTTATTATTATATCTCCATAAAAAAATACAATAGTACTTATTATACATCCTAAATGTGTATGTAAGTGAAATCCTCCTGATACAGTTCTATATGGTATTATCGCTATATATGCAAATACCATATACCATCCAATTCCAAGCAAGAAACTTAAGCCAAATAGTAAAATCATTTTAGGCATTTCTCCAATTATTAATTGTAATCCATAAAGTATTATCTCCGCTTTTTCATCTGTCATATCAGGCATTTTCTTTTTCATTTTCTTTATAATGAAATTACAAAATTTTTCTATCAATTTTTTCACCTCATTCGTTCTGAAAACATAATAATACTTTTTTTGACATTTTTTTCAGTTATTATACAAATTATATTTTATTTAATACAAAAATTTACTTTTTTCATTTTCATATAATTCTTTATCAATTTCATAAAAAAAGAAGCTATTAAAATTAGCTTCTATAAATCTATTCCTTCTAATATCTTCCATGTTCCATTTAATTCTGGTATTGATTTAAATGTCATTTTTTCTTTTGTAATTGGGTGTAATATCTCTAAACTATATGCCCAGAGAGCTATTTGCTTCCCATGACCTCTACCACCATACTTTTGGTCTCCATATATACTATGATTTCTACTTGAAAGCTGTACTCTTATTTGATGATGTCTTCCTGTATGTAAATCTATTTTTAATACTGACAAATTAATTTCTTCGTTATATTTTAATACTTCATAATCAAGTGAAGCTAGTTTTGCATTTTTAGTACCTTCTTTAACCACTTTACTAATATTATTTCTTTCATTTTTTAGTAGATAATCTTCTAAACTGCCGCTTCTCTTCTCGCATTTTCCCATTTACAACAACCAAATATGTTTTTTTAAAATTTTTTTCTCTTACTTGTTCACTTAATCTTGCTGCTGCTTTAGAAGTTTTAGCGAAAACCATTACTCCACCAACAGGTCTATCTAATCTATGTACTAATCCTAAATATACATTTCCAGGTTTGTTATACTTTTCTTTTAAATAATCTTTGATTATAGTAATCATATCAATGTCGCCTGTTTTATCTCCCTGTGAAGGAATATTAACTGGTTTTTCTACTACTATTATATGGTTGTCTTCATATATTACTTTTAATTTCTGCATTTTTTATTCCTTTCTCTTTGCAACTTTCTTCTAATTATTCCTCCCATCTTCCATAAATTCCACAAGGAAGTATTAATTTTGAATTTGACATTGGTAGTCCAATTTCTCCATGAGAGTATTGGCCTTTTTTCTTTATATTTAATCTCAATATGTTTTCTAGTACCATACTTGAAATACCTGTCGTATATGAATTAATTAAGAAAAATAATGGTTTATCTGATAATACTTTAGAACATAGTTCTACTAAATCATATATATTATCTTCAAATTTCCAAACTTCTCCATTTGTTCCTCTTCCATAAGATGGAGGATCCATTATTATTGCATCATATTTATTTCCTCTACGTATTTCTCTATTAACAAACTTCACAACATCATCAACAATAAATCTAACAGGTCTATCTTTTAACCCTGATGAAACTATATTTTCTTTCGCCCATGTAGTCATACCTTTCGAGCTATCTACATGACACACCTGTGCTCCAGCATAACTACAAGCCACAGTTGCACCACCAGTATATGCAAATAGATTTAAAACTTTTATATCTCTTTTTGCATTCTTTATTTTATCTATCATCCAGTCCCAATTTACTGCTTGTTCAGGAAATAGCCCTGTATGTTTAAATCCCATTGGTTTAATATTAAATGTTAAATTTTTATATTTTATTTGCCAATTTTCAGGCACCTTTTTATTGTATTTCCATCCTCCTCCACCTGAAGAGCTTCTGTTATACCTTGCATTTGCTGAGTTCCACTTTTCAGGGAAAGATTTACTGTTCCAAATTATCTGAGGATCAGGTCTTATTAAAATAACATTCCCCCATCTCTCTAATTTTTCTCCATTTGCCATATCTAGTATTTCATAATCTTTCCAATTATTTGCTACAATCATATTTCTACTCCTTTTAGTATTAAAAATTGTTATTTATAAGATTTAGATAGTTATATTTTCAATTTTAAATCTTTGTTAAAACATTAATAAAACTTGATATTAATAATATATCTAATACCATAAAACTAACTGTTGCAGTTATTACTGTTGTCATAATTTTATGTTTAGTAATAGTTTCATATACTTTATTTAATATACTATTTCTTTCTTTAGTTTTAATTTTCTCTTTCCTTATATTGTTAGTTTTTCTGCTTGCTTGTCCATTCTTTAAGTCTAAAATAACATCCTTTGCATACTCCATAATATACATTCCCCCTATATCTATATTTCTATATTATATAGATATTCACGAATATATATTAATATTCATATTTTCGTATGCCAAATATCCCTATATTATATATTTTTTCTGCAATTATTTTAACTCTTCTTTTATCTTCTTTGCTAATTCTTCATTTATTCCTTTTATTTTGCAAATTTCTTGTATATCTGCTTCAGCAATCTTTTTGATACTACCAAATTTTTTTAACAATGCATTTTTCTTTACATCACCAATGCCTTTTATCTCATCTAAAGCAGATTTTGTAAGTTCTTTTTCTCTTAATTTTTTATGATAGCCTATTGCTGTATCATGTACTGAATCTTGAAACATTGTTATTAAATTAAATAATTTATTTGAAAGTGGTAATTCTTCTCTTTCTTTATTCATAAGTGCTCTTGTAGAGTGTTTATCATCTTTTACCATTCCATAAATCGGAATATTTAAAATACTAACATCAAAGTTTTCATTTTCTTCTTTATACTCTTTTTTTAGTTCATTAATAGCCTCTAGTGCTGCCCTAATTTGAGTTATGCCTCCATCTACAAATATTACATCAGGTAATTTTCCAAATCCTCCATTAGGATTATCTATAGAGTGAGTTAATCTTCTTTTAATTACCTCATTCATACATCTTGGATCATCTTGTGAAAATACAGTCTTAATTCTAAATCTTCTTGCTAAATTCTTTTTTATAACACCGTCCTGCATAACAGACATTCCTGCAACCATATTTGTTCCAGATAAATTTGATATATCAAAACACTCTATCTTTCTAGGTAATTTATCTAATTTTAACACTTCTTTTAATTCAGTTAAAACTTCTAATTTATCTTTTTCTTTATTCTCCAATGTAACTTTAGCATTATTCTCTGCCATTTCTACTAATCTTAGTTTTTCACCTTTTTGAGGTGTTTTTATTTCCACTTTTCTTCCTGCTTTTTCTGTAAAAAGCTCTTGTAATATTTCTTTATCATCAATCTCTTCTCTTAACATTATTTTATTAGGAAGTATTGGCCTATCTAAATAATATTGTTTTATAAAGCTTGATAAAATCTCTTTTGACTCTTCATCAACTAAATCATCTAAAAAGAAATGCTCTCTTCCTATCATCTTGCTTTTTCTAACAAAAAATATTTCAACACATACTCTTGTTTTACTTCTAGCTAAGCCTATTACATCTATATCATTTTCTGATATATTTGATACTTTTTGTTTCTCTGATATTCTTTCTACTGCAAGTTTTTTATCTCTTAAATATGCTGCTTTTTCATATTGCATATTTTTTGAGGCTTCTTCCATTTCTAAATTAATTTGCTTAATTAATTTATCTGTTTTTCCTTCTAATACATCAATTATTTCATCAATTTGCTTCATATATTCTTCTTTAGAAATATACCCCATACATGGAGCCATGCATTTTTTTATATGGTAATTTAAACATGGTCTATCTTTATATTTGAAGCTTTTACATTGCCTTATTTTAAACTTAGATTTTATGAAATCAACCATTTCCTTTGCAGCACCTGCATTTGCATATGGTCCAAAATATTTTGCTCCATCATTTAATATTCTTCTTGTAATATATACATCAGGATAATCTGCTTTTACATTAACCTTAATATATGGATAAGTTTTGTCATCTTTCAAAAGGACATTAAATTTAGGCATATTTTTCTTTATTAAATTACATTCAAGAATGAGAGCTTCTGCTTCATTATCTGTAACTATGTATTCAAAATGATCTATTAATGAAACCATATTCTCTATTCTTTTTGTTTTATTAGTTTTTCTAAAATATTGCCTTACTCTATTTTTTAATGATATAGCTTTTCCAACATATATAATTTTGTCATCTTTATCATGCATTATATATACACCTGGTTTAGAAGGCAACTTTTTTAATTCTTCCTCTATATTAAACATTTTTCTCTTCCTTATATGATATTAACATAAATATTATATCATATATTCAGCACTTTGGAAAACTGTTTGTTTAAAATATTTTTAAACTTTAACCTTTTCTGCTTCTATAGTTTTTACTAATCTTTCTATATTTTTTCTCCTATTATACCTTCTTATTTCTATAATCTCCAAATACCATAAGTATGCAAGTATAATCACTATTGCAATATTGTGTATGTATAGTATTGCAATGCTAGAAATAGCAGTTAATATAATAAGGATTGTTTTAGAAGTAATATATGTAATTTTATACGCTTTCTTATTTCCAACAAATATTTTTAATAATTCATTTAGAAATCTGCCTCCATCCATTGGGTATATTGGAATAAGATTAAACATAGCTATTAAAAAGTTAGAATAAATCATTATTTGGTATATATAATTGCTCTGTAAATTCAAGTTAAATTTGCCAACTAATATAAGGATTGATGATATTAAAAGATTGGTTAACGGACCTGCTAAAGCAAGAATTGCTCTTTTAATATTTATTGGATTTGCTTTTTTTACTTTAGTATTATATTCTTCTGGTTCTACTTTAATGCTTATTTGTAGTCCTACTGGAGATAGCTTAATCTCTTCTGGTTTAAACTTTAAAATTAAGCCTGCTATCAAATGTCCTAATTCATGAATAATTGCAAATATCATTAATATTATGTACATTTCAATTTGAGATGTTAGTAAGAATAAAAATAAAAACAAGAATATTTTTAAATCAAGTTTTATACTCATATGTTTTCTCCTTTATTTTAAATCTAAAATAGATTCTGGATTTATAGTTCTATTATCTCTTCTTATTTCAAAATGAAGATGTGGTCCTGTTGAATTTCCTGTAGAACCAACTTCTGCAATTTTATCTCCTTGTTTTACTTTATCTCCTTCTTTTACAAGAAGCTTACTGCAATGAGCATATCTAGTCAGAACATCTCCATTAGTTATATCAATATGTTTGCCGTATTCTCCTTCTTCAGATGAAACAGTTACTGTACCTTCCATAGAAGCATATATTGCTGTTCCTTCATTTGCTCCAATATCTATTCCTTGATGATTAGCAGATACCACTTCTGTTTCTTCCCTTTGTCCATATCTAGATGTAACCGTTCCTGTAACTGGCAATATGAAGCTATAATTTTCTTTAATATATTCTACATCTAGTTCATATTGTGATTTTTTTGTATCTTTTTCATATTCTTTGCTTCCCTCAGATTCATTTACAATTTCATTAGTGGCTGCTCCTCCAATTCCACCTATAACATTTGTATTATCTTCTTGAATCTGATTTTGTATATCATTTGCTTGTATCTCATTAACCATCTCGTTATTTTCTGTATTATTATTCTCATTATTATCATTACTTTGTATTCCTAAAAAATTAAATTTGTCTTTATTATTTTCAAAAAATGAAGTAATTTGACTTTGTATTTGACCAAAATTAATATCATATGATAAAAATTCTTTTGTTTTATTTATAACATCATCTGAAAATATGTAATTAGTATTTTTAATAAGGTAAAAAATTATATAAATTACTGCACAAATAGCAAGTTGCATGAGCATCTTTTTAAACAATGATATCTTTTTCTTTTCCGCTCTATTTACATTGTCAGATGATACTCTGATTCCACTTGCTCTTTTTCGTCTATTATATATTTCTTCTGCCCTTCTAATTCGTTCTTCTTGACTAATAGTTCGTTCCAATAAAAAAACACCTCTTCCTTTGTTGTTTTTTTAATGTATATGTGGTCAAGGTGTTTTTTATTCATATTTAATTACTAAATTAATATATTAAAGTTAAAAAAACTATATGAAAGTAAATATAATTCCTAAAATTGTAATAAATAGAAGAAGGAAATTAATTTTTATAGAAGTTTTATATCTTTTTTCTAATTTTTTCATGTTATTTTTCCATTTTGGAGACTTTTTTTCTAAATTTTCTGTATATGATTTAACTAGCATTTCCGCTTCTTTTATAATATAATCAGGTTCTTTCTTCTTGTTTTTATTCTCTTCCTTATTATCACTATCACTTTTTGCATCTATCATTTGGTATTTATGTATTTTTTTATTTTCTTTTAAAATTACAATCGCTTCTTCTATTAAATTAGATGGTAAATTCTTTAGAACTATCATATTCTTCATATCACTCATGTTCATTTTTATATCCTCCTAAGTAATTTTATTACTTAGATTTTTACCATTTTTTCTTTTTCTTATACAAAAATATTTACATTCCTTAAAACATTTTCTATTCCTAAAGATACAATCTCAGACATTTCATATATATTCTTTTTTTCTACTTTTTTTAATTCCTCGATATTATCTTCTTTTAATTGTAAATTTCTCCCTACTACACAATTAATATTTATATTTGAATAAAAGCATATACTTCTTTCTAAAGCTTTTCCTATTTTAATATAACCTTTATTTAATACAATCTCTCCTGCTTTCTTTCTGTTACTTAGTGCAGCATCTATAGTAATAATATATGGTTTTGAAAAATTATTACATATATCATTTATTACATCTTTTGCATTATTAAAATTAAGAGTATCTCTCATAGTTCCATATATTTTTAAATATTCATTTTCTAAATGTTTTAAATTACTTCCTATAATTGGGCCTATGGAATCTCCTATTATGGAATTTGTTCCAATACACAAAATAACTAAATTAGAATAATCATTTTGTATATCATCAAAATTATTTTCAAATTCTTTTATAAATTGCAGGTATTTTTTATACAAAAATTATTCCCCTTCCTATTTTTTGTTTTATTGCATTTTATTCTTTATCTCTGGCAATTATGATGTTTATATTTCTATCTTTACTATATTTTTTTATTATATCTTCTGAAAATCCTGCAATTTCATTAGTTAGAATTATTGTGTCATATCTTTTAGCAATAAGTTCTTTTATTTTATCATCTGTTTGTTCTGGCTCTACTAATTTAAAAACATCAAATCCTAAACTTTCGGGAACTTTAAAACTTATATCATCTTTTTCATATTTTATCCAAGATATTTTCATTATTCATCACCATTTTTATTGTTTGAAAATTTTAACATTTTATTCATTTTTTATTACAAAAAGAAAGATTAATTCATTTTAGTCAAGAGTAACATCAGTTTAGTATTTCACTTTTATTCATTAACTATTTTGCCCTTCCTCTTTTGCTTTTTCATCGAGTAACTCTTGTTTTAAATTTTCATCTGAGACATAGTCTATTGCTCTTTTATCATTTTTAAAAGCTATACTTGCAATTTCTTTATCTGCTCTTAATCTCTTACTTGCATATTTAAAAATTAGTCCTTTATTACTTACTGCCGCTAAAACTACTTCTTTGTCATCACGTAATTGTTCTGAAGCATAATATAGCTCCTGTCCATCAATTTTAACTGCATCTAACATTGTTTCTTTATCATCTGCTAATCTTTGGCTTACATAACAGGCTGTCCATCCCACTTTATTTATTGATTCTAATACAATCTCTTTATCATCTTTTAATTCTTTACTTGCAAATTCTAGAGCGTTTCCATCTTGCTTTATTGCTGCCATTACTACTTCTTTATCATTTTTCAATCTATCTGAGGCATAATCTAATAAGCTGCCTTGCTTATTTACCATTTCTAGAACATAATCTTTATCATCTTTTTTTGTTTCATCAAATTCCATTTATTGCCTCCCAAATTATTTTATTTTCATATTCCTCATTTCTTCTTTTGTTTCTTTACTAACTACATTTGATTCGATTATCTTTTGTAATGCTTTATTAAATGTAAACTTGTCCAATGAGTTATTATTCAGATAATTTCTAGTTTTTTCTTCATTTTTAATAAATGCGACAGATATAGCCCAAGCAATAGCCATTTTTACATAGTATTTGTCTAGCTTTATATTGTCATATATTTTAAATACATCATCTATATATTTGTTATCTTTTATATAATAGTCCATTAACATTATTACGGCAAATCTAACCTCAAATTCACTTTTAGATTTTATATATTTTTGAAGATATTTAAACATTTCGTCTAAATTTTTGTTAGTAAATTTATATGTTGCACAGCAAGAATCACATATAGCCCAATTGTCTATCATAGGGACAAACTTATCTAAATACTTTAGTCTACAACCAAAATCTGCTTTCATGTAACCTATAACTAATCCATATATCATTTTCTCTTCATAAAATTCACATTTGTATTTTTCTAAAAATTCTATTGAATTTTCCTTTGCTACTTCTTTTGCAAGTTCTCTTAATTTTGGTATTCTTACTCCTATAATGTTATTCACATTAGGACACAAATTCATATGAAATTCTTTGTATTTTTCATCAGATAATTCATATAACTTATCTCTTAAATCATTCATTTTTTTACTCCTATTTTTGTACTACTATATTAATATCATATTCTTCTATATAATTCAATATTTTAGGCCCCAAGAACTCTACTTTTATACTGTCTATATATTAAATCATATTTTTTAGCAAAATCCAAAATCACATATTTAGTACAAGGATATTCTTCTCTAAGTTTATTACCTAATACATGTACTCTACCATTTTTATATTTAACTACAAATCTACTACCTTTATTCTGTAATTCCAAATCTTTATATAACGGTATTATTACTTCTCTATATAGCTTTTCATATGAAAAAAGATAATTTGGTCCTACAAAACTTTTAGGAACCAATACTATTGGTTTATTAGAATAAACAGGCAATTCTGCCTCTATTTTTTCCCAAATTTCTTTTTCTGCATTCCAACACATTTTCTCTAAAACCACTTTTTTAGTAGGTATTTTCCACAATTCGCATTGCTCTTGTGTATATTCTACTAAATCTAGAAAAATTATTGTAGTAATAATATCTGATACTTTATCTTCTCCAATATTTGGAACCATAATTAAAAAATCAAATATATCTTCAACAAATCCTGATTCTAATATATCATTTTTTGATAATAATTTTACTAAATCAGTTCCGCCATTTTCTCCAAAACTTTTTCCATAAATTGTTTGAATTGAATAACCTAATCTCGTTTCGTTTCTTTCATAAAAATTATCTATAAATTCTAACAATTTCTTATACTTTCTATTCTGAGCCAATTTTATCATGTTATTAACAAACATCTCTATTTTTGAATAACATCTTTTATGAAATTCTGTATTTCCATTTCTTATTCTCAAAGGATCTATAAATAGCTTATTGTCTTTTGTTAAATTTATATTAACAAAAGACAATTTTCTAGCAGGTATATGGTATTTAATACTAATATTCATACTTGATTTTCTCCTATGTTTTTTTATGAAGTATAACATTAGTATTACTAACGTACAAGAGCACATTTTATTTCTTGTTTACTTTTTAGTAAAATAGTTAGTATGGAATGTGTTTCTTCTATGACGTGTTTTGTATTTGTTATTTGCTCCTATGAAAATATGGGTATTTCAGAAATCAAACAAATAAAAAGTTATTATATACTTATTTATTTTATAATTTTTGTTTGACATTCTCTAAAATTATGATATAATAAAAATAGGAAATGGAGAAACCACAAACGTGGTCAACCTCGGAATAATGTTTTAGACACATCAAACTTTGGCGAGTTTACAGATGTGTCTGTTTTTTTGGTTTATTTGCTCTTACAAAGTAGTATTACAAGTGCTATTATCGAAGTAAGAGCTATGATAGTTACTCCAATTAATGAATAATATAATATGTATATTGTTGCAATTAATGCTTGTATTTCTACCATAAGCCTCACCTCCTTGTTGGAGGCAAACCACATCTGCTTATTCTCATTTCCTATACTTTCTAGTATAGTATAATTTTACCTATTTGTCTAGTAAGCAAAATAAATTTTACGAAAAAACTCCCAACCTTTACTGCTTAATATTTTTAAGATATTAATCAATAACTCTTGGAAGTTAATTGTTTTACGCACTCTTTAATTCAAGCCTCAATTTATCAGCAATCATTGCTATAAATTCACTATTTGTTGGCTTTCCTTTTGCTGCTGATACTGTGTAGCCGAATATTCTCTCTACTGTTTCTTGTTGTCCTCTTCCCCACGCTACTTCTATTGCATGGCGAATTGCTCTTTCTACTCTACTTGGGGTTGTATGATATTTGCTTGCTATATCTGGATATAATTGTTTTGTAATCTGATTAATCATATCTATATCACTTACTACCATTATTATAGCTTCACGTAAGTATTGATAACCTTTAATATGTGCTGGAACACCCACTTCGTGAATAATATTTGTTACTAATGCTTCTATATTTTCCTTTTTCTTTTCGTTTGCTGGGGATATATCTATATACTGCGCTTTTATTTCTCTACCTATTACATTTGATCTGTTATTTGATGGTTGATAGTATTTTAGTTCCTTTATTCTTTTTATTAAAATGCTTATATCAAATGGTTTTACTATATAATATTGTGCCCCTAATTCAATCGCCCTTTGAGTTATTTTGTCTTGCCCAACTGCTGATAAGAAGATGCACATAGGTTTCTTTTCTATATTTGTCGAATTTAATTTTTCTAAAACACCTAATCCATCTAAATGTGGCATTATTATATCTAATAATGCTATGTCTGGTTTTGTTTCTAATATTTTGTCATACGCATCCTGTCCATCTCTTGCTACACCTACTACTTCTAGGTCTTCATCTTTTGATAAATAATTTACTAATGTTTTTGCAAAATCTTGATTGTCGTCTGATACTAAAACTTTAATTTTCTCGCTCAATGTTTTATCCCCCTAACAAAAAATTTAATTGTAAAAATTTTACAGTATGATTATATATCTTTTTCCAAAATTTTACAATACTTTTTTATGATTTTTTTATTTATTTTTATAAAATCTCTTTATTTCTTTATTTTCTAATATATTTTTCTTTTATTATATTAAATTCTAAAACATTTGCCATCTTATCATCATATGTATTATCTGCTAATATGTTTTCTTTTTCTTCATTTGTTACTTCTATAATACATTTTACATTTTCTCCATATTCTATATTTATTATCTTAATGTTATTTTTACTACAATAATATTTTAATTTCTCCATATCTTGATAAGATACATATATCTCTATCTCATATCCCTTTTCTTGATATGCAGTCTCGGCTTTTTCTACTGCTTTAGTTGCTGCTTCTGTATATGCTCTAACTAATCCTCCAGCTCCTAATAATATTCCTCCAAAATATCTAGTAACAACAACTAATACATTACAAAGTTCATTTTTTTCTAACACATTTAAAATAGGAGAGCCTGCAGTTCCACTTGGTTCTCCGTCATCACTAAATTTTTTTACTTTATTTTCTTCATCTACTATATATGCAAAACAATTATGTCTAGCATCATAATATTTCTTTTTCACTTGTTTTATCATTTCTTCCGCTTCATTAGCACTCTCTACATAATATATATTAGCAATAAATTTAGAACGTTTTTCTTCTATCTCGATACTAGCATTTTCTTTTATCGTTTTAAATCTTTCCATATTTATACCTTTCTAAAACAAATATATATCTAATTATGTTTAATATTTAATTCAAACCTGCTGTATAACCTGTAGAGTAAGCAATCTGCAAATTAAATCCTCCTGTATATGCATCCACATCAATTATTTCTCCAGCAAAAAATAATCCTTTTACTATTTTTGATTCCATTGTTTTAGGATTTATTTCTTTTATATTTATTCCTCCAGATGTTATTATAGCTTCTTCTATTGGTCTAAACCCTGATATATTTATTTCTAAATTTTTTAACAATTTTACTAAGTTTAGTCTTTCTTTTTTTGTAATCTCGTTTACTTTTTTATCTGGTTTAATTTCAGATAGCTCAACTATTGTATCTATCATTTTTTTAGGTAATAACTTATCTAAACTATTTTTAAATTCTTTGTTCTTTTCTTCACTAAAATCTCTTAAAATTCTATCATCTAGTTTCTCCTCGTTTAAAGCTGGCTTCAAATCTATCGCTAAAACAATTTTACCATCTTTTAATAATTCATCAATGTTATTATACCTCAATAAATGAGCTGATCCACTTAGTATTGTAGGTCCAGATACTCCAAAGTGAGTAAATAGCATTTCTCCAAAATCTTCATATATTACTTTATTTTTGCTTATATCTTTTATTTTAATTCCTACATTTCTTAAACTAAGTCCCTGCATATTTTTACATATTTCTAATCCATTTTCTTTTTTCGCAGTTAGTGGAACTAATGATGGTCTAATTTTAGTAATAGTATGTCCTACTTTTTCTGCTAATCTATATCCATCTCCTGTTGAACCAGTTCCTGGATAACTTTTTCCTCCAGTTGCCAAAATTACTTTATCTGCTTTAAATTCTTTATTTGTCCCATCTATATTTACTTTTACCCCATAAACGTTTTTAGCATCATCTATCAAAATATCTTCTACTTTTGCATTTAGTATAATTTTAACATTTAGTTTTTCTACAACTCTTATTAAGGCCTGCCTAACATCTTGTGATTTATCAGAAACTGGAAATATTCTATTACCTCTTTCAACTTTTGTTTCAACACCTTCTTGTTTTAATATTTCTAATATATCATTATTATTGAAATTATTAAAGCTACTGAACATAAACATACCATTACCTGGTATGTTTTTTATAAAGTCTTCTATAGGAATACTACTTGTTATATTACATCTACCTTTTCCTGTTATAAGTAGTTTCTTCCCAAGCATATTCATTTTTTCAAGTATTGTTACTTCATTTCCATTTTTAGCAGAAGAAATAGCAGCAAGCATTCCTGCAGGTCCTCCACCGATTATTACTACTTTCATTTATAGCTCCTTACTAAATGTTTATTAGTTCTTTTATTTTATTAGATTATTCTCCAAGCAATAAGGTATTACTTCATTTCTTAAAGTATTCGATAGTATATCAGTTCCGTCTTCTGAAGTATACCACTTAAATCTTTCAATTTCCTCTGAAGTAGTAAGTTCCCCTTTTAATTCTCCATTATATTTAAACACATAAAAATGAATAGGAGTTTTTCCATCACTAGTTGCTATTTCATCAAATTCCATTATTAATTCAAATAAACTATCATCAAAAATAGCTTTATTTCCAAGCTCTTCGTGAGACTCTCGAATAGCTGCTTCTAATGGACTTTCTCCTTCTTCTATTTTTCCGCCTATCATCTGATATGTTTTCCTTTTTCTTGGTTTATCTATTAATAACTTATTATTTTGAAAAAACATTGTTCCTACAACATTCATATTGTTCTATTTCTCCTCTACAGATTCATCCATATTTTGTATTGCTTTCATTACTCCAAGCTTACCATATTCATATGTAAGTCCCCCTTGCATAAATGCTGTATATGGAGGTCTTATAGGTCCATCACACGAAAGCTCTATTGATGATCCTTGTGTAAATGCTCCTGCTGCCATTATTACTTTGTCCGTGTAACCTGGCATGTCCCATGGTTCAGGAATAGAATTTGAATCTATCGGAGAACCCATTTGTATTCCTTGACAAAATTTTATAAGTTTTGTTTCATCATTAAAATTAATGTTTTGAACAATGTCTGCTCTTTCATCATTAAATCTTGGTTCTACATCGTAACCTAATTTTTCCAACATTTTACTTGCAAATACTGCTGTTTTTAGACTGCTTGCAACAACTGATGGTGCCATAAATAATCCTTGTAAAATAGATTTCGTTATTCCAAGTGAAGGTCCAACCTCTTTTCCTTCACCTGGTGCTGTTAATCTTTCTGCTGCTAAGTTAACTAAATCTCTTCTTCCTGCAATATATGCTCCATTAGGTGCAATACCTCCACCAAGATTTTTTATTAATGAACCAACAATTACATCTGCACCAACTTCTAATGGCTCTTTTGTATTTACAAATTCGCAATAGCAGTTATCTATCATTATGATTACATCTTTATCAAATTTTCTTATATGTTTTATTACTTTCTCTAAATCATCTATTTTAATGCTCTTTCTAGTACTATAACCTTTTGAGCGTTGTATCTCTATAAGTTTTACTTTATCTTTTTTTAATCTTTCTTCTATTGCATTATAGTCAAAATCGTTATTCATTAAATCTATTTTCTCAAAATTTACACCAAATGATTTTAAAGAGCTAGGATTCTCAGTAATCCCTATTACTTCATCTAAAGTATCATATGGTTTTCCTGTAATACTAAGCATTGTATCTCCTGGTCTTAGAAAAGCAAAAAGTGCAACTGTTAATGCATGTGTTCCTGAAATAAATTGACCTCTTACTAAGCTATCTTCTGCACCTAAAACTTCTGCAAATACTTTTTCACAAGTATCTCTGCCGACGTCTCCATACCCATATCCTGTTGTTTGATTAAAATGCATATCAGAAATATTGTTATTTTGAAAAGCTTTTAACACTTTAAGTGAATTATATTCACATATTTCTTCTATTTTTTTTAATATTGGTTCAATATCTTTTTGTGCTTCTTTTGATAATTCTATTATTTTCTCCGATATTCCAAATTCTTGGTACATTTTATTTACCTCTTTCTAAAATTATTAAAACATTATTCTTCTACACTTTCTTCAATTACTTCATCTGTATAATAACTATTTCCATACCATTGATTTGCTTTATAATATTTTCCTATAAATGATGGACTAATTTCTTCTAGAACATATATAGGCTCTTGAATTATTTCACCAGCTTCATTAATAACTCCCCACTTGCCATCAAGTTCTATACCCGCGAAGCCATATTCATTGAATTCTGTTACCATGTCATAATCATTTTGTATTTTTAAATTACCATCTTTATCTATAAAGCCCCATTTATCATCAATTTTTTTAGCATATAGTTGATTATTAGGGAATACATCTGTAGCATTTAATTCATTTCCTGAATAATCAAAATATTTATTTTCGGTTTCTGAGTATAACCTAATATAATTTTTCTGAACATCAATACTTGCTTCATCCATTGTTGCTACTACTTGCATATTTTTGTTTATAAGGCTTACTGTGCTTGTACTAGAAATATTTGCTTGTAATAATTCTGTATTATCTAATTCTACTATGCTATTATATTTTAAATCTACTAATGATTTTCCAGAAAGATCTATTATACCATTATTTCTATCACTTGCTACAATGAAATAATTATTATCAATTTCTTCAATATTTGTATAGTTTTTATCTATTACAATATTTCCGTTTTCATCAATTATCTTATATATTCCATCTTCTCCATACACAATGAAATGTTTTCCATCTTTTGTTGGTACTTTTGAAATATATTCATCATTAACTTCATTACCATTTAAATCTAAGATTTTTACAGTATTATTTTCTGTTGCATTTACATATATTCCACCAAAACTAATATTAGAGTATTGTGGATCTATTTTAATATTTCCTTCTCTATCAGCAACTCCTTGTTTTGCATTTCTTTGTATGATGAACACATCATTATATGCATAATATATTATATCTTCATATTCATGATTTAAAATAATTTTACTATTTTTTAATAATCCTGCTTGACCATCCTTATATGCAATTAAATATACATCTTTCTCATCTTCTATTTCTGTAACTCTTTCTATTTCCGTATATTCAGTATTTAAAATTTTATTTCCTTTATAATCAATATATCCATATCTATATCCATTTTCTTCTATTTTGCAAACAATGAAACCAGTTCTTTGATATTTTGTATTCACATCATAGTAATTATCTACAGTTATGTTATCATATTCTGTTTTTATCACTTGAACTCCATTTATATTAATTACTCCTACCTTATCTTCTTGTTTAACTAATAACATACCTTCTTTATATGTTACAGCTGATATCTCATCATATATTGGTTCTGTAATCTCTTTTCCTTCTAAATCAATTAAACCATATTTTCCATCTTTCTTATATTTTAATACTGTGTTTTCAAAAGGAACTCCATCTAGTGCTGTTTCAGTCGGTATAGCTTGTACTGTTTCATATCCAGTAATAACTTGTTCTTTTTTATCATTTAAAACTTTTGTCTCATATTCTTTTGTTTCTGTATTGTAATTTGACATACAAACAAATAATGGTTTTGATGGATCAGGAATTTGAATTACATCATAGTTTGGTTCTATAATTATATTACCATTTCTATCTATTACTCCATATCTATTATCTGTTCTAACAGTATTATATTCTATACTACTTACCTCTACAATATCATAAACATATTTTGCTCTTCTCATAAAATATATTGTTAAACAAGTAGCTACAATTGCAACTAAAAGTATTATACTAATTAATATTATAACTTTCTTTTTATTCATATTTATCTCCTTAGTTTTATTCTTCTTCATTTTCTTCTTCATTTTCTTCTTTATTTTCTTCATTCATATTTTTACATACTTTAACATATTTTATTCTTTTGTCTTCCATTTCTTCAACTTTATATGTTAGATTTTCATCTTCTATAACAGGATGCTCTTCTTCATTTGGTATTCTTCCTAATTTGTCCAGTAAATAACCTGATAAAGTTTCATAATCTCCATCTGGAATTTCTATTCCAAACACTTTTTTTAATTCATATGATGTAACAGTTCCACTAAAAATATATGTGTTTTCATCTATTTTTTTAACCTCTATTTCCTCTTCATCATATTCATCAAATATATTTCCTACCAATTCTTCAATAATATCTTCCATAGTAATTAATCCAGCAGTACCACCATATTCATCTATAGCTATAGCCATTTGAACTTTATTTTGTTGCATTTCTTTAAATAATTCATCAATGTCTTTTGATTCTGGTACAAAATATGGTTCCCTCATTAATTTTTTTACATCTATTTTTTTATTATCTTTTAGTGGTTTTAATATATCTTTTACAAATAATATACCTTTTATATCGTCAATATTTTCTTCATAAACAGGTATTCTACTATATTTAAATTCATCTATTTCATCTAATTTATCATTTATATTCTCACTTATATCTATAGCATAGATGTCGGTTCTAGGAGTCATTATTTCTGATACAATTATATCATTAAATTCAAAAACATTATTAAGTAATTGTTTTTCTCCTCTTTCTATCGTTCCTTTTTCTTCCCCTTCATCTATCATCATTCTAATTTCTTCTTCAGTAACGACTTCTTCTTCAGCTTCACCTACTCCAAATATTTTTGATACCATATTAGTAGAAAATGTAAGAAGTTTTACAAAAGGGGCAGTTACAATTGATATTCCTCTTATAACTCCTATAGTAGCATAAGCTATTTTTTCATAATATTTCATTGCTAAACGTTTTGGAACTAATTCACCAAATACTAGTGTAAAGAATGATAAAATAATTGTTATAATAACTATCGCAATTCCTCTCCATATATCAATACTAATAGCCGGTATCGCATTATTTAATATTGGAGCTAATTTATCAGCAAATGCATCTGATGCAAATGCGCTAGATAAAAAACCTGCCAAAGTTATTCCTATTTGAATTGTAGCTAAGAATTTGCTTGGAGATTTCAACATTTTTAAAATTTGCTTTGCTTTCTTATTACCATCTTTAGCTTCTCTTTCTATTTTCGCATCATTTAGAGAAATAAATGCAATTTCTGTAGCAGCAAAGTATGCATTGAGTAGAATTAAAATTATAAGAACTATTATTGAAGTTAACATTAAAATTTCCTTTCTTTATATATAATATGTATTTTTATATCTAATTATATACATAATCATAATTTATTTAAGCATTCATGTCAATAATTCTAGCCAATTTTTAGTAAAAATGCTTACTATTTAATAGCTCAAAAAAAGCTCTAAGTTTTTTTACTTAGAGCTTTTTATTTGCTTTTTATTAATTGTTGTAAAAACATACTATTTTATTGTTATTATTTGCTATTTAGTTTATGTATAAAATTTTTCTAAAAACCTGTTCTTGGAAGAAAAACTTCTTTCTTCCCTGTTACAGTTTTATCATTATCTTCTACTTGTTTTTCTTCATTTTCTGGTTCTTCATAGTTATTAAGATTTACTGTGTATTTTTGGTTCAATTCAACGTCAATTTCTATAAGTTCATCATAAATAGTATATCCGTCTGGGGATTTTATTTCTTCGATAAAATATTTTCCTGGCATAATATTCTCTACTGTTGCTAGTCCATTTTCGTCTGTAGTAACATCTGAATAAACTATATTTTTGTTTTCATCTAAAATATTAAATTTAGCACCTTTAAGTAAATCTCCCGTTTCTGCATCTTTTTTTATAATTTCTATTTTAGTCGTATTTCCAAGATATTTTACTTTTAACTTACTATTTTCAAACTCATAATACCCTGCAGCTAATGCATAGCTTTGTTTACTACTATCTCCTGAATCTCCATATAGAATTGGCATTGTTTTCATATCGGCAGTAACTTCTATTTCAAATTCTCCTGCTTCATCCATCTCAGAAATTGGTATTAATACTTTAAATTTTTCTCCTGTTTTAAAATTTGTCTTTTCTTTATTCTGTAAATCTGTTACTTTTACATTCTCTATTTTCACATTATTTAATTTAACATCGTATTTTGTACTTTCTACATTAGTTGTAACATAAAAAGTTTTGCTTGCATAGTTTCCATCAATCTCATCTTTCTCCCATTTTTCATCATCTGTTTTAACGTCTACTATAGATACAGGTTTTGTCGCTGTTGAGCTTCGTGCTGCTTTTGAAATCTTTTCAGCAGCTGTAATAATTCTTTCTCCTTGAGCATCTATACCTTTAAAATCATCCCAATCATAATTATACATTGCATCATATACTGCCATTTTAGTTGCTGCAAATGCCTCAATATTACTGTAACATCCAAGTTCTTGTCTAGTCTTAAATGGATATCCATTTGTTACTGCTCTCCATATTTTATTATTTGAAACAATCTTATCAACTGTTACAGTATATTCTTCCTCTTCTGTAACTCCGGGCAAATTTCTATTCAAACAATATGCTGGATATTCTATCCCGTCTTTTTTATATACTACATATTCCACTCCTACTAATATATTTTGATATGTAAAACATACTATTTCTCCTTTAGAATACAAATCTGCTTCATCTATAATATATGTTGCAGCATTTGAATCAGTTTGAAACATACTAAAAGTTGTTACTATTGTAATTAATATTAAAAAAATTGATATTATTTGTTTTATTTTCATATTTTTTCTCTTGTATGATTTGCGATATGCACATCACACAAAACTCCTTTCTTTCAATTTTAAGTTCACTCTAAAATCATTAACTATATAATTTCCACAGCTTGCACACATCTTCTATACTCATGCATGTTTTCTACACATGTAATTAGTGTTATTCTATTATCTTCAGTATTTTCTATATAGCTCCAATCTGTTTGAAGAATAATCTCATTTATTACAACTTTATATTCTCTTTTACCTTTATTTGTATAATATATAATTTTGTCTCCTATCTGTAAATTCTTTATATTCTGAAAAAAATTACAATTATACCCTCTATTATGCCCTGCCAAAGCAACATTTCCTTTCCAATCCTCACTTTCTTGAAAATGCCCTACAGCAGTTGCAAGAACATCTTGAGTAGTACCAGATTTAATTGGAGCTATTAATCCTATCTTTGGTATTTCTATTCTCCATTTAGAGTTAAAATTTATTTGATTTCTAATTGTTCCTTCATCATTTTCATTAGTCTCTTCATTATCTATTTGTATATTTTTATTCTCATATATATCTGCCACTTGCATCAATTCAAGAAAAACATCTCCTATTTTTATAGAATTTAAATCTTTTCTATTTGAATAGTTGCTTTTTTCAATTTTAGCAAAGCTTGTATTAACATTTTGATTGTTAACTTTATTTGAAGTTTTTAATAAAAAAACATCTAATATTATGAATAAAATTATGCAAAGGGTTAATGTTACACAAATTGTTATAGTATTAATACATTTTTTTGAATAATTTAGCACATAAAATACACCTGCCTTTTATGTTGTTTTTAATAATTAATTGGATTTTCTAAGATAAAATTGTTTAGAATATGTTGATTAAAACATTTTACATTTAGATATTAATTTTTTGATTTAAATTAAAGTTGAATTTTAATTTTAAAAAATCTATGATAAAAATTGCAATTTTTAAGATATTTATATATTACTACAATTTACAATAATTGTAAAGAATTTTTCATCGACCTAATTCGACAAAAAGCACAGTTTCTTTAATTCAAACTGTGCTTTTATTATTTAATGCTAATCTTTATTTTTCTGAATCTAGCTCAAAATAAAATTCTACTCCATTTTCTCTATTTATTACCCCATAATCATTTTTATAATTATTCATTATTGCTTTTACTAAAGCAAGACCTATTCCTGTTCCTCCATCAGATCTATTTCTTGAAGAATCTTCTTTATAGAATCTTCCCCAAATTTTATCAAGATGTTCTTCTTTAATATTATCACCTGTATTAAATACAGATACCCTTATTTTGCCTTTTTCTTCATTTTGCTGTATTTTTATTTCAATTTTTTTATCATTGTTTACTTCTTTAGTATGTTTTATGGCATTTGTAAAATAGTTTGTAATTACTTGCTCTATATAAAAATCGTCTGCATTTACCATTATATTTTTATCTGAATCAAAATCTATTTTTATTTGTTTTTCAGTTATCATTACATTACATTTTCTTATTACTTCATTTATTAATTCAACAATGTTGAAATTTGTATTGTTAAATTCTCTTTTTCCATATTCTAATTTCATTAATTCTAATAATTGTTTTACAAGTGTATCCATTTTATTTGATTCATCTAAAATAACCTCTGCATAGAATTTTCTTGATTCTTCATCACTATTTACATTTTCTATAAGACCTTCAGCATACCCTTGTATTAAAGCAATTGGTGTTTTTAGTTCATGCGAAACATCTGAAATAAACTGTTTTCTCATTTCATCAATTTTAGATTTTTCTTCTATATCTTTTTCTAGCTCTGAGTTATTTTCTCTTAATTGTTTAATAGTTGCTTCCAATTTATCAGACATAGTATTTATATTTTTCCCAAGCTCATTTATCTCATCATCTGTATCAGCTAGCCTATATTTTTGACTAAAATCAAGTCTTGCCATTTTATCTGTAATATCATTCAATTGTACAATTGGTGCTGTAAACTTTTTAGAAATATATGATGCTATAAATGAAGAAATAAGCAGAATTATTATTCCTATTATAATTAATGCTTGATTTGATATTTGCACACTTTCTTCAATTGGAACTGCTGGTATACTTATATACAAATTATATCCATTATCTAATCTTCCAGAAAGCAAAATATAGCTTATATTATTATATTTATCATTTATTCTAGATATTTTTATATTTCCATCAGTATATATTACATTATCGTCAGTTAAGTTGTTTCTTGCATTTGTAATCAAATCTATTGTAGTATACAAATCTTTATCGGTGCTAAAAACAATTACGTTTTCATCAGTTTCTATAAATATATCAAAATTATTATTAAATGCAATTCTCCTCAACTCTTCTTGCAGATTTTCATCATTTCCATTCATATTGTAATAATTATTTATCTTTGTATACACATTTCTTACTGTCTTTGTTTTTGAATACAAATAAAAGGATTCTAGTACCACGCTATTTATTGCAACCAAACATAGCACAATAACAGCTATTATTATACACATTATAAAAAATAGCTTAAATCTTACTGATTTAAAATTGTTTTTTAATTTCTCCATACCCTTTTCCTTCTACAATTTATTTGATTTCAAATTTATATCCTATTCCTCTTATCGTTTGTATATATTTTCCTTTTTTACCTAATTTGTGTCTTATCTTTTTTACATGACTATCAATAGTTCTGGAATCTCCATAATAATCATAATTCCATACATTGTTTAAAATTTTATCTCTAGATAATGCTATATTTTCATTATCTACTAAATATTTTAAGAGTTCGTATTCTCTTAAACTCATTTCTATCTGTTTTCCGTCAACTGTTACAGTTCTTCCTTCTGAGTCAATAACTATTCCTCCATAATCTTTTAACTCTTTTTGCTTTGGACTTGTTCTATTTAGTATTGCTTCAACCCTTGCAACTAATATTTTTGGACTAAATGGTTTAGATATATATTCGTCCACACCTAGTTCAAAACCAAATAATTCATCTTGTTCTTCTCCTCTAGCTGTAAGCATTATTATAGGTACTTTTGAAGTTTGACGTATTTGACGTAAAACAGACCAACCATCTAATTTAGGCATCATTACATCTAATAAAATCAAATTGATTTTATTTTGATTTTCTTCAAATACTTGTAACGCTTCTTCTCCGTCTCCTGCTTCTAATATACTATAGCCTTTTTGCATTAAAAAGTCTTTAATAAGCTTCCTCATTCTTGATTCATCATCTACAATAAGAACTGTTATATCTCCCATTATATTCAATCCTTTCTACATCTCTTGCATAAATTAACATATATATTATACAACCTATTTGTGTCCATTTTATGAATAAATTATATAATCCCCACTTTTATTTTAAGTGGGGTAATTCTTATTCTTCTTTTGTTATAACTTCATCATCTACATTATGTACATATACATTTTGTCCTGGGTAAGCCATTTTAATATTCTCTGATTCTAATACTTTTAATATATCTTCATTAACTTTTTCTTTAAAGATTAAAAATTCTGTATAATTAATAATGTTCGTATACATAAATACTGTTATATTCATTGAATCAAGTCCTATTGCATCAAAATGTACTCCCATTGTATCTTGAACAATATCTTCATTATTACTCAAAACAAACCTTATTTTGTTTGTTATCTTTTCTATTTGATCTGTATTAGTTTCTAATGGTAATTTGATATTAAGAGCATATCTTCTTTGTTTCATTCTAGACCAGTTAATTACATTGTTAGTTGTAAATACTGAATTCTGAATAGTTACAATTGAATTATCCGATGTTTGTATTTTTGTACATCTAAATGAAATTTCCATAACAGTTCCTGCGTTTAATCCAACTTCTATCCAATCTCCTACAAGGAATGGTTTGTCTGACATAATTGAAAATCCAGATATAAGATTTTTCACAAAATCTTGAGCCGCTAATGCTACTACAGCACTTCCTACTCCTAAACCTGCAATCAAACTTGTTGGATTTATACCAAAAACTGAAAGTATTAAAAGTCCTGCTCCTATATATATTACATACTTTAAAATTTTACTTGTAAAATTCGCTACTGTTCTGTTTCCATCTGGAGCCTCATCATTTCTCATTTTTTTGATTATTCCATGTTTAGGGTCTACGAGATTTGCTAATCCCTTTGCTACTATACATATAATAGTAATTTGGAATACCTTTTTACATATTTCCATTACATCTTCTGGAAGTTTTATTATAAATATTCCTAAATATATTCCCACTACTATAAATAATGCTTTTAATGGTTTATAGAAAGCATTATTTTTTATTTTTGATTTGTCTTTTTCTCTAAATTTAAACATCTTAATAATTAAATATGAAAGTGGAGCGCTAAATATGAGAAAAAATGCAATAATTATTAAAGCAATCCCACAATCAATTAATTGTTCTTGTGTTATATTTTTAAAAAAATTTATAAAATCATTAATTTGGTTCATTTATTCCTCCTATATTTATTTAAGACATGCTATTAATGCCTTTATATGTATCCCTTGCTCCTTAAACATTTTTTCATGCTCTGTTTCGATATTATCCCAAAAATCCAATTCATTTTCCAAATCATAGGTAAGTTTTTCTATATTAAATCCAGATTCCTCAAAATATCGAATACTGTCTTTAAACAAATCGTCATCATCCGTTTTGAAGAAAATTTCTGCTCCTGTTACTAAAAAATCTTTATATTTTTCTAACTGTCTTGTATGTGTTAATCTTTTCTTTCTATGTTTGCCTCTAGGCCATGGATTACAAAAATTAATATATATTCTTTCTATTCCATCTTCTTTAGACAGAATATTATTTATTCTTTCTATGTCATACCTTGTAATATATATATTATCTATTTCTCTGTTAGCCATATGATACTCTTCTTCAATTTTCCTTTTTGCTAATCCAAGCATTGCATCTACTAAATCTATTGCAATATAATTTACATCTGGATTATATACAGCAAGCTGAGAAATAAATCCACCTTTACCACAGCCCAATTCTAAATGTATCGGATTGTTGTTATTAAATAATTCTTTCCATTTTCCTTTATATTCTTCTGGATTATCAATATAAAATTTACTTGCTTCTAGCTCTGGTCTAGCCCACGGTTTAAATCTTATTCTCATTTTGTATAATATCTTCCTCTCTTTTTCGACAATAATATTATAGCATTAAAAAACATAAGTAACAAGAGTTTTTTCAACTTAATAATTTCTTAAGTTTTTATTTCTTGCTTATTAAGATTTTAATGGTAGAATATGAGCTATCAAAAGAAATGTTAATTATTATTCTATGAAAGGAAGGGATGTGTTAAATATGCAAAACACAATTCTAAAATGCGAAAATTTGCATAAAAGCTTTAGAAAAAAAGAAATTTTAAAAGGAGTATCTTTAGAAGTATGTAATGGAGATATTTTAGGTTTTATTGGTCCTAATGGTGCCGGTAAAACAACTACTATAAAATTAATACTTGGTCTTCAAAAAATCGGAAGTGGTAATGTTGTAATTAATGGCTTTGACATTAAGAAAGACTTTGAAAAAGCAATAGCAAAAGTAGGAGCTATAATTGAAAATCCAGATTTATATATGTATTTAACCGGATTGGATAATTTAAAATTAATTGCAAAATTATATAAAGGTATTGATCAAAAACGTATTGATGAAGTTATAAAATTAGTGGGATTAGAAAATAGAATAAATGACAAAGTTTCAAAATATTCTCTTGGTATGAGGCAACGTTTAGGAGTTGCTCAAGCAATACTTCATAAACCTAATTTATTAATACTAGATGAACCAACAAATGGACTGGATCCTGAGGGTATTAAAGATTTGCGTAATCTTTTAGTGAAACTTGCTAAAGATGAAAACATGGGTATATTAATATCAAGCCATAATTTAGCAGAGCTTGAAAGTTTTTGTAATAAAGTATGTATTATTAAAAATGGAGTAATTGTAGAAACTAGTGATTTGGAAACTGTTAAAAAAGAAGCTTCTGAAGGAAATTATATTATAGAAGTAGATGATGCAAAAAGAGCAAGAATGATTATTGGAGATATGTCAAATGCTGAAGATAATAATCATCTTGAAGTTCATGCTGAAAAAGAAAATATTCCATTGATTATAAAGAAATTAGTATTGCAAGATATAAAAATATATTCTATTAAAGAGGATGTTATGAGTCTAGAAGATGCATTCTTTAAAAAGACTGGGGGTAATGTAATTGATTAATTTAATTGGAAATGAACTTAAAAAAATTTTTAAGAAAAAAACTATATATATTTTATTAATTATTATAGTAGGCTATATTTTACTTTCTAATATAATGATTAAAATAACTGATAATGGATATCAATATTATTACTATTACGAAGGTGATATTGAATATTATGAGACTTCTTTATCTGAACTTGATCCTAATAATGCTGCAGATTTATCAACTTATGTGGATTTTAAAACCCAGATTGAATTATTAAATTTAACAAAAGAATATGGAAATAATAGTTGGCAAGCATATGTTATTAATAATATGCTAAGCAGCTATGTTAATACAATCATTACACATGAATATTCAGATGAAATAACTGAATCTGCATATAATGAAGCAAAAACTTCATATGATACTGCTATAGAAAAATTAAACTCTGATGATTGGAAATATTTCGTAAATGAGGATTTAGAATATATAAATAATTCTTTAGAAGAGCAATATGCACTAAAAGAAACTACAACCGATAGACAAACTCTATCATCAATAGATAGTATGATATATGATTTAGAAGTACAAAAACAAGTAGATGAATGGAGGCTTGAAAAAAATATTAGTTATGCTCCAAGTTTCTTAAATAATGCTTTAGAGCAATATGCTAATAGTCAAACTTCATTAAAAGAATATGAAAATGTAAATATAGATGATTTAAGTTCAGATGAACTACAATATTATCAAAGTATATTAGAAGAGGCAAACCTAAATAGATATTATATTGAAAATATGATTTCATTAGATTCGCTTAGTAGAGACACATTTTTAAATTTATTTGGAAATTATGAATTATTTATACTAATAGTAGGTATAGTTATAGCAGGTTCTATTGTAAGTGAAGAATTTAACAGAGGAACTATTAAGCTTTTACTTGTAAAACCATATAATAGAATAAAAATTTTACTTTCTAAATTTATTGTATGTATGATAATATTAGTACTTACTATTGCATTTATATATACATTCCAATTAGTAGTAGGTGGAATAATAAATGGATTTGATGGTTTATCTACTCCTGCTATTGTATATAATTTTGAAACAAATAAAGTTGAAACAATGAATCTTTTAGCATATGTAGCTTTGGTTGGATTATGCAAATCACCTATATATATTTTATTAGTAACTCTTGCATTTGCATGCAGCACAATATTTACAAATACCGCTCTAGCAGTTGCTTTACCTTTCTTAGGATACATTGCTTCATCTTTAATAAATCAATTATGCTTAGCATATGATATAAAACAAATAATATATTTTGTTACACCTAACTGGGATTTAACACAATATCTGTTTGGTGGAATACCAATGTTTAGCGGAATGTCTCTTCCATTCTCAATTATCGTATGTTTAATTTATTTAGTAATAATGCTTGTTGTAAGCTGCGCTGTATTTAAAAGAAGGGATATAAAGAATATATAATTTAATTTGAACAAAAGGGACACTCCTAAAAATTCAAAAACTTGAACAAAAAGGAGCGTCCCTAAAATTTAAAATTCAATTAATCTCTTATATATTCATTCATTGGCTTTACTAGATATTTTAGTTCATCTAATTTGTCTGTTGAAACATAACCTGGTTTTCCATTTATTACATCCGGTATTCTATTTACTACTGTTGCACATGTAAGCTCTACTGTATTTGGTCTAGAAACTACTATTGTTGTATTTGGTTCTCCTTCTATTGTCCATTCATTTTTGTCAAAATCTTCTTTAGAGTAAACCTTTCCTATACATTGTGTTTCAAGTGTAATACCCTCTTTTGTTTTAGTTGTAACTACAGCACTCATTCCTGTTGCGTCTCCTGCTTTAACTGTCATTCCTAATGTAGCTGAATCAATGTCTTCTTTATATGTTTGTGGTACACATTCTTGAGACTGGCTAATTGGTGTTAAACCCAATTTAGAACATAACCAACCATTTACATTCCACATATATGATGGTGTATATTCTCCTGAATTTATTATTTTTTGTCTTTCTTCATCACTCACTCTGTCAACTGCTGCAACTTCTTTATCAAATTCTTCAAGTGTTAATCCTGCTCCATGTGCTTTTGCTAAGGCTATTCCATAGTCTTCTACATTATATGATGAACTACCTTTGATTTTAGTAATTTTTTGTGTAGAACCTGCAATTGCGCTTATTAATTCTCCCCAATAAATATCTTGATATCCGCTTCCCGTAATTGTACATCCATTTTCTTTAGCAAGTTTATCAATTTCATTTGCAACTGTTGGATTAGAATTAAATGGGAAGAACGCTTCTTCACAAGTTGATATTGCATTTATTCCAAGTTTTGCACATAGCATAAATGCATCTTTTATATCATTTAATAAACTCATTGTCTCTACAATTACTATATCTGGCTTTAAATCTTTAAGCAAAGTTTCTGCATTATTTGCATCTGTAACTGTTACTCCTCTTTTCTCTCCTCCCATAATCTCTCCAATGTCTTTTCCTATTACTGCTGGATTTACATCAATGGCTCCTACTATTTCTCCCCCTTTTTCAAATACATAACGCATAGTATAAACTGACATTTTTCCTGTTCCATATTGCACTACTCTTACTTTTCTCTCCATAATTTTCACTCTTCCTTTCTTAAATGCAAATGTTTATTTTGCATTTACATATTTACTATAGATAGATTATATCACTATTTTTTTAAATATATACAAATATTTTTTACTTTACATTTTTTTAATGAAAAAAATGTTACTCTTCATGTTTGGATTCTATTTTTTCTTTTAATTAAATAATGCTGTTATAAAATTCCAAATGCCTCTAAAAATCCCAGTAATAGTAGCCACAATTACATCAACTAAAGATTTTATTATTGGATTTTCTTCATAAAAGTTTATTAGAGAATTACGAATTGGAGGAATCGCCCATAATATCAAAGCAACTACTATTATTATTCCAATTGCTATAAAAAAATTTTTATAATCTTCTTTTGTCCATTTGTGTTTTACTCTATATCCTAAACTTCTTAAATAATCTTCATATGCATTTTGATATTGTCTATTGATTTCTTCTTGTTCCACAGTTCTACGTTTTAGTTCTTCAGTACGTCTTTCCGTATCTTGTTTTATATCTTCATATGGATCATCATAGTTTTGAGTACCATTATAATTTTCAGTATTATTAACAAAATTATCATTTGAAATATTATTATTTTCTTCATATGTATATTCATTATTATATTGTTGATTATTATAATAATTATCTGTGTTTTTTATATCATTCATATTGTATTCATTAAAAATTTGCTCTCTTTGTTTTTCTAATTCTTCTTGCTTGATTTGTTCTCTTAGTTCTTTTAATTCTCTGTCATATGCTTGTCTCTTCTCTTTGTTTCCTAATATGTCATATGCTTCATTAATTTTTTTCATCATTTGCTCTGCTTTACGTTTTCCAGCATCACTTTGTAAATCTGGATGATACCTTTTAGCTAATGTTTTATATGCTTTTTCTATTATTTCAGGTGAAGCATTTTCACTTACTTCTAATGTTTCGTACAATGTGTTTTTGTTCATCATTTTTCCCCTTGATTAAATAATATATAATAAATTATATCATTAATCATTTAAAAATAATAGTATTTTCGTTATAATTATGTTATAATTATTTTTGAATTTTATATAAGAGGTGATACTTTTTGAAATTAGCATCCAATGGAGAAACTTTGGCAGAAAGCAAAGTTCTTATTCTGTATATATTAAATAATGTAAAAAAGCCAATTACAAATAATGCTTTATATAAAATTGTACTTTCTGTATTAGATATGAATTATTTTTATTTTCAACAATTTCTATTAGATTTAACTAAAAGTGAGTTTATTCTTACATATACTAAAGAAGATCAGCAAATGTATTTAATTACTGAAAAAGGAACTAGAACTCTTGAACTCACTGAAGACATATTACCAGGCATACTAAAATTACAAGCTGATACAAATCTTAAATACACATTAGATGATGTAGATGAAGAAGATTCCGTTGTAGCAGAATATACACCAATTAATGAGAATTATTATAATGTTACATGTAAAATTATGGAGAATAATGAATGCCTTTTTGAAGTAAAAACTTTTGCAGGTTCACGTGAACAAGCTAAGCAAATAGTCGAAAATTGGAAAAAACACGCGGGTACCATGTATCCAAGTCTTCTTGAAATACTTACTCAAAATTTTAATGATGAACCTAGTTCAGAAGATTCTTCTAAATCTTCTAAATCTATAATTGGTTCGCCAAGAGATGTATATAATTATGATGTTATAAATAGAATTTCAGATGAGGATTATGAGATTGAAAATAAAAATAAAGAGAAAGAAATAGAAACAGATAAGAATTCAAATTCAAATAATTCAGATATTATAGAAGGTAATATGAATTTATTCGATTTAATGGACAAAAAAACTGAACTTTAATTTAATTAGTTCAGTTTTTTTCTATATTTATACTTTAATATTGTCTACCCCAAATAACCATTGTATCTGCTGGTTTTCCACAGCATACACATTTGTCCCCTACTTTTTCTTGTTCAAATGGTATACATCTTGATTTAGCACCTGTAAGTTCATGTATTTTTTCTTCACATTCTGCGCTTCCACACCACATTGTTTTTACATAACCTTGATTTTTCTCTAGATTATTTGTAAACTCTTCTATATTGTTAGCTATTGTAGTCTTTTCTTTAACTCTTTTAGCGCACTCATCATACATACATTTTTGAATATCCTCTAAAATTTCATTTAATTTAGTTGAAATTTCATCTAGACTTACATCTATTTTTTCAGAATTATCTCTTCTAACAACTACACACTTATTATTTTCTATATCACGTGGTCCTAATTCAATCCTTACTGGTACTCCTCTCATTTCCCAATCATTGAATTTATATCCTGGAGAATATTGCTCTCTTACATCTAATTCCATTCTATACTTTTCTGATAATATATCATATAATTCTTGAGCTTTTTCTTTTACTCCTTCTTTATGCATTGCTACTGGAACAATAACTGCTTGAATTGGTGCTACTCTAGGTGGCAATTTCAATCCTCTATTATCTCCATGTGCCATTATAACTGCTCCAATAAGTCTAGTGCTTATTCCCCATGAAGTTTGATATGCATACTCTTCTTTTCCTTCTCGATTTTGGAATTTTATTTCAAATGGCTTAGTAAAATTCTGTCCAAAATAATGTGAAGTTCCAGCTTGTAATGCTCTTCCATCATGCATCAATGTCTCTACTGTATATGTGCTATCAGCACCTGCAAATTTTTCAGTTTCTGTTTTCTTTCCTCTTAATACTGGTATAGCCAATAAATTTTCTATTACATCTGTATATACGTCTAACATCTCTAAAGTAAATTTTTGTGCTTCATCAGCTGTTTCATGTATTGTATGTCCTTCTTGCCATAAGAATTCTCTTGAACGCAAAAAAGGTCTTGTTTCTTTTTCCCATCTTAACACATTACACCATTGATTATATAAATATGGCAAATCTCTCCAAGATTTTAACCATTTAGAATACATAGTTGAGAAAATAGTTTCTGATGTGGGTCTTACACATAGTCTTTCCTCTAGTTCTTCTCCTCCTCCCATTGTAACCCATGCTACTTCTGGTGCAAAACCTTCTACATGATCTTTCTCTTTTTGTAGTAAACTTTCTGGGATTAAAACTGGCATAGCAATATTTTTTACGCCATGCTCTTTAAATCTTTTATCAGCATACTTTTGAATGTTCTCCCATATAACATATCCATATGGACGGATAGTTATAAATCCTTTTACATCAGTATAATCAGCAAGTTCTGCTTTTAACACAATATCTGTATACCATTTAGCAAAATCTTCCTCTATATTAGTTATTTCCTTTACAAAATCTTTTTCATTACTCATATTTCCGCTCCTTTTATTACAAAATCTCTATTAATTATCTTCTCTCTTCTCCGCATTTTCGATTTAATTTTCTTCTGTATTTTCCACATTCTCTACACTTTCCCTTTCGGGCATTGGAGCCTCCGCTTCTTTTTCTTCTAATATTTCATCTATTACAATTTGTCTATTTTCGTCTAATTTATATCTTGGAAGTTCTGGTAATTCATGTAAGTTAGTCATTCCAAACATTTTCAAAAATTCTTTAGATGTTTTGTATGTCATTGGTTTTCCTGGTGCATCAAGTTTTCCAGCCTCCTCAATCAAGTTATAATCTAGTAATTTATATATGGTTCCATCTGAGTTAACTCCTCTTATGGTTTCTATTTCAGCTCTTGTAATTCTTGGATTATATGCAATTATTGCTAAAGTTTCTAATGCTGCCTGTGATAAATTTGGTTTATTCCTCTTATCAAATATAGGATATATATACTCATAATTTGCTTTTTTTGTACATAACTGATATGAGTCTTCAATATTTATTATTTCAAGTCCTCTTTCTTCTTTTTTATAATCATCTTTTAAACTATTTATTACTTTAATCACTTCATCAGAGCTCAATTCTAAAGCAGACATAAGTTCTGTTATTCTTACTTCTCTGCCTGCAGCAAATAATATTGATTCAATTATCCCCTTTATTTTATTCTGTTCCATTATGATTTCATTCCTTTTTATTTTCTTACTTCATATTATAACAAGATATAGTTATTATTTATAACTTTATTTTTTAGCATACAATGTATGTTTAGAAATTTTTATTTGAGTGCTTAAGGTGGGGACCAACAAGTTTATAAACTGTTAAACGAAGTTTTACAGTTTATACGATGTTGGGGGCCGAAAATAAAAAGTTATAAACATACATTGTTTGCTTTTTATACCTAATTTTGAATTGTAACAAGATATATTTTATCATTTATTTTCTTTAATGTAAACATCTTGACTTTACTAAATTTAACATTTATAATTTATTTAGAAAATGGAGGTGCTTGTTTATGTATACATATAATAAAGATGATAAATCATATACTTTCTCTTCTGATGATTTAGATTTAGAAAAAATAATTGATATAAATGATGACAATAAAGAGGAAAATTCAAATGAAAAAGATGATGTAGAGAATACAGAAGATAACATTTCTCAAGAAAAGCCAAAAACAATTGAGGTTATTAATGGTGGAAATGATTTAAACATATCTCCTGTTTCCGATTATATAGAAATTGAAAAACCTAAAAATGAAAAAAAGGAAAATATAATTATCCCAGAGGACAAAAAATAAATTTTATATTATCCATCAAAAAATTCAGGTCTAAAACCTGAATTTTTTAGGAATTTTTTATGTTCAATCTTTTGTTTGAATCTATATTTTTATATAGCTTCCTTATTCTCTTCTGGAACTTCGTTTTCATCTGACTCTTTGTTAATAACCTCTAGTGTTGCTACTGATACCTCATATGCAACTCTATTTTCTATAGTACCATCTTCATGTTTTTTCTCATATTGTCTTGATTGAACTCTACCAACAACTTTTATCTCTGTACCTACTGCTACAGTTTCACAGAATTTTGCATTTCTTCCCCAAGCTATACAAGGAATATAATCTGATTTATTATATGATCTATTAACTGCAAGTAATACATCTGCAATCTCTCTACCAAATGGTGTTTTTCTATAAATAGGTTTTCTACAAATGTAGCCATCTAAAACAACTTCATTTGTTATGTAGTCTTTACCAACTGGTATTTCTGCTTCTTGATCTTCTAAGAAATCAATATTCTTTGCAAAAACTGTAAGAACTAATCTGTTTTTTTCTCCTTCATAGCTGTTATATGATCTAAATTGACCAGTAACAGACATTTTGCTTTCTAATGGTAATCCTGTTTCTGTTATTAATCTTTCTGAAATTGTAATTGGTATTTCATCAAAATTTCCACTTAAACGTGGTACACTTAAATTAAATACATAAAATTTTTCTCCATAGATTTCATGACTTAATTTTTTCTCGCTTGTTACCTTTCCCACTAATGTGATGTGGTTATTGTCTAAATACAAAGTATTCACTTAATTTTCCTCCCCCATTTGTTTCTTTTTTATATTTTTCTAGTAACAAATTTAAAATCGTTTTTTCTCATATTACTTATTATACTATGTTTTTTTGGTTTTGTCTACATAAAATGTTATTTTTTTCAAAATTTTATTATTTATTTTTACTCACAAAAAATTTTAACTGTATAAAACATTTACAATTCCAGCTGCAATAACAGCATATTTTTCAGTATTTTCATGCACTTTCAATTCATATTCTTGTGGTTCAATTTTTAATTCATTTTTATTAAAAATAATTCTTTGTAAACAAATTATTATACTATTTTCTGTTATACTTGATACTGTAAATGTAGATTTATTATTAAATCCATATGTTATCACTGTTAAATTCAAATCATTTATCACTTCAAAATCCATTTCTATATCTGAATTTAACATTACATATTTAGCACTAGATACTATTTTTCTTAATTCTATTTTATTGCTTATTCTAGAATCAATAATTATTGTTTCAAATTTTATGTTTTTTATATTTAGAATATTCTTATCCGTTATAAATATTATATTTTCTTTTGGTAAAATCTTGGATAAATTATTTTTTATATAAATTTCATTTTTTTGGTTTGTGATAACTCCTATAAAAAACATTTCATACTCCTAATAATAAAATATTTTTATTATTATTAGTAAATATCCATTATTTATTCATAAAATGAATATTTTTCCATTAATTTATTGTATTCATTACAGAATTATTAATGGTATTTGTAATAGTATTAAAATTATCTATTATATTTGAACTCATACTATTTGTAGATGTAGATATCGTATTTTCAGAAGATGATATATTATTTAGATTTGCTGCAGCTACAAATAAAATAACTACAGTACAAATTGCAATAACATATGAAAATATCTTGGATTTATCAATAACAAAGAACATAAAAAAGACCTCCATTTTTAAGTTAATATGATTATATGCTTGAATTTATAACTTTATTCTTATTTTATATAGTTTATTTTTATTGCTAATCATATATTTCAATCGCAGAATTTTGTATATTAACGAAAGTCTTTCCTAATCAATTTTTTTGAGCTCTATATTTTCCTGATTCATTAATTTTTTTGCAACATTTATAAAATTACATTCTAAGTCTGTGAGATACATTTGAGTTGTAGCTTTAGTATTTAAAGCATTTTCTAAATTATTGCTCTTTATATATTCACTTACTTCTTTTGCAACCATTTCGCCTGTATTTATTATCTCAGTATCAGGTCCTAATTCATTTTGTATGATATTTTTAAATAGAGGATAATGCGTACATCCTAAAATCAAAGCATCTATTTGCTTTATATCTTTTAAATATTCATGAACTGCAAGCATTGCTATTTCATTTTCCGTCCATCCTTCTTCTGCCATTGGTGCTAAAAGTGGACAAGCTTTGCTCTGCACTCTTGAATTTTCAATATGTTTTTTTATTCCATTTTGCCATCCATTACTTCTTATAGTTCCAGTAGTAGCTATAATTCCTATGTTTTGAATATTATTATCTTTTAAATATTTTATTGTAGGTTCTATTATTCCTATAATAGGTATATTAAAAATCTTTTGCATTTCTTCCAATGCTTGACTAGTTGCTGTACCACAAGCAATTACAATCATTTTTACATCCATTTCAATTAAATTTTCTATTCTTTTCTTACACAAATCTATTATAGTTTCTTTAGATTTACTTCCATAAGGAAAACTTGCGGTATCGCCTATATAAATAAAATTTTCATTAGGAAGAGTCTTTTTTAACTCTTTTAAAACTGTCATTCCGCCTACTCCTGAATCAAATACTCCTATAGCTCTTTTATCCAATATAAACCTCTCCCATCTTAATTATCTTTTCATTTATATATATTATACATCCTTAAAAGATATTTCTAAATTATCATTTATTATACATCAATATATTATCTTTTTCTACATAATATTCACATGTTTTTATTGTTTTCATAATATATATTAAGCAGAATTGCTTAGGAAAGGATGATTATTAATTATGGAATATGAAAAAAATGTATGTCCAGTATTAGATGTAGATGGTATTTTAGCTACAGGTAAACAATTTGATTTAGAAATTACTTTACCAGAAGATAACAGAGGAGTTATTTATGGTGTTGTAAAAGATTGTTATCAAGAGCCTGTTAAAGATGCTGTTGTAAAACTTATTGAAGTTGTTTGTGAATGTGGTAAAGAAGAAAGAAGACCTGTATCTCACACATTTACAGACGATGAGGGAGAATTCGTATTTGGACCTCTTTGTGCTAATCGTTTCTATGAAATACAAATTTGGGTTGACAAAGTAAAACATTGTAAAATATGTACTAAAGTAGAACATGATGCAGACTGCTTAAAAGGTGTAAAATTAGATTGTAAAAAAGATGAGCATAAACATTGTCATAAAGAAGAATGGAAGGACGATTATAGACCTTGTTGTAAAGAGGAATGTAAAGACGATTATAGACCTTGCCATAAAGAAGAATGCAAAGATGATCACAGACCTTGTCATAAAGAAGAATGCAAAGAGGAATGCAAAAAAGATTGCGATAAAAAATGTGAAAATGAAAAAGAATGCAACAAAAAAGCTGAAAAACCTTGTAGACCATGCTTTAGACCTTTTTAGTCAATATGAAAGGACGTTAAAAACAACGTCCTTCTTATTACATTATACCCATTTTTCTAGCAAATTGTTTACCCATTTTTACCATTTTTCTTCTATTTGGCTGCATATTGTCAGAGCACATCATTGCCACTCCAGCTGATATTAAGCCTCCAACTATCATACCTTTAACAAATTTCATACTCATATATTTCCTCCTTTTTTTCATTTTATACTAGTATTCCTTTTTTTTGGTTTTCTATACCTTTTATATAAGAAAAGTGGCTTCGCCATATGTGCATTTCGCTTCGCGAATATGCACAGTCC
>CAMMDS010000004.1 GCA_946495655.1 uncultured Clostridium sp.
GAAGTATTAATATCTCCAAATAAATACATATCTCTAAATAATTCTGGGAAAGTACACATTCTAGGAAGTGTTGATACAAAGAAGCTTCTTGCATATCTAGTAACATTAGAAATAATTTCTAAACGATCTATATTGCTTGCATCTATTCCTGAAGGAGCAATTAGCTCTTTTATTGTCTTTTTCTTTAAAATTTTAAATTCATCTGGTCTTGTATAGTCATTAGGCTGTCTTTGTTGTTCTTCTTCTCTTTGTTTTTTCTTTAACATTTATTTCTGTACCTCCTTCTTCTTTTTTCTCTTGTTCTTTCTTTTGTTGTTTTTCTTCATTAACTCTATTTATTGCATCATCTGCAATATCACTTCCAATTATTGTTCTATTTTGTTCGATTATAAGTTCTGCCATTTGAGATATTAAATCTTCCATATTTTCTTCTTTTTGTCTTAGTGCTTTCTCTTTTGCAGATTGAGCTTCTATTACCTTATCATTTGCTTTATTGAAACCTTCTTCTTCAATTTTTCTGTCCAGTGCTCTCATTTTCTTATCTAATACGTCTGGAGCTGTTGAGTATAGTTCATCATATCCAGCTCTTAAAGCCTTATCTAATCCAAATGTTTCTTGCTCGTCTCTGTTATATGCTACATATAATAAATCAACCAATTCATTTGAAGTTAAAATTTTTCCATTTACTTCACATCCAGCCAAAGTTCTTGTTAAAGATTGACATCTAGTATATAATTCTGAGAACGCTATATTTTTAATTTCTTCATTATCATAATCATTTTGTCCTAAATCTTCTGGATAATATGGTACTACTATATAATATTTTTGATTAAGTACATTTTTGTTTAAGCTCATTCTTTCTGTACTATTTATAATGTCTTTTCCATATTCATTTAAATTTCTTTGCTTAGTAAGTTCGTAATATGCTTGATTAATTTGTTCCTTTGAATAATTTCCAGAACTAATCATGTCTTTATATCTTGCTTCTTGTCTAAATAAATTATCTTCAATTTCTTGTACTCTATCTCTATATGTTTGTAAACTACTTTCGAGATTTATTGTTCTGGTTTGAACGTATATTTGTATTGGATATCTAATTGTGTTTAAAAATTGTACAAATCCTTCTTCCACAGAATTTTTTTCTATTTCAGACATAAGATCATAATTGATTCCTTGGCATTCAATTACCATTATGTACTTTGCTCCATCTTTTTGTATAATCATATTATCTTCAACTCTATCAAACTCCATAAAATCCATTACAGATTCTACTGCATAACTTTTTTCTTTTTGTGTTTTATTATTATCTACTGAAATATCTGCTGATTTTGCTTTCGGAGCTTTGTCCTTTTTTGATTTTGATCTAAAATATATTAGTGATAGAATTGCTATTAATATTACAATTGCTATAATTACTACTGTTAATATTATTGTCAAAGTTTCTACATTATTTAACATTTGTTTCTTCCTCCTTATAAATATATATCTTTTTTCCCTTTGTTTTAAATTTTATTGCTCTTCTTATAACGTCGTCTATGTTTTCTCCTCCAGTTTTCTTGGTAAATTCAAACTTTGCTAAATTTGGTACTTTGAAAGTTCCTATTACAAAGCCAATTAATGCAAAAACTGCTGTAATAATTATTCCAACCATAGTTAAATCAAAAGCTGAAAATATGAAATAAAAAAGTAATCCAATTCCTCCTGCTATTACAGTGTATATGATGCTTTTACCAGTAAAAATAAATAATATTCTACCTTCTCCTTTAACACTTCTAGGTAAATTATACGTTCCCATAGACTCCTCCTTAGTATATAATTGTATATATCATATATTATAGCAGATAATTCTTTAAAAAGATACAAAAAAAGCAAAAAAAGTGCATTTTATATGCACTTTTAATATAATTGTAATATTTTTGTAATATTTCTGTAACATTTTATACTTCTATATTTGAACCTAATGCAACAACTACTTTTGTTATAGCTGATGCACCAAATATTAATATAGCACCAACTAAATATGGTATCATTGTTTTTTTGTATTCGGCTTTTTCTGATGCACTTCCCATCATATATTTTATACCTAATACTAGTAAAACAACAACTGCAACAACAACACCAATAGTAGTAATTATTCCTATTATTTGATTACCAATATTAGTCACACTATCAGTTGCAGGAGTTTGTGTGCCTGTAAGTTGATCAGCAATATCTCCTGGATTCATTGCCAATGCATATGTATTAAATGCAAATACTAACATTAATGCAACAATTAGTATTACTCCAGTTTTCTTAAGTACAGTACTCATATTTTTCCTCCTCTATAATATATTTTTATATAAGTATCTCTTAATTTATTGAGATAATTTTAAAATCATTTTTATATTGAACTTAATATTTCAACTACGAGTTTCCATATAGCAAATGCTCCAAATATAACTACACATCCTGCTATATATGGTATTAATGTTTCTTTTACTTGGGCTTTTTCTGATACACTGCCCGTCATAAATTTTATTCCAATCGCTAAACCAATAATTACTGCAACAACTACGGCTAAAACTAAAAGTACATTATATATAGTGTCAGACATTGGTTTTAAGTCGTTTATATTTATAGGTTGAGAATCAGCTCCATCACTTACAAAATCATCAGCTCCTGTTATAATGCCATCAATACTTGTTGCATATGTATTGTTATATGGAATAATAGTAAAGATTATAAACGATATTAATATAATACTTATTATTTTTAATATTGTATTCACTATATTCCCTCCATTTCCTCACATTTAGTAATTTTAAAATCCTTCAACAATAGATGCAATCAAAGCTACTAATTGTGTTATTGCAAAAAACATTATTGTCCCTATAAGATATGGAATCATTGTTTTTTTGTATTCGGCTTTTTCAGATATACTTCCAGTCATATACTTAAGTCCTAAAACCATTAATGAAATGAAAGATACCACAACACCTATAACCTGTATCGTACCTATTATTACATTTGACATATTCATCATAACGTTTATATCTGACTGAGTTGGATCTTGTGGTTCAAAATCATCTGGATCTATTACTCCTGTTGCTACTTTTATAGAACTATTGACTTCAATACTTTTAGCATATATTTTATTAGGAATTATCATTGTTAATATAAATAAGAATATTATGCTAATAATCAATGCTTTTATTGCCTTTGCCAATTTCTTCACCTCATTTATTTAATTATAAATGATTTTTTTTTATTTTGCAATATATGATATCATATTTTTGTTCTTTTTGACTATTTGTAACAAAAAAATAATATTTTTGTAATATTTTTGTAACAAAAGTGAAGTACCTAATACAAGTACTTCACTTTTATCCATTATTTAATTTAACAACTTATAATATTATAATAATGAATATATTCAAATTCAATCTCGAACAATTATCTTTTAACTTTAACCTTTTTCTTTACATTGTCTTTCCTTAAATCAAGTTCTGTTTTATAATATTCCGCAATTAGTTGGTCGAGCTCTACACTTATTTTATAAGTGATGGAATAATCATCTCCATTAATTATACTATTATTTAGTTCTTCTCTTAATCTACATATTTCTTCTTTTAGCATAACCCCACTCTCCTTTTCTACTTTTTTCTTTTGTATATTTTAAAAATAACATATTTTTTTATACTAGTCAACTGTTTTTTGTTGATTTCAAGCGGTTTACGCCAACTTTCGTGTGCTTTTTTTCGACATTCTTCTACACTTTATTTTTTTGATTTACATTTAACTACAGACATTACCATATTCTCTTTTTTAAAGACATTTTTCAAAATGCTTTCTGTGTATTCCTTTGTTACACTATTATATTTTTCTATATAATCAAAACTATCTATTTGTTTCATCTTGTCTGCCAAAAACATTCTTGCTATATTTCCAACACTGTTATATTCTGCTACATAATCTCCATAGATTTTTTTTCTTATTCTACTAAAATGTTCTTCATTTAAACCTTTATTTTGAAATTCATCTACAATATTTCCAATTTTTTCTTTCACAATATCAGGATTCTTTGATTGACCAGAAATTAAAATATGTGCGTATTCATCACTAAATTCATAATCTAAATCTGGTTGAGATATTAATATTCCTTCTTCATATAATTCTTTATATGTTTCAGAACTTTTGCCAATTATCATATTTAATAATATTTCTATTGCTATATGTTTTTTTACAATCTCTTCTTTATCATTCAAGCCTTCTATATCTTTGTATCCAATAGCAAAAATTGGCACACTTACTTCCATTTCTATTTCATTATATGGCTTATTTATTGAGTTTTCCTTAGTAGGATATATTCTCTTTATCTCTCCTTGTTCATTTTTTTGTATTAATCTCTTTTTTATTTCTTCTAGTAATTTTTCAGGTTCAAAATTCCCACATACAACCATTATCATATTAGATGGATTATAGAATGTGTTATAACATTTATATAAAACATCTGGTGTGATTTTGCTTATAGATTCTACACTTCCTGCAATATCTATTTTTATAGGGTTTTCTTTATACATACAATCCATTGCATTCATGTATAATCTCCAACTTGGCTCATCATCATACATTTTAATTTCTTGAGCAATTATTCCTTTTTCTTTTTCTACATTTTCATCTGTAAAATATGGATGTTGTACATAATCCATTAATTCATCTAAACCTTTATAAAAATTATCTGTGCATTCAAATAAATATGCAGTATGGTCATTTGTTGTGTATGCATTTGCTTCTAACCCTAATGCCATCAAAGTATCTAGACTGTTAGTTCCATCTGGTTGTTCAAACATTTTATGTTCTAAAAAATGTGCAACTCCATCTGGAATGAATACTTCTTCACCAGTATCTGGCATAATAAATCTATTATCAATTGAACCAAAATGTGTACCCCAAATAATATATTTTTTATCTAAATTAGGTTTAGGTATTATTATTGCTGTCATACCATTATCTAATTTTTCTATATATTCCTTTTCTTTTATTCTTGAGCTTTCTATTATTTTCATTTAATATCATCCTTTCAAAAATTGCAGTTAAAAAAGTTGTTCTTAATCTCTTAAAAAGTATATTGTGTTAATCCAAATATCTTTTGCTACTTCTAGTATATCTTGTTTAGAAACTCTTTTAATCTTATCTACATATTTTTCTAGACTTGTAAATGTATCAGATAATTCTTGTCCATAATAGTATGTTATTTCTGAATCTTGTTCTGATGTAATACTATTTATTGAAGCTACGATTAATTCTTTAGAATTATTTATATCTTCATCTGTAAAGTTTCCATTTTTCATGTCTTCGATTTGTTCTTTAATTGTACTTAATGCTTTTTCATAATTCGCTATTTCAATTCCACATCTTATAAATATAGCGCTTTTTTGTCTTCTAAAAGTTGATCCAGCAGTATATGCTAAACTATTTTTCTCTCTTACATTTTGGAAAAGTTTAGAATTTGCTCCTCCACCAAGTATTGCATTGTATACAGATGTAATGTATTTTGCCCCATCTTTTTGACTGTTTGCATTTAATCCTATAACTAGATTTCCTTGTCCTACTTGCATATGTTCTTCTACAACATTTTCTTCTCCTTTATCTGCTACTTCTGATTTTTCTTTGTTTACAATATATATTGGTTCTCTTTCTGTTAATTTCTTTATTTCCTCATTATTCTTAATTAGTAGATTTATATTATCATTTTCTATCTCTCCAGATACAAAAATATCAATCTTACATTCGCTTATTATTTTTTTATAGTATTCATATAAATCTTGAGCTGTAATTTTGTCTAGGTCTTCTATATATCCATATTTATATAATCCGTAAGGCTCATTTTTGAACATTTCTTCAATACATCTCTCAAAAGAATATACTCTCTTATTATCTATTTTAGATTCTATGATTTGTTTCAATTTTTCTTTTTCACTTTGTACATATTCTTCTTTAAAACCATTATTTTCTATTAATGGATTAAATATTATATCAAATAAAATTTCTATACATTTTTTTGTTAATTCTTCTTTTTCTGGTAAAAAGCTTTCATTAATTGCTTCTAAATAAAATTTCATAATATGATTATCACCAGTTTTTTCTATTCCACAGTCAAAACTTGCTCCATACATTTCCTCTAATTTCTTACTGATTAAATCTTGAGATTTTATATTTTGAGTTCCTCTTCTTAAAATTGCAGTAATCAACGCATTCTTAGTTACGTTTTCTCTACTTAAAGGTGTAGCTAAAAATACTGCAAATAAATTCGTTTTAAATTTATTTGTTTTTATATTATGGATTGTAATACCCTTTTTTATTTCTGTTTTTGAATAATTCATATTTTCTCTCCTTCCATTTTATCATCTTTCTTATTATAATATTATTTTTGTAAAGTATACAAGTATTTTATTGCAAACTATAAAAACTGAAAACTAGATTATCTAATTTTCAGTTTTTTATATGTATTAAAATTTTCTTTTTCTAGCAGCCTCTGATTTTTTCTTTCTTTTAACACTTGGTTTTTCATAGTGCTCTCTTTTTCTTACTTCTTGAAGTACACCATTTCTAGCGCATTGTCTTTTAAACCTTTTTAAGGCATCTTCTATATTACCATTATTAACTTTAACCTCTGACATTTTATTCCCCTCCTTCCAGTATTACACATATATGTGTTCAGTGTGGGATTTCATTATGTTCTTTCATTCGTGAACAAATATTATTATACTTAAAACTCTATATTTTGTCAATACTGGAATGAAGGTTTTGGCAATTTTATCCAAATTTTTGTCATTATTTAATTCTAATTCTATCTCCAACATAAATTAAGTTTGGATTTAATATATCATTTTTCTTTACTAGGTCATCTACAGTTGTATTATATTTTAATGCAATTTCTGATAATGTATCTCCTCTTTTTACTGTATAAAAACTTTCTGAATTTTCTTTATTTGTTCTAATCTTTATTGTTTCACCTGCATATATCAAATTTGGATTTTGTATATTATTTAAATTTACTAGACTAATTACAGTTGTATCATGTTCTAATGCAATTTCTGATAAAGTATCTCCTTTCTTTATAGTATATATTATTATATTTTCAGAACTGTTATTTTCACTTTCACTATTATTATGATTGCACGATATTGTTAATATTTCTCCAACAAAAATCAAGTTTGGATTTTGTAAATCATTTATTAATACTAAATGATTTACAGTTGTATTATGCTCTAATGCAATTTCCGATAATGTATCTCCTCTCTTTACTTTATATAAGATTCTGTCCTCTTTATCACATTTAGGATCTTCTACACTAGGTACTTCTTCTACATTATTTAATAATATATCTTCTGTAAACTCATCTAAATCTACATTTCCACTTATTCCACTAATTCTTCCGGTAGAAGAATATTGATATCCAACCCAATTTTTCCAATTTCCATTGTCTTGAGGTTCACTTACACCATATTGTGCGACCCATAATGGTTCATTTGCAACTTCGCTATTAAATACATATTTAGCATCATATGTATTACTGTATACTACAACATCTTTTCCAGATAATCTTTTTACTTCTTTCATATATACTACTGCTATTTCATTTATTTGAGATTTATTTAAGCTTCCAAATGATTCGAAATCCATTGCTAATTTACAATCTATTTGTTTTCCTGATATTAATGATACAAAAAATTGGGCTTGCAGTTTAGCATCTTCAACACTTCTTGCAGTCATGTAATGATATACCCCTATTTTTAATCCATTTCTTTTTGCTTCTTCATAGTTTCTTTCAAATTGAGCATCTTTATAGCTAAAACCTTGACCTGCCCTTATATATACCATTTCTATTCCCGCTTCTTTTACTCTTGCGAAATTGATACTTCCTTGCCATTCACTTACATCTATTCCTTTGTATATTACATTACTTGATGGTGATAATGCATACACTGGAACAGAAATTATTAATAAAATTATAAGAATAAAAGTTCCTGTTAGTATTTTTTTATGCATTGAAAAAGCTCCTTTCATATATATTTCACTAATATATTATGAATAAAGCTTTTGTTTTGATATAATATAATATAATATAATTTATAATTTGCTATATAGAACTTAGATTTATGATATCATAATTTAATTATTTTATTTAGTAATACTTTTCTCTATGACCTCATAATCTAGCAATTCAATTTTGTTTGATATATATTCTTTATTATTATCAATATCTTTAGATAAATCTGTACTTAAATATTTTTTATTATCATCCGCAAATACTGTAACTACTGGTTTATTTACTTTCTCTTGATAAATTACACTTGCTAAAAAATTTGCTCCTGATGAAATTCCAACTCCTAAACCTAAATCTTTTGCTAGTTTTCTGGACATATTAACTGCATCATCATCATTTACTAATATAATATCATCCACTAAATCTCTATCAAAAAGATCCGGAACAAAGTCGTCTCCAATTCCTTCAATTTTATGGTGTGCTATCATTTTATTTTGTGAAATCAATGGCATTTTATCAGGTTCTAATGCTATTATCTTTATATTATTATCATATTTTTTTAGTTTTTTACCTATTCCTATTAATGTTCCTCCTGTTCCAACACCTGATATGAATGCGTCTACTTTTTCTGGTAATGCTTCTACTATTTCATTCCCTGTTGTTTCATAATGTGCTAATAAATTATCCGTATTCGCAAACTGATTAGCTAAAAATGCATTATTCTCTTCCGCAAATTTTTTAGCTTCTTCCAAACATTTTTTAAATCCTCCTTCTTCTTTAGAAATAAGAGTTACGTGTACTCCATAGTTATTCATAAGTTTTACTCTCTCTACACTTGCCCATTCTGGCATAAAAATATATACCGGATGATTAAAATAAGCACCCAAAGCTGCAAGTGAAATTCCTGTATTTCCACTAGTTGCTTCAACTATTGGCATATTGGCTTTGAGTTCATTTCTTTCTTTAGCTTTAGTTATTATATAATATGCCACTCTGTCCTTTATACTACCTGTAGGATTATAAGCTTCCAATTTTGTATATACAAAATTGATTTTTTGATTCATTTTATATGATATCTTTATCATTGGAGTATTTCCTATATGTTCAAGCATTATATATCTCCTCCCTATTTTAAATGTATTTATTATATATAATATACATTTTTTTGGCAACTGTTATTTTTACTATGTATTGAAAACCATTTATTTTTATAATATAATATTTATATATAATTCGATGGAGGTGTAGTTATGGATAAAATTGCAATTATTTCTGATGTTCACGGAAATATTACTGCCCTTAAAGCTGTAATTAATGATATTGAATCAAGACATATTGATAAAATATTCTGTCTAGGTGATAGTGTTTTAAAAAGTTGTAATTCAGATTTAGTAATCGATTTACTTCGTGAAAAATGCGATGTTATTATAAAAGGGAATTGTGATGAAGCTATAACTAGACCTGATATACCTAAAGGGAAATTTTGGACAAGAGATTTAATAGGCGAAGATCGTGCTTCATTTATATATAATTTACCCATTTCATATGAATTTTATTTAAGCGGATACTTAATCAGACTTTTTCATGCATCACCTTTTGGATTAGATTATGTTTTTAATCCAATGTTCTCAAATAAAAATACAATATATTCTGCAACAGAAATACACAACGGTTTAGAATTGTTTGAAAATACAGAATTTATTGGAAAAACAAATGTTGATCCTATTCCTGATATAGTCGGATATGGACATATTCATACTCCAAATATTTTTAGAATTGGCAATAAAACTATATTTAACCCAGGAAGTATTGGTATGCCTATTGAGATGCTTAATGATAATCCATCAGACAAAACTAATCAATTTTCTACGGTTGCATCATATATTATCTTAGAAGGTAATTATGAGAGCAAAGTTCTTTCTTCTATAAGTTTTAATCTTGTAAGACTTCCATACAATATTGAAGAAGAGATTAAACTTTTAGAAAAATCAACATTACCTAGTAAAAATAGAGTTATAGCTGAATTACGAAGTGCTACTAATTACTCGAATTTTAAATGATTATTGTATAAAGAAGGTTTGTATATGGATGATAAACTGAAAATTGTAAAAGAAAAATTAGAAAAATATAATCAACAACATTTAATACAATTTTATTCTGAACTTACAGATGTGCAAAAAAGTAATTTATTAAATCAGATATTGAAAATAGATTTTGAAGAAATTTTAGAATTATATGAAAAATCTAAAACTGATATATTTGAATCTACAGAAGAAATAGAACCTATAGATTATTCTATTAAATCTGAACTATCTAGTAATAAAATTAAACAACTAGAAAATTTAGGATTAAAGGCAATAAAATCAGGAAAAGTTGGTGTGATTACATTAGCAGGAGGTCAAGGCTCTCGACTTGGCTTTTCTGGGCCTAAAGGTACTTTTTGCTTAGATATTAAACCACAAAAATCATTATTTGAAATTTTATGTGATTATTTAAAAAAATATTCTTTAAAATACAAAGTTAATATTCCCTGGTACATAATGACAAGTACTAATAACTATTTTGATACAATAAGTTTCTTTGAACAAAATAATTTTTTTGGATATGATAGAAATAATATTCTATTTTTTACACAAGAAAATATGCCAATAATTGATATTCATGGTAAGTTAGTCCTTTCAGAAATATATTCTGTAAATCTAGCTTCTAATGGAAATGGTAATTTATTTAGTGCTTTAAAAAAAGCAAATTTAATTAAAGACATGGAAAATAGAAAATTACAATGGCTTTTTGTAGGTGGAATAGATAATGTATTATTAGATCCATTAGATCCAATATTTATTGGATTTGCCATAAATTCAAAATTTGAAATAGCTTCTAAAACACTATTTAAAGAATCTCCTAAAGACTTTAATTGGATATTTGCAAAAAAGAGTAATAAGCCTTCTATTGTTGACTGTGAGAACTTTACTGAAGAAATATCAAAACTAAAAGATGGTAACGGAAAATTCTTGTATAGAGAAACAAATATGCTTGCTCATTTATTCAATATAAATGCAATTAAGAAAATGTCTAATATATCTTTACCATATCATAGGGCATTTAGAAAAAATCCTTTTGTTAATACTGAAGGTATGAAACAAGTGCCAGATACTCCTAACATATATAAATTTGAACAATTTGTTTTTGATGCTTTTCCATATTTTGATAATATTGCACTTCTTAGAGTTGATTCAGAAAAAGAGTTTGCACCAATAAAAGATTTTAATAGTAAATTTAATCCTGAAATTGCTGCTCAAAAATATGAAAAATTTGTTTTAAATAAATAATTTACAAAAAAAGATTGTTCTTATTTCAAATTTCGACAAATAAGAACAATCTTTTTAACAGATTTTACATTTTTTGTAAAAAGTATTGATTTTTTTATTAAGATACAATATAATTTATTCATACTGTTAGAGATTAACGTAATCCATTTTGTTTTTAATCTTGGTAAGGCCATACCATTTATTTCATAAATTTATTTTTGTCTAAAATATTTAGTTACGGAATTGTTTTGAGTCATGTTTTATTTATTTCATTTTTTGATATACTATTTCCATATCTAGATACAAATATTAATTAGATAATAGTAATATCAGCAGTATGTACTGTTTTCTTTTGTGATGTAGAAGATGCATATTCTACATCTTCTAATATTGCACTCCAACTAATTCATATTCATAATTTTTATAATTAGGAATATATTGTTTTAATATCTCTTGGAATTTCTTACTGCTTTTATTAATTTTCAAACGGCAGAACTCATAAAATATAACATATTCTATTATTTCTTTTCTATATTTTACTATATCTGGATTTATTATAATTCTATTTGCTAATCTTTTTCCCAATCTTTTATCCAAACGCATTATTTTATAATCATCTGGTGCAAATTTTAATGTTGTTCTTACTTTCTCCATTATAATATCTAGTTCTTTATTAGCAATTGCATCATACATTTTTTCTAATAACATTTCCACAATTATATCATTATTAACTTTTTTGTATTTTATTGGAAGGCTTATCGCTATTTGTTTTTCTTCTAAATCTAGTTTAGGGTTTTTTATTCTTTTATAAGATACTTTTAGATTATAACTAATCCCAAAAATTTTTACTGATTTTAATATACTTTCTTTAACATTTTTCATAGCATTTGCCTCCTATTTTTTATTTACAAATTAATTATTTACTTAGATTTTTATGTTTTTATTTTTTCTTTTTCTCTGAACTTTTGTTTGTATTATTTTACACTTCATTTTATATTTTGTCAATAGTTTTTCTCAAAAATTTGTTCGGTTTTTTTAAAATTTTTATTTTTCATATTTTGATATTAAATTGACTAAAACAATTCTCTATGATAAATTATAAGAAAAGTGGCTTCGCCATATGTGCATTTCGCTTGGCGAATATGCACAGCCCAAAGAAACTTAACCTTGTTGTATAGTAAGAATCGCTAAAAATACTAAAATATCGAGGAAATCGTCGATTTTCACTATACAATAAATAAATTAAAGAGAGGGTTGATTACAAAAATGAGAAATTCTTTTAGCTCTGTTTCTATGAGCAATACAAATCCTAAATGGAATAATACAATTTCAAGATTATCTCCCTTATATTCTAGAAACAATGATATACGCTCTGAATTTGAAAGGGATTTTACTAGAATTATACATAGTAATGCATACAGAAGATTAAAACATAAAACTCAAGTATTCTATTCTCCACAAAATGATCATATATGTACACGTATAGAACATGTGAACCACGTTGAATCAATTAGTTATACAATATCTCATTATCTTGGATTAAATGATGAGCTTACACGTGCAATTGCAGTATCTCATGATTTAGGTCATAGTCCTTTTGGTCATAAAGGAGAAAAAATCTTAGATAAAATTTGTAAAAGGGATTTGAATTCTTCGTTTTGGCACGAAAAGAATGGATTATTTTTTATTGATAATACTGAACTTTTAGAAGATAATGAAGGTAATAAGCAAAATTTAAATTTAACATATGGTGTTAGAGATGGAATTATTTCACATTGTGGTGAAATTGATGAGAATTCTATTAAACCACGAGAAGATTTTATCTCTCTTGATGAATATCAATATCCAAATCAATTTGCTCCATATACTTGGGAAGCTTGTGTGGTTAAAATTTCTGATAAAATTTCATATATTGGAAGGGATATTGAAGATGCTGTTACATTAGGAATACTAGATGAACATTTAGATAAATTATATGATTTATTAGGATATACTAGTGGAACTATTAATAATACCGTTATAATAAATAATTTAATTTATGATTTATGTAATAATTCATCTCCAGATAAAGGATTATGTTTTTCAGATCAATCTTTAGAACTTATGAATAAAATCAAAAAGTTCAATTATGAATATATTTATTTATCAGATATATTAAAACCTTCTGATAACTATTTCTCAGTCGTCATAGAACAAATTTATAATACTTTAAAAAATACATATAACGGTACAAAAACATTTGATCAGTTACATAAACTTAAAAAATTTTATCCTAATTTAGTAACAAGATTTATTGATTGGTTTGATAACTTTTCTACATTAGGTGATAGGAAAAACTTAAAGAATAAAGTATTATTTGATATTGAAAAACCTAATGATTATTATTTTGCTATAGTTTTATATATAGCAGGAATGACAGACAAATTTGCTATTGATACTTATAATGAAATAATAGGATTTTAATTAGATTAAAAGAGGTGAGAAATATAGTACTAAATTAATTTCTTACCTCTTTTATAATATGTCTTTTATTTATTTTAAAATTTATATTCTACCATTTTATTTTCTTTTAGACTTTCTTGTACATCAAGTATTCTTTGATTAGATGAACCTCTGAATTTTAATTTTAAATCTTTTTTATCTTCTTCAAACTTTCCATCTACAACCACATCAATATATTTAAGCAATTCTTTAGTAGTCTCACTTTGTTTTGCCATTTTTCCTACTACATCTTTTTCAAAGTCAAATCCAGTATAGCACCAGATTTTTTTATCTGGAAATTTTTCCTTTGCTTTTTTTACTAGTGGTAATAATCCTTCTTGATTTACTGGTTCTAATGGTTCTCCTCCAAGTAATGTAAGCCCTGAAATATAATCATGATCTAAATCTTTTAATACTTCTTCTTCTTGACTTTCTGTAAATTTTTTTCCATAGTTAAAATCCCAAGCACATTCATTAAAACATCCTTTACAATGGTGATTACAACCACTGACAAATACAGAAACTCTAACTCCTTCTCCATTGGCAACATCTATTCTTTTAATATCTGCATAGTTCACTCTATTTCCCTCCTTGTAGCTTGTTTTTATAGATTACTCTACATTGTTTTTCCCTTGCTAAACTTTGCTAGTTGGAAAAGAATTGCTATTTTGGCTAGGCAAACAAGCAAGAAAACCGGAAGCGTACTTATTGTACGCTGAGGACTTTCGCAGGCGAAGTTTAACAACGCCAAAATACAATTATTTTTCAACATTATAGATGCATTACTCTTTGCTTAATCTCCTTCGTCTTTCCAGCATTCCAGAAATTTTCCCCTAAGTAACCACATGTTCTTCTAACAACTGTCATTTTTGAATGGTCTTTATTTCCACAGTTTGGACATTCCCACTCATTATTATCATTTATTATTATTTCTCCATCAAATCCACAGATATGACAATAATCTGATTTTGTATTAAATTCTGCATATTGAATATTATCATATATAAATTTAACTACTGTTTCTAATGCATCTAAATTCTTTTCCATATTTGGTATCTCTATATATGAAATTGCTCCACCTGATGATATTTTTTGGAATTCACTTTCAAATTTTAGTTTCTCAAATGCATCTATTTTTTCTCTTACGTCTACATGATATGAGTTTGTATAGTAACCTTTATCTGTAACATCTTTAATAGTTCCATATCTTTCTTTATCTATTCTAGCAAATTTGTAACATAAACTTTCTGCTGGTGTTCCATATAAAGCAAATCCAATATTTGTTTCTTTTTTCCATCTATCTGTTGTTTCTCTTAAATGTTTCATTACTTTTACAGCAAATTCATGTCCTTCTGGCTCTGTCTGAGATACACCTTTCATTAATTTTGTCATTTCATATACTCCAATGTATCCTAAAGAAATAGTTGAATATCCACCATACAATAATTTGTCTATTTTCTCTCCTTTTTGTAAACGTGCAATTGCACCATGTTGCCAATGAATTGGGCTAATATCTGAATGTGTACCTAACAATGCATAATGCCTACACATTAAAGCTTCTTTACAAAGTTCCAATCTCTCGTCTAATAGTTTCCAGAATTTATCTTCATCGCCATCTGCTATAATTGCTACTTGTGGTAAGTTTATACTTACAACTCCTTGATTAAATCTTCCTTCAAATTTGTAATTTCCATTCTCATCTTTCCAAGGAGATAAGAAACTTCTACATCCCATTGGGCTAAACACATTACCTTCATAGTTTTCTCTCATTTTTTTAGCAGAGATATAATCAGGATACATTCTTTTTGCAGAACATTTAACAGCAAGTCTTGTTAAGTAATCATATTCTCCACCTTGTAAATTATTAAATTCGTCTAAAACATAAACAAGTTTTGGAAATGCTGGTGTAACATATACTCCTGCTTCATTTTTTATTCCTTCATATCTTTGTCTTAAAATTTCTTCTATAATCATTGCATTTTCTTTTATATATGGATCGTCTTTTTCTAAGTGTAAGAATAATGTTACGAATGGTGATTGTCCATTTGTTGTCATTAATGTATTTATTTGATATTGAATTGTTTGTACTCCTGATTTTAGTTCAGCTTTCACTCTATCTTGTACTAAATCTTCTATGACTTCATCTGGCAATTTTCCTTTATATTTTTCGTCTATTTGTTTTTTAAATTTGTCATAGCTTTTTCTTAAATATTTTCCTAAATGTATCATATCAACAGATTGTCCACCATATTGATTACTTGCAACTGCAGCAATTATTTGAGTAGTTACTGTACATGCAACTTGGAAACTTTTTGGGCTTTCTATCATTTTTCCATTCATAACAGTTCCGTTATCTAACATATCTGCAATATTTATTAAACAACAATTAAAGATTGGTTGTACAAAATAATCTGCATCATGGAAATGTAAAACTCCTTCTGCATCTGCTTTAGCTATTTTTTCAGGTAGTAATAATCTTCTAGTTAAATCTCTAGATACTTCTCCTGCTATATAATCTCTTTGTGTAGATGCTAACATTGTATTTTTATTTGAATTTTCTTCTGCTAATTCTTTATTATCATTTCTTATAATTCCAAGTATTGTCTCATCTGTAGTGTTTTGTTTTCTAACTAGTGCTCTTGTATAACGATATACAATATATTTTTTAGCAAGTTCATATTTATTTATTTCCATTAATTTTTCTTCAATAATGTCTTGTATATCTTCTACTAACATTCTTTTTTTATTTAATTCTTCGATATATTTAATAATTTCTTTTATATCTTCTTTTGTTGCTCTTTCTGCTGGTTTTACTTCTTTATTTGCTTTTTCAATAGCTATTTGAATTTTAGATCTATCATAATCTACTGCCCTTCCATCTCTTTTAATAACTTTCATTTTACATTTCCTCCCCCTGTTAAATTATGTTTTTATTATATCCCTTTTTTTGTTTTTTTCTGTTGCAAATGCCACATATTATGAAAGTTAACTTTTTCGACCTTTTTCTCTTTACAGTCTGTAGCTTTTTGATTCTAAAAAAGAAATATTACATTTGTGTTACAATTTTTTTCTTAGATACCATTGCTTTTGACTCTTGTTTCCTTTATAATAGTTTTATGTATATATGACATAAAAAATAGAGAATATTAAATGTACATAAGAAGAATTTATAAATATATAGAAAGTCTAAAATAAGATTATTTTTAGAAAGGAACGTATAATAAAATGGCTGATGGTTTTAATATTGATAGTTTTATTTATAATTTTTCTTGCAAGTGTAGCAAATTACAGAAAAAAACTTTCTCCAAGAATCAGTTGATTACTAGCTATATTCAAAAACGTAATCAACTTTGTATTCTTGTTGACCGGCAAAGCAGATTTAGTTAGATATGATTTAAATGGTAATAGAACCATCGTTGAACATTTTTCAAAAAATGCATTGTTTGGAGAAGTATTTTATAAAGTAACAACTAATAATGAATTACTTGTTGAGGCCAAATCAAATTGCACTGTTCTATTTTATATCTACGATCAATTAAAACAGCCTTGTACTAAAAATTGCGAATTTCATTCCATACTATCAGAACATTTACCTGAATTAATATTAAATAAAATCACTGATTTAAATACCCGAATAGAGCTTTTAACACAGAGAACAACTAGAGATAAATTATTAATGTATTTTTCTCTTATATCTACTAGAAAACTTTCTAAAACATTTGAACTTCCATTATCTTTAACTGATTTGGCTGATTATTTAAATGTAGATAGAAGCGCTATGATGAGAGAACTAAAATTGTTGAAAGAAGATAAATTAGTCGATAAAATAGGGAATCGAATTATTCTATTATATGAATAAGAACAACGAAAACATATTCATTTTCGCTGTTCTTTTTGATTATTTATATTAAAATTTCTTTCTTCTGCATTTCTTTGTAAATATATCTCACAAGATCTATTTCGTATTCATCATAATTTTCACTTAAAGAATTTCCATCCCATTGCCCGTAAAAAGCAGTATTACATAATATTTCCATTCCTCCTTCTGCATACTCTTCTATTACTGGCATCATTTTCTTTACGTTCTCATAATCTTCAAATTTATTAAAATCATAATCGAACTCTTTAAACATCATACAAATTATTGCTAACAAATCTTTTTCACTAATATGCTCACTTCTCATTTCTGTGGCTCTTTCTTTTACTGGAATTCTTTTATTATTTTTAAATCCTACAATACTTGCAAAAACGAATACTCCTGCTCTATTTTCAAATATTTTCTTTTTATCCACTAGCATCTCATAAATAGAATCATATTTTTTACTTCTATATACAAAGAAATTAGGTTTTAATACAAAATCTTTCATGTTTTTCTCCTATCTATATAAATATTATAACTAATATATCTGACTAGATATATCTTTGATTTCTACTATTTGCGTTTTTCCTTTATCTTTCTGTTCTAATTTATAGAATTTATGCCATTTATTTGTTTTATACAAATACTCCATTTCTGTACTAGTCATTTCTGTATCAGTAACTAGCAATATCCATTGCTCCATTTCATTTGGTATAGCATTTATAATATGTTTTCTATTTTCCATAGAAATCTTACCTAGAGGCGTGTCCATAAATAGTGGTACATTAATTATTCCATCTTCATTGCAAGCTAATTTTGATAAAGCAATAATTAATGATAAAGAAATAATGTGTTTTTGTCCTGAAGATATATCTTGTAATATTGAAATATCTTGCCAATTTCTCACATCTATTTCATAATTATCATTTACTGTTATTTTTCCTATTAAATCTTTGTCTTTATCTTCGATTAATTCTTTAAAAATTCTATACATTTCATTTGATAATCTTTCTTTTACATCATTTATGTAATCTTGTTTTATTTTTTCAAACATTTCGTATAGTTGATTTAAATATTCTTTCTTTTTTTGCTCTACTTTATTTTTTTCTTCTTGTTGTTCAATCATTTTTTCTTCTTCTTGATAATTATTTAATTCTTCTTTTTTATTTTCTATAGTATGCTTTTTTATAGCTATATTAAGCTTTAGTTTATCTATTTCATTTTCTCTTTTTTCGAAATCTTTTTGATATTCTACTAATTCATTTTTTGAAGTATTATTAAATTCTTTAATTTTCTCTCTTACATTCTTTCGGTTTTCTTCTAGTGTTTCAATATATGATTTTTCATCACTTACTGATTTTAAATCCTTTTTCAGGTTGTTCTCTAAAATATTTTTTCTCCCTATATATTTATCTATTTCCTCTAACCAACCTGTATAGAATTTCCTACTTTCACTTTTTAAACTGTTTTTATAATTTTTTAATAATTGATAATTGTCTTGATCTTCGTCTATATGTGTTCCACATATACATACTTTTTCTTCTAAGATTTTATCGATTAGTAATTCTGGAATATATATTGTTTCATCTCTATCCTTAAGCTTCTTTTTGCTGATTTCAATATAGTTGAATATCAAATTATTAGCTAAAGAATTATTTAATAAATCTTTAAATCTTTCTTTATTACTATTTAGTTTGTCTTTTTCTTCTCTAATTTTTTGTTCTAATTTTTCGTCTTCTTCCCATAAAGATTTTACAGCTTCATTTTCTTTCATTTTTTGTTTTAATTTTTCCAATTGGTTATTGGCACTATCTAGTTCTTCTGTAAGATTATCCAAATCATTTTTAGCTTCTTCTATCTCTTCTTTAATTTCTTCTTGTTTATTATGATTTTCTCTCCATTTTGTACTAGCACTAGAATATATTTTTTTCTTTTGTTCTGACAACATTTTTTCTAAAATAGAAACCGATTTTTCCAAATTATCTATTTGAAGTAATTTAATTATACCTGATTTTATTTCTTTTCTTGATTTAGAGTTTGTTCTAGCTAAACTTTCAATTTTATCTCCATTAAAAAAGAAAAAATCTTTTAACTTTGGATTTAGAATGTCTTCTAATATTTCTTCTATTTCTTCTTCATTTGTTTTTGTATTAGGATCCAAGTTACCATATTCGTCTATAATATCCATAGAAACTTTTGAATTACTACATTTAATTATTTCTTTTACATCTTCTTTCATGAGCTCATACATTTTTCTGACCACAATGTATGTTTTTCCCTCATTTTCAAAAATCACTTTTACAGAAGCTTCTACTTTTTTCCCTATGTTTTCTTCCAATGCATGGAGATTTACAAGATCTATTCTTTTGCTATCATTATCTTTTTCATCTTCGTCTTCTGCTATTTTTTCTAACCCATAAAGACAAAACATCATTGCTCTAAATATTCCTGTTTTTCCGCAACCATTTTGTCCCAAAATAACTGTTATATCAGATCCATCACTATTTGCAAATTCTATTTTATTATTTTCTCCATAATATTGTCTAAAATTATTTAATTCTATTGATATTAATTTCATATTTTATTCCTCTCTTACTAAATTATTAATTTCCCTCTCTATATTACTTTTTATATTTTCTTCGCTTTTACCTTCGGATACTAATTCTAATGTTTTTATAGCTATGTTTTTTAGTTTTGGATCAATTTCATAATTTATTACTTTTTCTTTTAAATTAATATTCATCTGTCTCATTTCCTTCACCTTCCTCTCTCATCTCTTGATAAACTTCCCATGGTAATTTATTCATATTTGGTTCTAAATTGTATTTTGAAACCATATCATATATTTCATCTCTAGCTCTATTTTTATTTTCAGCATTTTGGGCAAATTCTGCAAATCTTGGTAATTCTTTTTTTATTATATTCTTTTCAACACTTCTATTTTTACATTCTTCATATGGAAATACAATAAAATCATACAATTCAGCATATTTTTTATAATCAGATGTTCTTAGTATTCTTCCTCTTCTTTGTATAAATTCTCTTGGATTTGATGTGCTGGACAAAAAGTAAGCTGTTTTGATGCTTGGTATATCTACGCCTTCATCTAGGCATTTAATTGCAACTAAAATTTGATATTCTCCAGCTGAAAATTTTTGTAATATTTTCTTTCTATCTTCTATATCAACATCATAAACAAATTCATGTACTTTAAATCCCATATCGCTAAGATGTTTTGTAACATCTTTACTTTCTCCTTGTGCAACATATACAAGTGTATGTGATATTGTCTCTGTTTGCATTTTTTCTTTTAATAATTTATATAAAGTTACATACTTACTTCTACAAGTGTTCATTATTCTTCTTCGTTTTCTATATATTTTTTTAATATAATCATCATCTTCTTCATCACTGTTTCTTTTATTTAAATAATTTGATATTCTTCTGGTTAATTCTGTATACTCTTCTTGTTCTTCGTAATCTAATCTTGTTACTATAGGATAGTAATAGTATGGAGTTAGTAAATTGTCCTGTATTGCTTTTTCTAATGTATACTCATATACAGTTTTATTAAAGTATTGTTTTATCTTTTGAGTTCCATCTTCATCAAACCATCTATCTGGTGTAGCAGATAATCCCAATCTAACCTCAATATTATCTAACATCATATTCTGTCCATTATTAGTTCCCATATTGTGGCATTCATCTGCTATTAAACAAAGATTACTTTCTATTTTCTTTATCGCTTCATAAAAATCAGTAGATGTTGAAGTTTTATATGTTGAAACAATACATACATTATCGATAAGATGACTATTATAATCTTTTATCCTCGAAATAAGTCTGTTGTACCATTTTTGTTTAGATCCCATACATTTTAGTATAGCTTCATACCCTTGTTCTGCAAGCTCTTCAGTCCATTGTTCTACCAAATGTGTAAAAGGAACTAATACTATAAGAAATTGTCTACCTTTCTCTTCTTTATATTTTAACATTGCAAATATACTTGTTAATGTTTTTCCCGTACCTGTAGCCATTTCAAATATGCCTTGCCAATTGTTTTCTTTCAATTTTTGTATAGCTTCTAATTGATATTTTCTTGGTTCTTTTTTCTTCACTGTGCTATTTCCAAATATATAATTTTTATCAAAATTTTGTGATAGGTCTCTAAATGTACATTTCAGCTTTTCTGGCATATCAATTACAGTATAAAATTCTCTTTGGCCATTCCACAATTCCATAAATCTTTTTTTATGTTCGTTACAATATTCAAAACCTGTCCCCCAACTTTTAAATACTGATACTCCCTCACCATTAAAATTTGCTTGTAATGATGCGTTTATTGAGCCATGTATACAAACCATATCTTGATTGTCTTCAAATATTGCTATTTTGTCATGATATATACCTATCCCATTTTTACATACTGCGAATTTCATTTCTAATATTTCTTCAGCAATAAGCCAAGACAAGAAATTCAGTAATTCTTTTTTATCTTTTGCATCAAATTTTTCTAACTCTTGCTTTATAGAATTATATATTACTTCATCAGTTTTTGCTTTGTTTCCTTTTTTTATTGCTTCATAGTCATCTTCTGTTAAGTTTGGAGAGGTAATCATATATATTTTTCCATTATTTTTAATAATACTTTCTATTCCTTCTAAAGCCACTTGTATCCAATTCGATGAAAAATAACCTATTCCTCTATAGTATTTATTTGACTCTTGCATTAAAGGAATAAATAAATCTTTTTCGATATTGTCTTTAGAACTATCATATATTAACTTAACTTCTACATCTCTAAGTCCCATTTTCACTCCAACTTTCACAATATTTGTATAATACCATCATTGAATTCTATCCTTGGATCTTCAAGAAAATCTTTCGGTATTTCTTTTTTTATTATATTTTTTCTTATCAGATATTCTTTTATTTTACTTACCCTAATATATTTACATTTCAACTCTTTTTCCATAATATTTAATAACAAATCATTAAAATTTTCTATCTTACTTTCTTTTCTAACTATGATCGGCATGTAATATCTCCAATCTATTATATCTTTTTCTACTTCTTTGTAATATTTATTTAATACTTTTTTTACAATAGAGTTTAAAGAATATTGATTCCATGTAAAATATTTAATTTGTGGTAAATTATTCATTTTTGTTTCTAAATCTTTTAACACTAAATATTCTTTACCTATAATTTGTTCGTCAACAAATTTTTTTATTTGATTTGTTTCATTTTCAGATAAATTAACATTTTTCATATTCATATATGTATCTATATCAATTTTAAATAATTCTTTTTGTAACTTTGATATTACAGTTGATGCTGTGCCTGCTTTAAAATTCATTTCTTGTGTAAATTCTACAATATCATTTCTTTCTATATATTTAAAGTCTTTGAAATAATCATTTATTACATAATCCAATTCAAATTTGTTATCATCAATTGTTTTATCTAAAATAAAATTATTTTTAAAATTATATTGTGATTCTAATTTTATTTTTAAAAGATTATATAATGATTCAACATCATTTATTTTGTTTTCTATTAAATCCAATTCTATTTCTTTGTATATAGTATAAACAGGTACATATTTTCTTTTTTTCATTTCTTTTTCTATTGCTTCTGTAATAATAGATTTCATTTCATCTGTGAATCTAATTAGATCAATATGATTAATTTTTTTATGTTTATCCCAATATATTAATTTTTCAGAAATTGCAATAACGTTACTTAATCTATCTTCATTTAAATCAAATTTATATTTTATTTCATCTACTATAACCGCTTCTCCTTTATTTAATATATATTCTTCTATTTTTTCAGGTTTAGTTAAATTATTATAATCATTGCTTAATTTTGAAATATTTAATCTTCTAAATGAAAATTCATCATCATATAAATATCTTAATATTCCATATAAAAATATTTCGTTATTTATTGAAGTTTTTTCTAATAAATCTTTTTTGAACATATTAAATATAGTATGTGGAGAAACATTTTCTTTTGTTTTTAAGATTTTTATTAATTCTTTTCTTATTTGATTAATTAAATGTTTATCTACTTTTACATTGTCGAAATGTATATATTTGTTATTATCGCATATAATTATATTTCTTTCTCTTGATAAAGATGATTTTATTGCATGTGCTTCTTGACTATATTCTATTTCATTTCCAAATATTTCTCTTATTTTTTCTTTTAATTTTTCTATTCCATCATCATCTAATTTTATTCCATCTTTAAAATAATTTTTTACTATATACTGAAACAAAAATGTATTACTATTTTTTTTACAATAAATGTTATTAATTACATGGTAACCTCTTCTTTCTAAATAACTTTCAAAATATTCTATTGGTAAATAATCTATCTGTTCTTCTTCTAAAACATTTTCAATTTTATCGATTTCTTCATAGTAGTAAAAAACATCTCCTAGTTCCTTTACAATATTATCATATATATTTTGTATGTTTTTTGAATTTGATTTTGTAAAAATGTTTAAATCTTGTATGTACTGAATATCTTTTATGTTACTATTTATAAGAAGATATTTTATTACTTTTACATCATTTAAAGGATATATTTTTTCTAGATCTTCTTGTGTTAAAAACTGTTTTTCATTAATATAATTTTTTATTATCTTAAATATTGTTTTTATATATTTTTGAAGTTCTGCTTCTACACTATTAATTCTTTGTCTCACTCTTTCTTTAGTAATTCCCAATTCTTGGCCTATTTTTTCTAATGTATAATTATTGTTTATTCGTTTATATAATAGATTAATAGAACTATTTTTTTCCTTTATGTCATCTAAATCTTTATACAAAAATAAAGTTAAATTATCATCTTTGTATTTTAAATCAATTTCATGTATTAATTTAGAAAATTTTTCAATATCAAATTTCTCAAAAATATCTATAAAATTTATATCTTTTATTGATTGATAATTTTGTTTTAAACAATACACATATATTTCTTCATCAATTTCTTTTATACTTGATAATAAATCATCTATTTCATGCTCTCCTATAGAAAAAATTTCATTTGTAAATTCCTTAACCCTACTAATTTCACTGTTTTCATTTATTAATAAAAATAAATTTAAAGTTTCCAATTGATTAATTTTTGTTATATTTAATCTTTGTAATTTATTATAAATTTTTCCATATTTATTATCGAGAAAAATATTTTCTAAATCGTCTTGTATTGAATATACATATTTTATTTTATTAACATATTTATAATTTATTAACTCAAGAATTTTCATACAGTCTGCTAAGTTCATTGGAGTAAAATTGTATTTAAAGAAATTCTTATAATCCCAATTGGTAAAATCTTCAAGTTTCGTTACTTTATTTCTTTCTATTTCTTGTAAAAATATATTTATTGTTTTACTTGATTTTGAGTTTTGATTAATTACATCTAATAAATTATTACATTTTGTTGTCTCTTCATTATCGATTTTAAGATTTAATAGATATTCTACGTCTTCCAATGTCATTTTATTATTCATAACTAATTTAATAAAATCAGTATGTTTTAATTTTATTACATGTTTTATTTTTTTTGAATTACAATATTCTTTAAATTTGTAACTTAGATCTAATTTATTAATTTCTTCTGCTCCATTAAAACAAAAGTTATTATTACATGTTAAATCAATTTCATTTGTTTTTAACAATTTTATAAATTTTCCAATCCTTGTAATACCTACTCCTTTTATTAAAAGCAGTTCATTCTTATTCAAATTAGATAATTCTCTTTTATTATTTTTTATACCTCTTTCTTTTAAAAACTTAGAAATAAGCTTATCTTTTATTTCTATAATATCTTCATCTTCTATTGAATTTTCTTCATCATATTTTTCTTCATTCTGGCAAAGAATCTGAAAGCCACATCTTTCAAGGTGGTTTGCAAGTAAATCCAAATCTATATTTGAATTAAAATATTGAAATCCTTCTAGAGGGATATAATTAAAAAATAGATCAGAATCAATTTTAAATTTTTCTGTAAATTTGCCTAATAAAAACATTCCAAAATTGATCTTTTTATATTTTTCAGTATTTTTATTAGTATAAATATATCTATAGTTATTTTTATCAATACTAAATCTAGGCAAAATAGATTGCGGAGTGTTAGTTATAAATGTAAAACCTCTTAATACCAATTCATCAATAAATTTAAGTATAAAATCATAATCTTTATTTGCTACATTCCTTATATCATCAATAGTTATATTATCCAAATTTTCTATATGATTATATTCCTTAAATTTATTAATATAATAACTATTATTAAATTCATATTTTTCTGGTACATGTGGTAGTTTATATATTCCTTCGTCCATATTTTTACCTTCTTATTTTATTACACATTTACTTTTGGATATTATATCATATATTTGCTTGTTTATCTATATTATTCCATCTTTTATTTACTATATTCCAATTGATTATATTCCAAAAAGCATTTATATAGTCTGCTCTATTTGTTTTATATTGTAAATAATATGAGTGTTCCCACATATCTAAAACAAGAAGTGGTACACAGCCCCATAATGTTAAATTTTGATGTTTCTCACATTGTAATATTTCTAATTTTTTAAATGCAGGTACCCATACAAGCAAATTCCATCCTGAGGCTTCAACAACTTTACTACTCTCTGTGAATTGCATTTTAAATTTATCAAAACTACTAAAATCAATATTAATTTGCTTCATCAAATCAACTCTTGGACTTGTGGGTATCGCAGGTCCCATACTAGTAAAAAACAACTCATGTAATATTGCTCCAGATCCCAAAAAGCTTAAATCTTTTTCCAAGCATTTTATGTTTTTAAAATCATTTGTATCTCTTGCTTGTTTTAGTTTTTCTTCTGTTTTATTAGTATTATCAACATAACCAGAATAAAGAATATCATAATGAAGTACTAAAGTTTCTTTATTGTAATATGGTTCTAAAGCATCTACTGGATAAGGTAAATCAATTTTGTTTATCATTTCTTTCTCCTTAATATTTATATAAAATTATCTATTTAATAAATATATTCCAACATTTAAGTATGTTGCAAAAATTGTCCATATTAGATATGGTATTTGTAAATAAGCCGACAATTTATTTTCTTTATAAAATTCCATTATCATTTTAATAATTAATATTACTAATAATATTATCCATATACATGAGAATAATCTCCATTTAAATACAAAAAATAATATTGGCCAGATTAAATTTACTATTAATTGTAAGTAATATGTTTTATTGATTTTTTCATTAATTAATCCTTTTGTATCTAATATTCCATAAGATATTCCCATTAAAATATATAGTATCGTCCAAACTATACCAAATATAAATCCTGGTGGTGATAGTGGTGGTTTATTTAAAGTGTTGTAATCCATAAACTGAGATACTATTAATCCTACAAGACCTCCTAAAATAACTGGTATTAAAATTGCTTTAATCCAAACTTTTTTGTTTTTCAAAATAACCTCCTAAACAATAAAAAACTGAATATAATATAATAAATTTCTTTATCATATTATATTCAGTTTAATTTGCTTTATTCGTTTAAGTTATACTCCTACACTCATTGTCTCTGGTAGTGTAGATCCACCGTCAATGACATAGCTTTGACCTGTTAAATAAGAAGCTTCATTACTTGCTAAAAATGCTGCAAGTTCTCCAAGTTCTTCTATTGTACCTAATCTTTTCATTGGAATACCTTTAGCAATTCCTTCAACTACCGAATCCGGATTATTACTATCAGAATCTTTTGCAATTCCTTCTACCATAGGTGTCATTATATATCCTGGAAGTATCGCATTTACACGTATTCCTTTTTCAACCACTTCTGCTGCTAATCCTTTTGTAAATCCAAGTAAAGCTGCCTTTGTTGTAGCATATGCTACCTCTCCTGTATCTGCAACCATTGTACCTGTTACAGAAGACATGTTAACAATTGCTCCACCTTGTCCCATATGAGGTAGTACAGCTTTTGACATATTCCATGCTCCCTTAATATTAATATCAAAATGAAAATCTCTTATTTCGTCTGTTGTTTCTAAGAAAGGAGTTAGTTTTGCAACACCTGCATTATTTACTAATATATCAACATGTCCATGTTTTTCTATTACTTTATCTACCGCTTCTTTTATTTTTTCATTATCACGAATGTCTACTTTATACCCGTCTACTTCATATCCTTCTTTTTTTAAATTTTCTACTGTTTCAAATAATTTCTCTGAATAATCAAATATTGATATTTTAGCACCATATTTTAAGAATACTTTAACAATTCCTAATCCATTTCCCATAGCTCCTCCTGTAACTATGGCCACTTTATTTTCTAATTTCATACATTCCTCCATTCTGGCAATCTCGCCAAGTAATTAATATTTTCTATTATGTACTTTTTTGAATTATATATTTATTTTTTGCAAAAGTAAAGACCTATATTTTCTATAGGTCTTACTATCTGCGGTGTTATCTTCCTCCACCGCCACCTCCGGCCACCGGCCTCCGCCGCCTCCGCCAGAGAAACCTCCGCCTCCACCAGTTGATGATGAGTAAGCAGATGAAATCGATGAGTTAATTGCACTACTGAAACTTGATGAAAAATTACTATGATACATAAAATACATGTATGTTGATGTATTCAAAGTATCTAAAGAATCTATATTTGGATAAACTGTTTTTAATTGTTTTAATACTTTATCTGCAATTCCAAATGCAGTAGCATAAACCAAATAATGCTCCCATACCTCTATAGCTGGAACTTCTTTCTCATTTAATAATGAGAAATCTTCCATATATTTTTTTAACCCTTTCCATTTTTCCTTAGCATTTACTCCTTTTTGTGTTAATACATTACTCTTTTTCTTTATTCTAGAACATAATATTCCGTTTATTAGAAATATTATTGATAGTGGAAATGCCCAAAATAGTGTTATTATTACAAATACATAATATACTCCTGCGAGTCCATTGTAATTCACATAATCCTCTTTTATTTCTTTACTTATCATTTCCTCTTCTGCTAATTGCTTTTCTATTAATTTTCCGTTTCTTTCTATTAAACTTGCTACACTTGATGAATGTGAAGTAATATATTTTTCTAACTCTTTTATCTCTATTTCTTTTTTTGATTTGTATATTTTTGATATAAAGTTTAGTATTGCTTTTTCATCACTTTTTAATGAATTATCCGCTTCTTTTAATTTCTTTATATAAATCTTCTCTTTGTTTTTCTCATCTTTTTCTACTCTTAAGTCTAGATATTTTTTTAATTTTAAATCAAGAATAGTTGCAGAAAATATTTTCCCAAAACGATTTGATATTCCAGTATATGTTTCTTCTAAAATATATACTGCTTCACCTGGTGTCGTTTTTTCGTCTGGAAGTTCTCTAAAATAATCTAATTTTTGCTCTGGTTTATATTTTTGCATTCCATTTAATTTTTTGCCATATTTCACTGCTTTTTCTATAAAAATTATACATAATGCTAATACAACAAAAATCATAAAGACAACTATGACGTCATCTTGAATTTCTTCCCATTGTCTTCTTAAGTTAGCCTGTTTAGCCCATTTTGATTCTTCTTTTATAACTTCATCATATCTATCTTCATCATAGATTCTACCAGAAGTTGTTATCATATTTGTAGGAAATAATGTCCTTACTTCAACATACACACCTGCATCAAAATCATCTATTTTAAATTTTATTGTATTTTCATCTGTAACATATATTTCTCCATTCAACCCTTCTGTATGTCCCCATACTTTTATATCGTCAATATTATTTGCATCTTCCGGAAGAATTATTGTCCCAGTGATTTTATCAGCATCAATCTCAAAATTTTCTCCTACAAATTGCCAATAAAGCTCAGCATAATCGTTATATTTTCCTATTGCATCTTTTACCGTATAAGAAATCTCATATGTTTTTGTATCATAGCTATTATCCAATCCTACTCCCCATGCAATCTCAAAATCACCTTTAGAATTTTTTAGCGCATAATAGCAGTTTTTTGTAACATGATACATTTCTTCATCTATTTGTGTAAATTCTTTATTTAATGTAACATCTTTAACTTTTACATTTTCTATACTAGAATACTTGTCTTTATCTGTTTTAAAAGTTTTATATAATGTATTAGTGTTTCTTATATCTATATTCCAAGTTTCTGTTACATCCATACTTCCATCAGAATTAATAGTAACAGAAAAATCAAGTTTATTTAGATATAGACTACCATCATCTGCTGCTTTAGCATTGTTGTTAATAAAAATTACATTAAACATGAAAATAAACATAAATATAACAAATAGTTTTTTCAAATTTCTAAGCATATTCTATCTCCTTTATTTTATATATTTATATAATAGCATTAATCAAATTATTCTTCAATCTATTTAAATTACTACTATTTTCTTTTTTCTACTTTAATTAAAAATCATTTACATTATATCATAAATTATTGGAATATTTTAGTTTTTTTCTGCATATAATTATATAAAGTATTAATTAAGCATAATGTAATGAAAATATTTTTATAAATTACATAAAAAATACCGCTTATGTATTGACAATATATTATTTTAAGTAGTATAATTAATATGTTAACATATCGCGGGGTGGAGCAGTTGGCAGCTCGTCGGGCTCATAACCCGAAGGTCGTAAGTTCGAGTCTTACCCCCGCAACCAAAGTATATATCACTAGAACTGTAACGGTTTTAGTGATTTTTTATTGCCTTAAACTTAGTTGCAATAATGCTTAAAAATGGCATTATTATGTCAAATTGGGTAAAAATTGGGTAAAATAACCACCTCAAACGCCCGAAATTCTAATAAAAATTCAATAAAAAATTTGCTATAAATTTATAATTTTTATAAAAATCTTCAAGTAAAAAACTTTTGGGAAAGAGATATAAAATCTCAAAGTTTTTTACTTTTTAATATCGTGAAAATTTGTAATTTGTGAAAATTAGAAAAAAGTGAAATTAAGACCTTGTTGGTAATAGTAAGTTTTCTAGTGCATATCCAGCTTTTCTATTATGAGAAAGTAGTGGATGTACATAAAAGTCAAGTGTTGTACTTATTTGTGCATGACCTAGTCTTGCAGAAACAACAGCTATATCAACATTTTGTGCAACTAGTAAACTTGCATTTGTATGTCTTAATCCGTGAAAATTAATTACAGGTAATCCTATTGTACCTACATATTTAACAAACCATTTGCTTATAGAAGAAGGATGCATAGGTTTGCCATCAGCTTGTACAAATAACCTATCAGAATTCGTCCATAATTCGCCATATAGCGATTTTTGATCTTCATACCATAACTTATATTCCTCAAGCAAAGAAATGATAAATTCGGGTATTGCAATCTCTCTAATGGAGCTTTCTGTTTTAGGAACTTTTGTAAATACTCCCATATCTGATAGATACTGACTAGAACGGTTAATACTTATAATTCCATTTCTAAAATCAACATCTTGCCATTCTAATCCCATTAATTCACCTAAACGAACACCAGTAAAGATAGTAAGAATGATAGCAACTTTATATTTAGTATCTTCTACAGAAAGTTTTTCTAAATTTTCTAATAATATTTTAGTTTGCTCATCATCATAAGATCTTCTTTTAGGCTTTTTAGCTCTAGGTGGTTGAACACGTTCAGCAGGATTACTTACAATTAATTGCCAGTAAACAGCTCTATGAAGCATTGCTCTTAATAGTCTGTGATGTTCTAAAATGGTTTTACCAGATAAAGGCTTTTTAGTTTTTGTGCCATTGTTACCTTTTTTTCTAACTAATTGAGTATCTTTTTCAAGTAAGTCATAGAATTTCATAATGTCAGTTGGTCTGATTTTGTTTATATAAAAATGTCCAAAGTATGGTAGAATTCTTGTTTCTAACATTCTACAATATCGTTTGTATGTAGTTGGAGCTAATTCTTTTGAACCATAATCTCTTTTCCATACATCAACAAATTCAGAAAATTTAAGAGATTTACCATCTATGACTAAACCATTTTGTACTTCAGTAACAAATTTTGCTAATTCAACTTCAGCTTCTTTTTTAGTTCCGTGAATAGTTTTTCTGTGTATCATTGGTTTTCCGTTTAAGTCAAATCCTTCTGATACTGTTAACCTGTAACTATTTTTTCCTCTTTTTTCTATACTCCCAGCCATTACTTATTTCACCTCCTTTCAAGTATAACTATGGAAGGGAGAGTATTTATGTGTATTATATAGTATTTTTTGATAAATTACCAGCTATTTTTGTTTATTTTTAGATACTTTCAAAGATTACAATAAAATTCATAAAAGAAAATATAAAAACATAAAAATACTGGATGAAATGTAATACGATTTGATTTACAAAATTTTACAATAGATGCAATATTTTACTAAATCCTTGAGAAAAATGGAAAATTTTGATATAATTCATAAAAAATAAAGGAGAACTTAAAATGGATATTTTTAAAAATGGAGTGAGATTTGTAAGATTTGATTGTCATTTACATACAAAATCAGATAAAGAATTTAAGTATGATGATGAAGAAAATAAATTTTTAGAAAGATATATAAATAAACTAAAAGAAAAAGAAATAAATGTGGGAATTATCACTAATCATAATAAATTTAATTATAATGAATTTAAAAATTTGAAGAAAAAAGCCATAAAAGATGAAATTTTCTTAATACCAGGGGTGGAATTATCAGTTAAAGAGGGAAGTAATGGATTACATGTTTTAATCGCTTTCTCAGAAGAGTGGATTAGTAATGGAAACGATAAAATAAACGCTTTTTTAGATTCTGCTTTTATTAATGTAACAGAAAATAGAGAAAATGAAAATACAAGGTGTGATTATGATTTATTTCATTTAATAGAAGCGTTAAATAGAACTCAGAAAGATTATTTTATTATTTTTGCTCATGTGGATCAAAAATCAGGGATTTTTTATGAATGTGATGGAGGAATGATTTCTACATTATTTAATAAAAACATTTTAAGAGAAAAGACCTATGGATTACAAAAATCATATAATAATGATAACTATCAGAATTTTGTAAATTGGACAAATATGAGGTTACCTAGAATAGAGGGCTCAGATCCAAAATGTATAGATGATATAGGAAAAGGAAATAAAAAAACATATATAAAAATAGGAGATTATTCATTTAATACAATAAAAAATGCATTGACAGATTTTGAAAACAGAGTTTCTGATAAAGCTGAAAATACTGAAAAACATGGATACATTGAATCGCTTAATATTGAAGGAGGAAAATTTAATGAGAAAAAGTTTTACTTTTCAAAAGAATTAAATAATATAATAGGTATACGAGGAAGTGGAAAATCAGCTGTATTAGAAATTACTAGAGACATTTTAGGATTAAAATCAGATATAGATAAAAATTACAAAGATAATTTGGTTAAATATTATGTGGATTCTGGATGTAAGGCAACTTTAAATATTGTAGATAGATATAATAGAAAATATAAAATTATTAAATATTTTTCTGATAATAAAACATATATTGAGAACGATAATGGAGATATTGAAAATATATCAGTAGATGCTTTAATAAAAAACCCGTTATATTTTGGACAAAAAGATTTATCCATGAGAACGGATAATTTTGAAATGAAGTTACTAGAAAAATTAGTAGGTTATAAGGATGTACTTTATACAGAAGATTTTAATAATATAAATAATCAAATAAAAGAAGATTTCGCTATATTAATTAATCTGTTGGAAATTCCTGATAAAATAGCAGAACAAACAATAGAAAAAAATAATATCAATACTCAATTAAAAGTATTTAAGGAAAAGGGAATAAATGAAAAATTAGGAAAGATTCAAAATTTTAATGAAGATACATTAGAGATAGAGAATACTATTCAAAAGTTAAATACGTTAATTAATGATATGAATAATTCAACAGAGATAACTGTAAATGATATAGAAGAGTTAAAAAAATATGAATCAAAATATAATTCAGAGATTTTTGAAGAAATTAATAATGCTATAAATAGAATAATTATGCAGATGCAATCATTTGAAAAAATTAAAGAAAATATAAACAAGGAGATTACTTTATTAAAACAAATACAGGGAAAATTCATAAACAAAAAGGATGGATTTATTGATGAATTTGAAAAAATAAAAAGAGAAATTAATCAAGACTTGAATCCAGATACATATTTAAAATTAAACCAAGATAAGGTAAAGCTAGAAACATCAATTAAAAATTATAAAGATAAATTAGAAAATATAAATACGACAAAAGCAAGATTAACTAATAATTTGAAAAAAAGAAGAGAACTTATAATGAGAGTTAATTCAATTTATAAAGAAAGAATACAAAAAATAAATGAAAGCCAAGATAATATAAAAATTACATTTGTTGCTAATGGAAATAAAGAGAAGTTTATTGATGATATGAAGAATCTAGTAAAAGGCAGTGGAATAAGAGGAGATGTTATAAGTAAATTAAACAATTTTTCAGATTATATAGGCATTATGGAGGATATTTATTTAAATGATTCTAAAATTTTAAAAACATTAATTAAAGATTCAGATATAGAAAAAATAAATAGTATAATGAAAGGAAAATTAGATATAGTCTGTGAATATGTGTCAGAGAATTATGTTGAAATAAAATATCACGATAAACCATTAAAAAACCATTCTCTAGGACAAAGAGCCTCTGCTATTATTTTGTTCATTATTGAACAAAAAGAAAACGATTTAATAATTATAGATCAGCCTGAAGATGATTTAGATAATCAAGTGATTTATAAGGAATTAATAACTACAATAAGAAAAAGGAAAAAAGACATACAATTTATTTCCTCAACTCATAATGCAAATATTCCAGTATTAGGAGATGCCGAACAAATAATTTGTCTGAAAGATGATGGAAGCAATATTAATATAAATAATAATAGCATAGATAATAGTAGTATTCAAAATGATATAGTACAGATAATGGAAGGTGGTCCAGAAGCTTTTAAAAGAAGACAACAAATTTATAAAGAATGGAAAATAAATAGTAGCATATAAATGTTACTATTTATTTTTTTCCATCCATTCAAGCAATTCATCTTCTGAAATTATATTACTATTAAATTCTTTAATTTTTTCTTTAGCAAGTTTCTTCCAATTATTAAAAGCTATTTTAACTTGTTCATCATTAGATCTTTTAACTTGCATTAATCTTCTTTGATAATTATTTCTATAAAATTTAATTCCTTCTATAGTATTTCTTTTTTTAGAATAAGAATTGTTAGCACCAATCTTTTTACAAGTTACTTCATCTTTACAATATACAATATCACAATATTTTTCGTTATTTTTAAGTGGAATAAAATATTTACCACAGTTTTTACAACTTTTAATTTTTATATTCTTATTAGTGGCTATTTCAAATAAGAAAATATACAATATATTAGATAAGTATAAAGTGTGAAAAACAGGACTATTACCTAAACTTATTATTCCATTTTCTAGATGTTCTCTAACAATTTTAGGTGTTATAGATTGTGAAGCTATATGGTATATATCATGTGCAAATTGCTGGTAATAATATACTTCTATGTTTGTAGAATATTTAAATAAATTATTAAATATAGAATAAGCAAGATATTTTTCTAAAGGACTATAATTTTTATCTACTAAATTATTATTTAAATTAAACATATAGTCCACACATTGTCTTATTAAATACTGTAATTTTTTTAACTTAGGTTTAACTCTATTAAAAATAGGTTGATAAGTTTTTATAAATTCATTGTCTGTTTTATAAAATTTTAATAAAGGAATAGATTTATCAAATTCACTTAAAATAGTAAATCCATAAAAACAGAAAAATGTACGATAAGAGCTTTCAAAAGATGCAAAATTTGCATTAAGGAATTTTATTAAAAAAGTACCATAACTTTCTTCAAAAGGCTCTAACAATGTGGATGAAGAAAAATAAATTTCTTTATCATTATTAGCATTATCCAAAAGTATATTTGGGAATCTATTATTTTTATCATGATTAAAAGTAGTTTTATACAAAGAAATAGAAGTTGTATAAAACTCTTTTCTTTTTTCTCTATTAAACCAAAAGTTAAAACAATTTTTTACTGGAATATTATCTTCTCTTAACATATAAACACCTCAAAATATAAATTGCAATGTGTTTTATTAAATAAAATTGCTAACAAAGTACCTTAATTATACAAAAAAATAGTGAAAAATGCAATAAAAATTACAAATAAAAAATCATATAACCATTGAAAAAACTGAAAAAGAAGAAAATACAATAAAAAATTTAAAAAAATTTTAAAAATAGCACAAGATTTTATGGTTGTACTGAGCTTTATAGTAGAAGGGAGGGAGAGAATGAAATTTTAAACGATAAAGAAAGGAGGCAGTATTATGATAAATAACCAAATTCAAAGAACAACACTAACGATGAAAGAAGCATCAGAATATTTAGGTATTTCATATTGGTTAATTAATCAACTGGTAAGGAAAAAACAAATTCCGTATTGTAAAGTTGGTGGAAAATATTTATTTAGAGTACAAGCACTAGATGAATATTTAAGAAATATGGAATTACAATCTATGCTTTAAATTTTGAAGAAAGAGAGGAAAGGAGGCAATGTATAAGATACAATGGTTAAAAATTGATGTAAATTTATTTGCAAATAGGAAAATTCAAATATTACTGAAAGAGCCTGATGGAGATACATATATTAGAGTATGGCTTCAATTATTAATTTTAGCTATGGAATGTAATAAAGAAGGAAAATTATTAATAAGTGATAATAAACCAATGACAATCGAATATTTTTCAAAGATTATGGGAAAGTCTTATGAAAAAATGAAGAAAATTATTGGTAAATTTTTAGAATTAGAAATGATTATTCTAGAAAACGAAGTATATAAAATAAAAAACTGGAATGAATATCAAAGTATTGAAACTTATGAAAAATACAAGGAACAAGCTAGATTAAGACAACAAAAATATCGTGAAAAAAAGAAAAGTGAAAATGAAAAAAATGACGTTACAGTAACGTTACGTAACGGAGAAGAAGAGAATAAAGAAAAGAATAAAGAAAAGAAGAGAAAAGAAATAAGAAAGGAAGAAGAAAACACAAATGGATTTAGAAAATATGAAATGTAATTCTAAAGACAAGATTTTCCACAATAAATGCAAATTCTGTGGAAAAAATTTAAAGCCAATAGGTCTAGATTATTTATATGCAAATATTCCATTAAGTTCAATAAAGTATGAAAGATGCGATTGTAAACAATCAAAAGCTTATTGGAATGAAATAGATTTAAAAGAAGAAATACAAAAGAAAAGAAAACGTTTTGAACAAATGATTAGGCAATTTTATATAAAAAATTATAGTAGTAAACAAATAAAAGATTATCAATTTAAAAACTTTATAATAACAGAAATTAATAAGAAAGAAATAGAAATTGCAAAAGATTTTACAGAAAAATGTATAAATAAAAATCAAAAAAATGGACTTATTATTACTGGAAAATCTGGAGTTGGAAAAACACATTTAGCAACAGCTATTTTAAATAAACTAACTGAAAAAGATATGCTAGTTTTAATGGGAAGACTAATTTTATTGCTGGATGTAATTAAAGATACTTTTAAAGATTTTTCAAGTAAAGAAAAAGACATAATAGAATTATATTCTAAAGTTGATATGCTTATAATTGATGATTTAGGAACAGAAAGAATTAGTAACTGGGCGTTAGAAAAACTATATACAATTATAGAAAATAGAAATGAAAATAAATTGCCAATTATAGTAACAACTAGATTTAATAAAGAGAGTTTATTAGATAGATTTTATCAAAGTGAAGATGAAGAATTAGCAGAAGCTGTTATTGAAAAATTATATCAATTTTGCTATGGAATTGAACTAAAAAAATATGATGAATATGAAAAAGAAAAAGTTAGTATAAGCGACTAAACAAAATACTAACTTAATCCAAAAACTAATATAATTATAAAATATTTATACATAAAAGTAAAGCAAAAAAGTTCAAGTTTTTGGTTTAAAATTTGAACTTTTTTGAAAATATTTAAAATAAAAATAATAGATTTTTTATAAAAAATTATCACTCGGAGAGCCAAAAGGGTATTAGGGCATTTTGCCCTAAACAGCAAAAAGGGTGTCAATACACCTAGCTGGCGAATATTAGGTACTAAAAAATACTACCCAATATTCGTGCAAAATAAATTTTGCTAATTATTAATGCTTCGTAAGCTAGCATTAATAAATTTTTATAGTAAGGAAGTGATGAAAATGTGGAGAGATTCAGAGCAAGCTTTAGATAATATTTTTTTATCATATGATAAAATTTTAAAAAGATTACAATTATTAGGAATAACAACTAAACATGGTAAAGAAGTAAAGCATGTAGATTTAAGAAAAGCTGTAGATGTTATGTTGGAAAAACATCCAACTTGCAGATGGAGAAGTGAAAAAATAAGAAGTAGAAAATATTTAATTCTAATAGAGGGATATGAATGGATAAAACGAGTGTATTTTGAAAAAGAAAAATCTTTAATAGATGCTGATATAAATTTTTTTGAAACCAGAATTAAATTGTACGAAGATCTTTTGAAAGTAGAACATAATGAAAATTGGTGGAATGAAGATATGGATATAAAACAATTAGAAAAATATTTTAATAGAGCAAAATCTAGTATAAGAAAAGCAATTAAGAAGATGTGCGATAATGGCTTTAGTAGTTATAAATATTTAAATAATAATAAAGTTGTTATTTCAAGTAGAGGAGTTGAATGGATTTGTAAAAATGTGTTTAAGCAAAAGTATTTAGAGTTATTGGAAAAATATAAAATGGAGTTAACAGAGATATATATTGAAAAAGGATATATTTATGATGAATTTTTTGGAAAAAATTAATCTTATAATAATAAATATAAGCTAATATATTGAGAAAAATGTAGTTTTATGATATAAAATGTAATAGATAATTATAAATGTGGGGGATTTATAATGAGTAATAATGATTTAACATTTTTTACAAATGAACCTGAAAGAAATTTGTATGAAAGATTTAACAAGATACTTAACCGAAATACACAATTTTTTGATGTTCTTGTAGGATATTTTAGAGCAAGTGGTTTTTATCTAATGCAGAATGCATTAGATAAAGTTGAAAAAACAAGAATATTAATAGGAATTAATACAGATAAACAAATTGTGGATATGTTTGAATCAACGCAAGATGAAATTAAGCAATTAAGTTTATCTAATAAAGAGTCTATTTCAGAATATAAAAAAGAATTAGAAAAAGAGTTTGAAAAATCAGACGATACGGAAGAAGTTGAAAATGGAGTCAATAAATTTGTATCTTTATTAAAAGATGGAAAATTAGAAATAAGAATATATACAAAACAACCTATACATGCCAAAATATATATTATGAGGGACTTTAAGGATAGTCCTGATTTGGGTAGGGTAATAACTGGTTCTAGTAACTTTTCACAAGCCGGACTTGTTAATAATTTGGAATTTAATGTAGAATTGAAAAATTCGGCGGATGTTCAATTTGCATTAGAAAAATTTGAAGAATTATGGAAAGAATCGGTTGAAATTAATCAAGAATGTGTTGATACAATAGAAAATAAAACCTGGATAAAATCAGATATTACGCCATATGAATTATATGTAAAATTTTTGTATGAATATTTCAAAGAAGAGATAAATGATGATTTAATAGATAGTACAAAGAACTCATCAAAATTTTATCCAGATGGATTTGTCCCATTACAGTATCAAAGAGATGCAGTAATTCAAGCAAAAAGAATATTGGAAAAGCATAATGGAGTTTTTATTTCTGACGTTGTAGGCTTGGGAAAAACATATATGTGTGCAATGTTAGCACAAGAATTAGATGGAAGATCTTTATTTTTATGTCCGCCAGTATTAATAGATTATTGGGATAGAGTTTTGAGCGATTTCGGAGTTAGAGGCTATAAAGTAGAATCAGAAGGAAAATTGGATAAAATAATTGAAGAAGGTACAGAACAATACAGATATGTTTTTGTGGATGAATCACATAGATTTAGAAATGCTGAAACAGAACAATATAGGCAACTACATGAAATTTGTGTAGGAAAAAGAGTTATACTTATTTCTGCTACACCTCAAAACAATTATACTACAGATATAGCTAATCAATTGTATTTATTTCAATCAAAAAATAGATCTACAATTGTAAATGCAAGAAACCTAGAGTTATTTTTTGATACTTTAAGAAAAAAGGTAAGATCTTGTGAAAAAGATAGTGATGAGTATAAAAAAGCTGTTAGAGATGCTTCGGAAGAAATAAGAGATAAAATTTTAAGAGAGGTAATGATTAGAAGGACAAGAACAGAAATTAAAAAAAATTATGCAGATGATTTAAAGAAACAAGGATTAGAATTCCCAAAAGTTTCAGATCCTATTAAATTAATTTATGAATTTAGCGAAAATACAGAAGATGTCTTTGAAAAAACCATACAAAAAATAGCAGAGTTAAATTATTCAAGATATAAACCATTGACTTATGTTAAAGAACATAAATTAAAATCCAGTGAAAGATCTTTGTTAGTTGGTCAAGCTAATATGGGCGGATTTATGAAAGGAATTTTGGTAAAAAGATTAGAAAGTAGTAAGTATGCATTTGAAATGACGCTAGGTAGATTTATAGATTCTTATAATGAGTTTATCAGAATGTATAAAGAAAAAGGTATAGTATGGATTAGTAAGAAGTTAAATATTATAGAATTGTTAGATAACGAAGATTTTGAAAAGTTGGATAGAGCTTTGAAAAATGAAGATGTTTTTAAATTTAAAGCAGAGGATTTTAATAGTAACTTTATTATAGATTTAGAAAAAGATTTAAAAATTCTTCAAAGCTTAAAAGACATATGGAATACAGTTCAAACAGATGATAAATTAGAATATTTTATAAAAGAATTAAAAAACAATAAGAATTTGAAAAACAACAAATTAATTATATTTACTGAGTCAAAAGAAACAGCTGAATACTTAACTGATAATATTCAAAGAAGATTAAATGAAAAAGTATTAATGTTTAATGGAACTATGCCTGACAGTATTAGAAATTCTATAAGGGCAAATTTTGATCCTAATTATAATAAAGATAGACAAAGAAATGAATATAGAATATTAATTACAACTGATGTACTTGCTGAAGGAATGAACTTACATAGAAGCAATGTAATAATAAATTATGATTTACCTTGGAATCCTACCAAGATAATGCAAAGAGTAGGGAGAATTAACAGAGTTGGAACCAAGCATAGTGAAATTTTTGTATATAATTTTTTCCCAACAAGTAAATCAAATGAGCAAATGTCTTTGGAAGAAAATATAATTAATAAAATGCAGATGTTTCATGATATTTTAGGAGAAGATTCTAAATTCTTAACGGAAGATGAAGAAGTATCTACACACGAATTATTTAAAAGAATGACTACTATAAATGAAGAAGATGATGGAGAAGTTGATTCAGAACTTTCTTACCTTAAAATCATTCGTGATATAAGGGATAAGGATAGAGAATTATTTGATAAAATAAAAAATTATCCCAAAAAAATAAAAATAGGTAGAAAAAAAGAAAATATAAACGGTTTAATTACTTTTTTCAGAAAAGGATATTTAAAAAAATTTTATATTGCTAACTCTGATGAGACTAAGGAAATTACGTTTGAACAGGCTATTAAATATATTAAAGCAATTAAATCTGAACAAAGTAAAAAAGTAAAGGGTGATTATTATAATTTATTACGATTAAATAAAGCAGCTTTTGAAGAGGCAGAAAAAGAGGAAAATAGTAGTGAAGTAATTTCTGTAAATAAAAAAGGTACTAGTAATGCAAAAAATATTATAAAAGTATTAAAAGAATGTTTAAAAATGGATTACAAATTTACAGATATGGAGATTGACAATATAAATAAAATTATTAACTTATTAGAAAATGGAGAACTTCCTATAAAAATTGTTAAAGAAGGAAATAAGGCAATAAAGAAAATAAAAGGCATTAACGATATAGCAAAATTTTATAAAGAATTAGAAATAATGATACCAAAAGTTTATCTTGAACAGGAAACAAAGGTTGAAATAAATAAGAAAAAAGCTAGTAAAAATGAAAAAGAAATAATATTATCAGAATATATTTTTTAATGGGGGTAAAATAAAATGGCTATTGCAAGTGATAAAACAAAAGAATATTTGCAAATGCTTGAAGAAAAATTTAATATAAATAAATTTTATGAATTTATAAAAGATTTATTAAATTTAGAGAATGAGAATATAGTAAATGGAAATTGGCAAAAAGCAACAAGTGAACAGTATAAAAATTATATTGATACAACACAATTATTTGCAGAATACGAAGATGATAAAAGAAGAAAAATAGGAGTTCTTATTATTAAATTGCAAGATAATAAACATCCTGCAAATGCAAGAACTATGCAAAGAAATTATATAGCACATTTATTAGATGCCTATAATTTAGATGCTTCTTTATCAGCAATATATAGTAATGCTGACGATACTTGGAGGCTATCTTTTGTAAGGCAAGAAATCGATTTTAGTGAAGGTAAATTAAAATCAAAATTTACTCCGGCTAAAAGATATTCATACCTATTTGGAAAAGATGAGCCAAATCATACAGCAAAAAAACAATTAGTAGATTTTATTGAAAAAAATGATAAAAAATATACTATTGAAGAGATAGAAGAAAAATTTAGTGTAGAAAAAGTTACAAAAGATTTTTTTGAAAATTATAAAGAAAATTATTTAAAATTGAAAGAAATTTTGGAAAGTAATGAGGAATTTATTAGTGAATCTAAAAGATGTGATTTTACTTCTGAAGAGTTCACAAAAAAATTAATGGGACAAATTGTTTTTATATATTTCTTGCAAAAAAAAGGATGGTTAGGAGTAAAACTGGTTCCACAAGTTATAAATGTAAAAGATTTTGAAGACATTTATAAAAATAGTGATGTTATTCAGAAGAAAATATTAGATAAATATTATATAACTTTCAATAATACAAAAAAGATAAAAAAAGAATTATTAGAAAGATATAATGAAAACAAACAAGAAATTGAAAATTTATCAGATATATTTGTAAATACAAAATTTGACTGTAAGTGGGGAACAGGAGAAAAAAGATTTATTAGAAAAATATTTGAAAACTGTGTGAATAGAAACAAAAACTTCTTTGATAATTATTTAGAACCTTTCTTTTACGATGCACTTAATAATAAAAGAAAAAACCAATATTTTAGCCTTTTTAATTGCAAAATACCATTCTTAAATGGAGGATTATTTGAACCACTAGATAACTATCAGTGGCAAATTGCAAAGTTTAATATAGATAATGAGATTTTTTCAAATAAAGAAAAAACTGGAATTTTGGATTTCTTTGATAGATATAACTTTACTATGGATGAAGAAGAACCATTAGAAAAAGATGTCGCAGTTGATCCAGAGATGTTAGGTAAGATATTTGAAAATTTGTTGGATGTAAAAGATAGAAAATCTAAAGGAGCATTTTATACTCCTAGAGAAATAGTACATTATATGTGTCAAGAAAGTATTGCTAATTTTTTAGTTAATAAAGTTGGTGTTGATTATAATGAAATAAAAGAATTTATACAATATGGAGAAATGATAAGAGATGTGGATTTAAAAGAAGCTACTAAAGATTCATATTTAGTAGGAAAAACAATATTTAAGAATATTGTAAAAATAGATAATGCACTTGAACATATTAAAATTGCCGATCCAGCAGTAGGTTCAGGAGCTTTTCCTTTAGGAATTTTAAACGAAATTGTTAAGTTAAGAGATATATTAACATCATATATGTTGATATATAACAGACTAGGATTATTTGGTAAAAAATATTCAGAAGAACAGATAACTAATTATAAAAGAAGTATTTATCAATTAAAGTGGAATACCATAAAAAATAGTATATATGCAGTTGATATTGAAAATAGTGCGATTGATATTACAAAACTTAGATTATGGTTATCAATAGTAGTTGATCAAAATGATGATCCTGAGCCATTGCCAAACTTAAATTGCAAAATTATGCAAGGTAATTCATTAATTGATGAATATGCAGGGATAAAGCTTATTGATAAAAAATTTATAGATGAGCTAAAAGATAGACAAAATGTTACATTTAATAATGGTGGAAAAATTAAAAGTGGAAAGAAAATGATTGAAGTTTCTTCAAATCAAATTCAATTTGGGGATGGTCAAAAGAAAGCTCAAATAGATGACCTTATAAACTTAAAACTAGAATTATATGGAGAAAATGATCCTGAAAGAAAGAAAATATTACTTGAGAAAATACAAACAGCTAGAAAAGAATTATTGAAACTAAATTTCATAGGAACAAATAAAGAAAAAGAATTATTTGAAATAGATAAATCACATAATAAACCATATTTTGCTTGGAGATTAGAGTTTATAGAAGTATTTATTGAAAATGATGGTTTTGATATAATAATAGGTAATCCTCCTTATATTGGACAAAAAGGTCATAAAGAATTATTTGAACAAATGAGTAATAATGAAAATTTTGAAAAAAAGATGGATTACTGGTACTTTTTTTTACATAATGCTTATGAGATGACAAATGAGATTGGTATTGTTTCCTATATCACTCCAAATTATTGGATAACAGCACAAGGTGGAAAAAAATTAAGAAACAGAATAGTGAATGATTTTTCATTTATTAAATATATTAATTTTAATGAAAATAAAATATTTAGTGCTGGAATTCATACAAATGTATTTGTATTAAGTAAAATTATAAAACAAGATAATGAAGTTAGTGTTTGTATTTTTGATAATAATTATGAAAATGATTTCATTAAGCATATGAGCAATCAAAATAATTTTAAAATTAAACAAGACATATTATTAAATAAATGGACTAGATTTGTCAATTTTATAGACACATACAATTTAAATCTTTTAAATAAAATGACTCAAAACTGTGAAAAATTATGTGATAATGAAAGTGAGGGAAAATCAAAGAAGGGAGTTATTACAGGGAAAAAGGTAACAAACGGAATTTGTAATCTTAATCAAGGATTAGTAACTGGTAAAGATAGGTTAATTACAGAAGATATTAATAAAGGAGTTTTTATACTATATCCAGAAGAAATATCGGCTTTAGCTTTGGATGATGATGAAAAAAGATATATCAAACCATTTTATAAAAATTCTGATATAAAACAATACTGGATAGATAAAAAAAGTAATACAAATATATTATATGTAAATAATATAAATGACGAAGCTGAACTAAAAAAGCATCATAATATATATCAACACTTATTAAAGTATAAAGATATTTTACTAGAAAGGTCAGTAAATGGTGTATTAAAGTCTGCTTTTTCTAAAGGAAAATGGTGGGCATTAACGACAGATAGACCAAATATAAAATTTGACGGAGAAAATATAGTATTTCCTCAAAGAAGTAAAATAAATAAATTTGCATATTCAAATAATGAATTTTATTCTTCTGCTGATATATATTATATGTCATTAAACAAAGAAGAGTATGATTTAAAATATATATTAGCCATATTAAATAGCAAATTGATGTACTTTTGGCTTTATTGGATGGGAAAAAGAAAAGGAGAAGCATTAGAACTATATTTGGAGCCTTTACAGTTTGTACCTATAAAAAAAATTAGCAAAGAAGAGCAAATCAGTTTTATTAAAATTGTAAATCAAATTCTTAAAGATAAAAAAAATAAAGAGGTACTCAAATCAGAGTTAGATAAAAAGATATATAAATTATATAATTTAAATGAAGAAGAAATAAATTATATAGAAGAATTTTATAATAAAAAAATAAGTAGTGAGGATGAAATAAATGAATGAAATAAAATATGAAATAATAGAACAACTTGGGGTTTTATCAGAAAGTGAAAAAGGTTGGAGAAAAGAATTAAACTTAATTAGTTGGAATGGAAGAGAACCTAAATATGATTTAAGAGATTGGTCGGAAAATCACGAAAAGATGGGAAAAGGCATAACATTGACAAAAGATGAGCTAGAAAAATTAAAAAATATTCTTAATACAAACTAATACAAGAGGAAATAACAACTTGGAAAATTCAAGTATTAAAATAGATATACATAGTCTATATGAAATATTGCAAGATAATTTTTCAATAGCCTTTTTGGGAAAAGTTTTAAATAAAATTAATAATATTGAAGCTAAAATTGCAATTCAAGAATTTATTATTGACTTTTCTCCAGTTTTAATATATGAAGCTTATTTGTTTTTGAAGAGTAATAATCTAATAGAAGAAAATAAATTTTACAAAAGCAAAGAATTAAAAAATAAAGTTGAAGAATATAGAATGATTACTGCGAAGAAAAAAGTAAAGGAATCAGACTATATAAAATCAATAACAGAAAAGATGGGGATTATTTTATCTGAAAATGTTTATGATATTAATGTCATTTCGAGCAATAATCAAGTAAAAGGATTTAATTTTGCAGAATATAAAAAAAGAGAAGAAAAAGAGTTTTTGGAAATGTGTTATTCAACCAATCTTGAATTTTCAAAAGTCACATTTAAAGAATTAACTGGCATTTCCGAAATTGATTATAATAATATAATAAATTTGATTATAGAAAATAAAACTGAAGACATAGAAGAACTTGAAAAAAGCTTAGCAGGTAATAGATATAGTTATAAAAGTTCTAAATTATTTGGAGATACAAATATTCAAGATGATGATAAATTTTTTATTTTATATAGATTTAATACTGTAAACACAATAATAGAATTAAAAAATTTCTTAAATAAAAATAAAATAGTAATAGATACAAATAATGGTCTATCAATTAATATTGATAAATTTATTGATAAAATAATAGCTTTAGAAATCGATGTACTCGGTAGAGATATACAATCTTTGAATACGGAATTTATTAAGAACTTAGGCAAAAAATTAGACGAAAAAATGTTAAATAATAAAAAGACAAAAGCCGGAGAAAACTTTTATCAATTAAACAGGAAATTAAGAAATAATATTCATTATAGTAAAATTGAAGAACTAGATAAAGACATATATTGTGAGGTAGTAAATTTACAAGAAGAATATTTATACAAAGTACATAATGAAATGGAAAATAATATGCATTTTAGCCTTGATGAAGAAGATATTTTAATGAATAAATTTTTTTATTATTGTAATGAAAATAATATTAGTGAAGAAGAAATTATAGAAAATTATAATGATTATTATACTCAATATTATTTTAAGAAATATATAGATAGAAAATTATGATGTGGTGTTAAAATAATAGAATATCTAATAATTTAAATATCAATTTTAATGATAATTGAAAAATATACTAAGAACTGTATATATTAATATAAAAGATGAAAATCAGAATGTTAAACTTGCACTGATACTATTTAAATCAATATAAAATATTCAATTATGGAAAACTACTACAAGATATTAATAAAAACTTTCTTTTTTAGAAACAATATGATATAATAGTATTATAACTAAAAAGGAGAGTTTTTATTATGTTAGGGAAAAAAATAAAAAAATATAGAGATGAAAAAAAATTGACTCAATTAGAGATTGCAGAGGTATTAGGAGTAAAGCCAGCTACAATATCTAAATACGAGGCTGGAACTTTAGAGCCTAATATTGAATCATTAAAAAAATTAGCTGAATTGTTTGGAGTTTCAGTTGATGAATTATTAAAAGAAGATGAATTTGATGTTTCTAAGATAAATGTATTAAAAGTTTTAAGAGAACAAAAAGAAATGAAACTAAGAGGAAATTTGTATCACAATACACAGATAATTTTTGCATATAATACAAACCACATTGAGGGAAACAAATTAACAGAAGACCAAACAAGATACATTTATGAAACCAATACGTTATTGACAGAAAAAGAATCAATTACAAATTTAGATGATATTATTGAAACTGTCAATCATTTTGGATTAGTTGATTATATGCTGGATGTAGCAGATGAAGAGCTAACAGAAGAAATGATTAAAGAATTTCATAAAATATTGAAAGAGGGAACATCAGATGGTAGAAAAGACTGGTTTAATGTTGGCAACTATAAAAAGTTAGCAAATGAAGTTGGAAATATGAAAACATCATTACCTAAAAATGTACAAAAAGACATGGTAAAACTACTGCAATGGTATAATTCATTAGGAAAGATAAAAATAGAAGATATAATAGAATTTCATTATAGATTTGAATGTATTCATCCATTTCAAGATGGAAATGGTAGAATAGGTAGAATTATAATGTTTAAGGAATGCTTAAAAAATAATATTATTCCATTTATTATATTAGATAAGAATAAATTATTTTACTATAGAGGGTTAAAAGAATATAAAGATGAAAAAGGTTATTTAATAGATACTTGCTTAAATGCACAAGATCAATATATTGAAATGATTAGATATTATTTAAAATATTAATTCGAAAGAGAGAAAATAGTATGAAGTATATAATGAAATTAAATCCAAAATATTTTGAATATGTAAAAAACGGAACTAAAAGAGTAGAAGTTAGACTTAATGATGAAAAAAGAAAAAGTATGAAAGTGGGAGACACAATTATATTTCAAAAAGAACCAGAGTTAAAAGAAGAAATAAACACTCAAATAGTTAATTTAATAGTAAAGAGAAACTTTAAAGAATTAATTAGAAATCTAGATGTTAGTGAATATTCTGATAAAAGTGAATCAGAAGAAAAATTTTTAAAAGATTTGTATATGTTTTACACAAAGAATCAAGAAGAAAAATATGGAGTTGTAGGAATACAAATAAAAATTAAAAAGGGGTAAATATGAAGGAAAAAGTATTATTAGATACAAATATGATGATATATCTTTTAGACGATCATATATTAGATGAAAAAATCTCAAAATTAACTAAAATATTATATGATTCTGATAAATATATAATAGCAATACATCCAAAAACATTTGAAGAAGCAAGGAAAATAAAAGATCAAAATAGAAAAGATATATTTATTTCAAAATTAGAAGTATATAAGATTATAGATAATCCACCAAAAGCAACGGAGGAGTTTAACAAATGTGTTGGATGCAAAAATGAAAATGACATCATAGATAATGAAATGTTATATGCTGTAGCAAGAAATTGTGTTAGTTATTTTGTTACAAATGATAAACATCTTTTAAAAAAAGCAGAGTTAATAAATATAAAAGACAGAGTTTTATCAATTGATGAAGCAATAGAGAAATTCAAACAAGAAGAAAAAGTAGTTATTGAAACACCTGTATTTATAAAAAAAGAATTTTTATATAACATGAATTTGAATGACGATTTTTTTACCACATTAAGATTTGATTATAAAGGTTTCGATAAATGGTTTATTAAAAAGCAAAGAAATGGCGAAATGGCATATGTTACGAAGACAAGAGATAATAAAATTACATCATTCCTAATGTTAAAAGAAGAGGATGAAAACGAAGATTATTCAGGCTTTGAGAAACCCTTTAGTCCTGCTAAAAGAATAAAAGTATCTACTTTTAAAGTGGCTGATACAGGAAAGAAAATAGGAGAATGCTTTATAAAAATAATGGTGAATGAAGCTATACAAAAGAATGTAGATGAAATATATGTAACTACTTTTGAAAAACAAGAGTCATTAATATATTTATTAAAGCAATATGGTTTTGAATTATTTACATATAAAAATACTACGAAAAGTGATGATACGGAAGAAAAAGAAGCTATATATGTTAAAAATATGAAAGATAAAAGTCAATACCCATATGTTCAACTAAAGGATCAAAGAATTTTTATTTTTCCCGTTATACCCAAATATCATAAATTGTTGTTTGAAGATGCTGAAAGAGAATATCAAATAAGCATTGATGATACACAAGGAAAAAATACATCTGCTAATGCAATAAAAAAAGCTTTTATCTCTAATGCCAATAGAAAAAAGATAAAATCTGGAGATATTATACTGTTTTATGCATCTCATGATAAAAAAGCAATAACTACATTAGGAATAGTAGAAACAACTTGGAATGAATTCGAATCTCAAGAAGAAATATTTAATATAGTTAGAAAAAGAACAGCTTATGATGAAGAAGAATTAAAGCAAGTTGCACGATTAGATAGTTTAGTTATAATGTTTAAGCATTATATTACATTCAAAAATCCAATAACTTATGAGTTTTTGTATAACAATGGAATTGTAAACGGATATATTCAAGCACCAATAAGTATAGAAAAGGAAGATTTGGAAAAAATAATTGAACAAAGCCAAACACAAAATATGTTTGAAATATGCTAAAAAATACACTTAAAACAGTGTATTTTTTTTGTGAAAGTATTTACAAGTTAATAATTATTATATATAATATTAACAAATATGCTTATAAGCATATTTGTTAAAAGGAGAAAAAATGAGTAAGAAATTTGGAGAATTGGTGAAGGAATATAGAGGAAAAAGGACTTTAAAAGAACTAGGAGATGAAATAGAAATTACATCAGCTTATCTATTGGATATAGAAAAAGGAAATAGATTTCCATCTAAGGATAAATTAGATAAATTAATAAAAGTATTTGATTTAAAAAAAGAAGAAAAAAATACGTTCTATGATTTGGTAGCTAAAGAGAGTCCAAATAAATATAAAGTTTCAGTCGACATAGCAGAATATATTATGAAAAATGAATATTTAAGAAATTTTATTAGAATAGCTAAGGATAAACAGGTAGATAATAGTTATTGGAAAAATAAAATTCAAGAATTAGAAAGTGAGAGTAAATAAGTTATGTGTAATATGTTAATTTCAATAAATCCAGAACATGTAGAAAATATTTTTAATGGTAGTAAAAGATATGAATATAGAAAAATAAAATGCAGACAAGATATAGATAAAATAATAATATATTCCACTGCACCAATTATGAAAGTAGTAGGAGAAGCAAAAATTGAGAAAATTTTAGTAGATTCACCAGATATGATATGGGAGGAAACTAAAAAATATTCGGGAATAGATTTAGAATTTTATCATAAATATTTTAAAGATAGAACTAAAGCTGTAGCATATAAATTAACAGATATAAAAAAATATAATAAGCCTAAAGAATTATCTAGTTATGGAATTAAGACAGCACCTCAATCATTTATTTATGTATAAATTATAAATAGCAGAATAAAAAATTTGACATTTAAATTTTCAACAATTTGAAAAAAGTACATAAAAATCCAAAGTTTTTTCTAAATTTTGAAAAAACTTTGGATTAATTTTAATTATTTATCAATACAACCAATAATTAATTCAACTCCATCACAAAATCCATTTCTATAATACTTCTCATTCCAATAACAAATATAATCCATAAAATTCTTATCAAGTCTATCTAATTGATTTTTTACATGCTTTTGATTCTGTTTAGGAACATTCTTTAAAATATTTTCAGCAATCTCATCAAAATAAATATAATGTTTTCTATCTTCATCAGTAAGTCTACCTAAAACAGTTTCCTCTCTAAAACTTAACCAATCTCTTAAAATATCATCATTAACTTCTCTATAATTATTCATAATATAAATCCTCCAAAAATTAAAATTTTTATTAATAAAATTATCCTTTACAAGAGCCTAAAATACTAGAACAAACGTACTACACTTATTGGGTAAAAATTGGGTAAAATCTTCTCAAAAAATGCCCTAAAAATGCACAAATGTTCTTTAAATAAAAACTCTTGTAAATACTGAAATACCAACAAAAACTCTAATTTTCACAAACTTACAAAAAGTGGTCAGGTCTCGCTCATAACCCGAAGGTCATAAATCTGTTTCTTCCCCCCTACTTTCCTATTTTCAAAAAATATTTGAACATAGCAAATAATTGCTTTTGTAATCAATAGCATATTTCTATAAATTATCTTATCTTTATTTATTAATCCCCTACATATTACAAAATAATATATAACTATTGAGATTAATGATAATATATGATATAAAATGTTATAGGAAAATTATATAAAACAAAAAAATATATATAAATATAAACGGAGGAGTAATTATGAATGCATGGACAAAAATCAGTGCAGAATTGGCACAACAAAAAAATTATTTAGATGAACTATATAAAGTATATCCAATAACACAAAATCCAAAGAGAGAACTTTCTAAAGAAAATGAAAAAGATATAAGAGAAGCTTTTGATAATAAAGATGATGAAAAATTGATTGTAAGCCTACTAAAACTTAAATTGTTTCCAATAAAAGATTCTTTTGTTGCATACTTAAAAAAGGATAAAGAAGCGATAAGTCGTAATCCTCAAACAGTTAACAGAATCGCTGAAATTCTATATCAAATGGGTATAGATGAGATAATGGAAAAATGTACTGCACCAAAAGAAACAAACAGACAAATAGGTCCTATGTTTAAAAAATGGATTGATAAAGGAACATTAGGTGCACCAGTTATAAAAAATAGTGAAGAATTTTTAAATTATGATGGGAATTGTATCTTTAATTCTTCAGATATTGAAATGGAAAAATTTGCAGCAAAATACTTAGGATTTACTAGAGAAAAAGGAATTGATTTTATTGCAAAATTTAATAATAAATATGTAATTGCAGAAGCAAAATTCTTAACAGATTTTGGTGGACATCAAAATGCACAATTTAATGATGCCGTTAGCACTATGCAAAACTCATTTGAAGGTAAGAAAGTAGCTAATGAGATTATACCAATAGCAATTATGGATGGTGTATTATATATTCAAGGGAAGAAAAAAATGTATAGATATTTGCAGAATCATCCAGACCAAATTATATTATCTGCTTTAGTATTAAGAGAATTTTTGTATTCTATATAGTGAAAGAGAGAAAGAAATGGAATTATATTATAAAAACAAAAAAAGCCAAACCCAAATATTAAAAAATGCAGCTAAAGTAAAATATAATATTAATTTGGATAATAATTCATTATTATTTAAAGGAGATAATTTCTCTGCTCTATCATTTCTATTAAAAGACTACAAAAACAAAATCGATCTAGTATATATAGATCCACCATTTAATACACTAAACGATTTTTATGTTTCTGATACGAGAGCAAATTCAATTAGTTCAAATAAAAATTCTACATTGGCATATTCAGATAAAATGAGTAAAGAAGAATATTTAGAATTTTTAAGAGAACGTTTAGTGTTAATCAGAGAATTATTATCTGAGAAAGGTTCTTTGTATTTGCATATAGATTATAAAATAGGACATTATGTAAAAATTATTACGGATGAAATTTTCGGAGAAGAAAATTTTAAAAATGATATTACACGAATAAAATCTAATCCTAAAAATTTTTATAGAAAAGCATATGGTAATGAAAAAGATTTGATATTATTTTATTCTAAAAACAGCAAAACCAATATATGGAATGATTTAAGAATACCTTTAGAAGATGATGAAATAAATGAAAAATTTAAAAAAGTAGATGAAAACGGTAGAAGATATACAACAATTCCTTTACATGCTCCAGGAGAAACAAAGAACGGAATTACAGGACAACCTTGGAGAAATATTCCTGTACCCAAAGGTAGGCATTGGAGAACTGATCCAACAGAATTTGATAAGCTAGACTCTCAAGGAGATATAGAATGGTCATCAACTGGAAACCCTAGAATAAAAAAATATGCAGATCAGCATGAAGGAAAAAGAATACAAGATATTTGGAAATTCAAAGATCCACAAAATCCAATATATCCTACACAGAAAAATATTGAAATGTTAAAAAGAATAATCTTGCAATCATCAAATGAAAATAGTATTATTCTTGATTGTTTTGCAGGTAGTGGAACTACACTTGAATGTGCTAATAAATTAGGAAGAAATTGGATAGGAGTAGATAATTCTGATGTTGCTATAGATAAAATACAAAGTAGAAAAATTGGAGAATACCAATTTATTGATATTACAAATTATAATAATAAAAAAAAGTAACCATAATTTAATAGAAAGTAATTTATTTAATAATCAATTTTATAATATCATAAATAATATCAATAAGATTGATGTGTAATTCTAAAAAGTTTTTCTTTTTATTAGAGTCGTAGAGAATTACGACTCTTTTTTGAGAAATAAACACCTTTTATTGATTTTCGATAAAAATATATTGACATTTAATAATATTTGTATTATACTTCTTTTTAGTTAATATATATTAATTATATTTAAAAAGGAGTATTACAATGGTAACTATGAAAAAATTAGATAAATTTACTTATGTTTCCATACTAGTATTAGGAATACTAGCAATAATAGCAATTTCATACTTTATTTTGCTATGTACTACATCTATTATGAATTCCACTGAATTTGCTAATATATTAATAGATCTAAATGTCTATTCTACTTTCTATCTAATTACTAGTAGCATCTCTTCCCTATTCTTTCCTGTATTAATCTCTATATTTATTTTGATAATACCATATTTAATAATGAGTCTTCTAATATGTATTCTTTTTATTTTTAAGTATACTAAATATACTGGTAAAAAAAGAAATAAAATAATAAAAACTATTATTTTATCTTTCATCATTTTATTATTATTAATTAGTGGTTTTCGTTTGTTTCCACTAACAAATCAGTATGAAATAAAAGTGAACTCATATATAAGTCAATTTTCTAATTCGGCTGTTAGACAATTTTTACAAGATGAATTGGATAATGATTATTACGTATATAGGATTGAAATTAGGCAAGGTTTTCCCGATGATTACAATGTGAATATATATTATAGAGACAATATAACTAAAATAGAACGTGCTTTTTTATCAGATTCTAATTATGAATTTGTTGAAAACAATGCTAAAAATTTAACTAATTCTTTAGCAATCAAATCTATTATTCTAATGATTTTTGCAGATGCTTTATATATCTATTTCCTTGTATACATTTTAAATGAATTTAAAAGAATAATACAATAAATATTTCCCGTTTTATTTTAATTAATTACAAAAATAAATATATATTAAATATAAGTATGAGAGCAACATTTAGTTGCTCTCATTTTCAGAGGTTAGTATTTTAGGTTAGATAACTTTTTTATTCAACATCCGCTTTCCATAAACCATGTTTATTGCAATATGCATAAAGTGTAGCACCTTTTATATATGGAAATCTACATTCAGCATTTTGTTCTGGATATAAGTTTACAGTATATTCTCTATTTTCTTTTATTAAAGAAATCCATTCAATATAATGTTCTTTTTCCATTACATGATTTACTTTAACAACTATTTCATCTTCTATTACTTCATATGTTGGTACATGCTTTTCTATAGCTGCATCTACAGAATTTGGAACCATTACTTGCATAGGTTCATCACAACATACTATTCCGCATCCATTGCAATTACAATCATTAATAACTTTTACTATTGCTCCGCAATGATTACATTTTTTTACTATTAATTCATTTTTCATTATCATTACCTCCTAGTTTATTTATATATAATTAATTTTTTAACCATATAAATTATACCTTCTTTTTCATTTTTTGTACAGACCAATTTGTTAAACTGTTACATTATCTTTTATATCTGAAAATTTTGCATCACCAATACCTTTTACATTTTGTAAATCTTCGATTTTCTGAAAGTTACCATTTTCTTCCCTATACTCTATAATTCTCTGAGCAATTGATGGCCCTATACCCGGTAAACTATCTAATTCACTTTGATTTGCAGTATTTATATTCACTTTATTCTCCTTTCCTTCAGTTGATTCTGAATTCTTATTCTCTTCTACAATTACATTATTCCCACTTGATACTGTAATATACTCAGTAATTTTCTCATTTTTATTTGGTATATATACTTTTTGTCCATCTTGAAGTTCATATGCCAAATTTATTTGGGATAAATCCGCTTCTTTCGTTTCTCCTCCGGCTTCTTTTATTGCATCAATGATTCTAGAGCCTTGTTTCAAGTATACTATTCCCTCTTTTTTCACTTCTCCCGCTATATGAACAATTATTTCTTCTGTTTCATCTATTTCATTTACTAACTGATTTTCTGATTGTTTATTAATTTCATTATTTATGTTTTCTGCTATATTTTCATTATCTGAAACTAAACTATCTAAAGATATTTCGTTATATGTATTTGTACTTATTGTATAAATTATAAAAGCTATAATAATTCCTATTATTAAAATTATTAATATTATTAATTTCTTTTTATTATCTATTTGCATAAATTTCACCTTCCTTTATTACTTAATTCTTTAAATACCTGAATAAAACAAAAAGTTTTTTTATTTTATTCACCAAATATATTGAATTTTTTTTTTATTTAATATATAGTAATATATATTTTTAATTTGAAGTTGTTTTTTTATACAGAAATGGGGTGTCATATGAAACAACTTAAATCAATAGTAGTTTTTACTATTATTTTTATTATGTTTTTACTGCCAATAAATACCATATTGGCTGCAGATATAAATACGAATGATTATAATCCTGATAATATAACAACTAATTCACCTTCTGTTTTATTAATGGATCCTGAAACTGGTAAAATTTTATATTCTAAGAATGCATTTGAACAAAGATATCCTGCAAGCACTACTAAACTTATGACTGCTATCCTAGCCATGGAAAATTGTAAATTAGATGATGTAGCTACAGTTAGTCATAATGCTATTTATTCTATTCCAGTAGGATATTCACATGCAAATCTACAAGAAGGGGAAGAACTTACAATAGAGCAACTTCTTAATGTTTTGCTCATTCCTTCTGCTAATGATGCAGCTATAGTTATTGCAGAGCATATAGCCGGTTCTGTTGAAAAGTTTGCTGATATGATGAATGCAAAAGCTGAAGAATTAGGTTGTTTAAATACACATTTCATTAACCCTAATGGAGTTCACATTGAAAATCATTATTCTACTGCATATGATTTAGCTCTTATTGGAAAATATGCAATGAAATTTGGTGATATAATGAGAATAGCTAAGGTAAGCCAATATACATTACCTAAAACTAATAAGTATAATAAAGAAGATAGAATTTTTAATGCTACTAACGGATTGATTACTAAAAACGATGAATATTATTATCAATATGCAACAGGTCTTAAAACTGGTTATACTGATAAATCTGGATATTGCATAGTTACTACGGCCGAAAAGAATAATGTAAAGCTTTTAGTAGTAGTACTTGGTAGTGATTCTATTAAAGATAGATATGAAGATTGTATAAAATTATTTAACTATGGATTTGACAATTATTCATATCAAAAACTAGTATCAACTCGTGAAATTATTGATAATATAGAAATTGCTGGAGCAACTAATGAAACTAAATCATTGAATGTTATCGCAAAAAATGATATAAAAGTTCTTTTAAAAAATGATATTAATCCTGATGATTTGGAACCAAAAATAGAATTGAATAAAGATTTATCTGCGCCAATAGCTCAAGATGCTGTAATAGGTAAAATCTCTTATGAGATTGATGGAGAAACATTTTCTACTGATCTTATTGCTGAAAAATCTGTTGAAGCATCTAATTTAGAAACAATAATATTTAGAGCATTACTTATATTTTTAATTTTATATTTATTAGTTGTAATTTTAAAAAGAATAAATAAACCTAGGGGGAAAGGAAAATCACAATCATATTCAAACAATAAAAGAACTCAAAAACATAAAAGAGTAAAATCTAAAAAAGGCGGAAGATATAAATTTAACCAAATTATCGATTATTTATAATTTTTTCACAGTAAGTATATAACTTACTGTGAAATTTTTTTCATGCTACATTACATAGTCTGTACCTATTATTATTGTAGTTTTTGTACTTGTATCTGAATTACCTGATGTAACACTGTTTATATGTAATATTTCTTTTATTTGTGATAACTCTGTTTCAGATATACTGCCTCTATCTATAATAGTTGTATTATTAGTTGTTGAAGTGTTTCCTGTTTGTGTAACTTCAAAACCTTCTGCTTCAAGCTTTGATATTACTTCACTTAATTTGCTAGAGCTTCCACTACCATTTAATATCTCTATATTTGCATTTTTTGTATTATTTATTTCATCACTTGAAACAGTATTTCCATCTATTGTGTTTGCGTCTATATTTTCTTCTGGAACAACTCCAAAAAACAATTCATTTATCGTTTCTTCTATTTCATCTTCATATGGAGTATAAATCCAAGTTCCTGTTCCTGATGATTGTTCTGCAATTCCTGGTAATGTATCTGTTTTTAAATCATCTATATTAAAATCAATTATATATGGTACATAATCTTTAATTGCATCAAAATTCAAATTTGTTTCTACATACTTTTCTGCAATGTCTAAAAATCCCAAAATAGTATTAACGTCCATATTTTCTATTGTTTGCTCTAATAATGCTGTTAGAAATTCTCTTTGGGTTCTCATTCTTCCTATGTCTTCTCCACCATATTCAGAAGGATATGTAGTGCCGTCTGAATTATGTCTAAATCTAACTACTTGTTCAGCTTTATCTCCATCTAACAATTGATATCCTGCTTTTAAGTCTATATATAACCCTTGTCTTCTGTCTGTATAATGCATATCTATTGGTACATCAAAATATACTCCCCCTATTTCGTCTACCAATACTTTTAGTGCTTCAGTATCTACTTTTAAATAATATTGCACATTTATTCCTGTTAAATTTCTAACATCTTCTAGTAAACCATCTACACCAAATTGATAAACAGCATTAATCTTATCATATGCTGAAGCATAATCTTTATTTTCTCCTATAAATGTATCTCTTGGAATAGATAGTAATGCTGCTTCTTGTGTTTTTGGATCATATGATGCAAGCATTATTGTGTCTGTTAAGTTTTCACTTTGTCCTAATATAAGACAATAAATCTTATCCAATTGTTTTACTGTTTCGCTGTCATGTCCTAGACTAGTTTTTAATACTCCTTGTAGTCCTCCTCCATTTTGATGAACTTTAACAGCAAATACCACTCCTGCTATTATTATAATAAATAATAGTACTAAAACTACTTTTAAGAAAACATGCTTTTTCTTTTTTCCCTTTTTATTTTCTTTTTCTTCTTTGGATTCTTTTTTCAAAGTCATTCACTCCTATTTCGATAATATGTTTATCATTATACTAAACTTTTTCTTTAATAGCAACATTTTATGTCATATTTTTATATTTTTTTACAGAAAAAAGGCCACCATTTAAGCGACCTTAATTTCTATACTTGTTATCTAAAATATTATCTTTAATAATAAGTTATTGTTATACATCATACTTCCAACAAATGATTCGTCTATAGCATTTGCTAAAGTTCCATTTATCATAGGTGATATAAATGAAATAATTGCTAATACTACATACACTATAATTAGTCCCTCTAATATACCATATATAACTCCACCAAGTTTATCAAATTGTTTTATTACTGGTAACTTTGTAATCAATGATGTTATGAATCTTAAGAAAATTAGTAAAATTCTAGCAACTATAAATAATATAATCCAAGTAGCTGCTTTAACTATTGTTAATGCTACATCTCTTGAAGTACTATCTACTACTGCTTCTTTAGCATCATCTGAAGCTTCTTCCACTTTTTGACCAATATAATCAGTAATTGTTTCTGGTATATTTTCGCTTTCGTTTTGGTCTTCTTTTATTATTGCATTTCTTATGGATTCTTCTATATTTTCATCTATTTGTGTGTTATCTATTATAAGGTTAGATATTGGAACAAATAGTACAAATGCAATAATTAATGCTAAAACAAACGATACTATTTTTATTAAAGATCCTGTTAACCCTCTTATGTATCCAATTATTATACATAAAACTATTACTGCTAAAATAACTATATCTACTACAAGTGCCATTCTTCCACCTCCTCTATTTATAACTAATTTTAATTTTAACCATTTTGTTGTTTATAAATTAACTATGTCAACTTTGTCCTGATACACTATTCCTGCAATACCATTTCCTAATACAACATTCTGTACCTCTTGCAATGAGCTATATCTTTTTAATAACCATCCACTGGTGTTTATAAATTCTATTTCTTGTCCTAAACTTATTGCAATTACATTATTAAAACTGTAAATATCTTTTGCAGCTCCTTCTACGGTATAAACTACGTTTTTATCGTTTGTAGTGCCTTTTATTTCTATGACTGTGTTTGTATTAAAAATTCCATCATTCTCTTCAATTGCTCTATATATGTAATTGTTTAAATTAATGTTAGAGAAATTTATGTTTTTACCATTCTCTCTTAAAGACATCAAAACTGTATTATTTTCATTTTGTATTGATGTTATTTCATTATCAAACATACATATTATTTGATTATTATCATCATATTTCATATTTGTAATTAATTTATTATTATCTGCTTTATATGTATATATAACAGATTCAGATGGTTCTTCTATTGATACTATTTTTATATTTGATTGAATTGTTGTTCCACTAGTATTAACTTCTGCAAATGCTAAATATTTGTTATCATTTGATATTGTAGTATCTACTACTGTAGTTGTGGCCAAATATCTTTTAAATAATTCATTACCTTTATTATCAAATGTTGCAATTACTGATTTATATGCTGTTCCTGTTAATATTACACTTACATACCCATTATTATTTACATTTATTTTTGATATATTGCCATCAACATCTTTAGTCCATAGAATTTCCGAACCTGATATCAAGTTTAATTTTGATCCGTTTTTTTCGCTAATTGCTATATATTTATTATTTATATTATAAACAGGGTTATTTATTTCTAGCTCTATTTCATTTTCTAATTTGCCAGACGAATTATATTGCATTAGCTTATTTTCTGCAAGTATACATATCTTTTTATCGTATGCAAACACATTAATATTTGAATCATAATTAAGTTCTATTGAATCCAACTTTTCCTGTGTTATATTTTTTCTAAAAAAGTATTGATCTAAAAATTTTCTTACATCTCTACTTGAATAATATAAAAGCATTGTAATTGCTACTACTACAAGAATAATTCCAATCGATATAGCTATTATCATTTTCTTTTTATTAATACTTTTTTTCGTTTTTTTATTGTCTCTTTCTTCGATATTTGCATAAATGTTTTTTATATCTTTCAAAATTATTCCTCCTTTGCTTGTACTATTTATATCAGTTTTTCTTCCTTTTTTCAATACTTTAATAAATTTTTAATAAGCTTGTTTATATTTGAATTTTAATTTGTTTTTTAAAAATTTTTTAAATTCTAATGCATTTCCTATTTCAAATCCAGATTTGTTTAAAATAAGCACATCTTCTTTACTAAGATACAAATAAAAGAAATTTCTATTTTCATAAATTTTATATATTTTGTGATATCTTAGTTTGTAATCTTCATTCTCGTTAGTTATTTCAAAATATTTATTATAAAACAAATAACAGTTTTCCATATTGTTTTTTATTTTTTCTTTATTTAATTCTTTTTTTACTTTATATGCTGGATATAAAAATCTATACCCTAGAAATAGCAATAGAAAAATAAAAATTAATACTGCTATTATAAATGAATGATTTATTATTTGAATTATCATATATGATAAAAATACAATAGAGAAAAATGCTGTATATGCCCAATATTTCCAATTGTTTCTTTGCTCATGAAATTTTAATAATATCATATAGTTTTGTTTTGATAATTCGGTTCTATTTTTAAATAATAATTCTTCCATATTTGTCCCTCTTTTATACCAATTAAATCCATAATACTTAGTATATTTTAATATACTTTTTTAATATTAACAATACTTACTTACTAGAAAATTATTTTAATATGTATATAAGTTGAGCAAAACCTAGTATTCCGAATACTGGGTAAGTAAGATTTACTAATTTTGAAAAGCTTAAGTTTGATATAAATATTGCAAAAATACAAATAAATGCAGCTAATATTTTAAAATTATTTTGCTTTTTCGTACAATTATTCAAAAACCCATAACCTGCAGAAATCATAGTTGTATATATAGCAACAATAATAACCACGCTATAAATTATACTATAGGTTTTACCATGTTGATTTGCAATATATACTAATGGTATTTCTATATTTTCTAAGCCATTTATATTAAACATAATAAAATATATTATTATTGATAAAATGAAGAAAATTATTGTTGATACTATACTTACCTTTTTCTCATTTTTTATAGTATATTTTTTTAAACTAATTAACATTGGAATTAGCAATATACTGTTATAACTTGCATATTCTATTGCCCTCAATAACCAATTCCCTGATAATTTTATGTTTGTTATATCAATATTATCTATAGTTCCTGGCAAATCGCTTTTTAATCCTAAGCCTAATATTATTAATATTAATACAGGAATAATTATTGTATTTATATTTGCTATTCCCTCTATATTTTTCATAAATGTTATGTAGCAAATAAGGGATATAATACTTGCTGTAATAATATTTGGTATATTTAATTCTTGTTTAAAATATGCGCTAAATCCAGCTACCATGATATAAAATGACATTAATAAGAATATATTAATAATTACTTTTAAAATAATCTTTATTCTATCTGAAATTTTACTTTGTTCTAATAGTTCATTATATGATTTAATATTTAAATCACTTGATTTTTTTAATACTATATATATTATCAATCCAATTAAAATACTTGAGATGATTATTCCTATAATTCCATTTTCTTTATATACATTAAAAAAGCTATATATTTCTTGTCCTGAAGCAAATCCAGCTCCAATTATTGTCCCTATAATAACAAAAATTGCTTTTATACTATTTTTCAATAATAAAACCCCCTCATAATATTTATGAGGAGGTTCATTTTTTATTACCTTTTTCTTCTTCTAACTACCCACACTATAATTCCAATTATAATGATTATTGCAGGTATCGCAAATATTATTGAAAGAATTATAGTATTTTGTTCTTGAGTTACTGTATATGTTGAAACTTCAGCATCTTTTCTTATTGTAATCATGTTGTCTCTTTCTGTTAAATATGCAATAGAATTCATTGCTAAATCTTCATTGTTATAAAAATCTAGAGCATAACTAAAATATTCTTGGCTAATTGCTATTCTTAGGTTTGTTATAAATATATTATTTGAATAAACAATTAATTCTGATGTAGTTTCTTCATCTATTGTCTTTTTTACTAATGCTCCTACTGTAGCACTTGGTGAATCTTCATCATCCTCTGTTTTTGAATTAGATTCTAGTGAATAATCTGTTCTATAAAAAGATTCTGTACTTGTAGTTGCTAATGTTTCTATTTCTACTCCTAGTTCTTCTAATTCTGCACTATCTGCCACATCTATTCTACCTGTTGTCATAAAACATGCATTCATATTCATATTAGTTTCTTGAGTTACGCTAGTATATGGACTTACAGTAACTAATATTGCAGATGGTGTTCCATAAAGCATTTTGCTACTATCTTGTTCTAACATTACTCCCTCTGAAATGCTTACCCCATATTCATCTAATATATCTTGGAAATTTGGCATTTCTTTTCCTGTTGTATTTGGATCAGAGAATAATATAATCTTTCCTCCAGCTTGAATATAATCTAATATCGCATCTCTTTCCGCTTCTGTTATATCTTCTGATAGAGTTGTTATCATTAATACTGCAGCATCTTCTGGAATTTCTCCTGCTGTCAATAAATCTAAATCATTAAACTCATAAGCTTCATCTTGTAGATCTTGTATGAAATAGTAATAATAATCTGATGAATATTTGTTATGTCCTGTTAAATTATATATTACTGGTTTTTCTTCAGTTGTTACATCTATTATCGCATTTGTTAATGCCTCTTCTGTTATATCCTTTTGTTGATATGTTGTATAATCTATGGTATATAAATCATAACTAGAAAGTACTTTAGATTTATCTCCACTTTTTACAATTATTGCATAGCTATCTGATGTTAATCCATATTCATCTGTTAAATCTGGTCTAGATGTAACATCATTTACAACTTCTACTTTTATTTTATCATTTACACTATTATATTTATTTGCATAATCTTCTTGAGATTCAGACATATTAACTAATATGATTTCTACATCTTCATCTATTGATTCTGCTATATCTTTTGATTGTTCTGATAAACTATATATTTTATCTTCTGTAAAATCAAAATCTGTTAAGTTTTCATTCTCAACTAGAATATTTATTCCTATACAAACTGCAACAATAATTAAAATCAATAAAACTGTTAAAGACGTTTGTTTTAACCATTTACCTGTTCCTGTTTTTTGTTTTTTCTCCTTTTTTACTATTAAATCTTTGTTTTCTTTATTAATCTTCTCTTCTTTTTTATTTTCTTTTTTCACCAATTTCACCCCTTTTCTACTTTACTGTTTTTCTTCTCTTAATTACAATTATTGTAATCAAGATACACATTACTGTAATTGAAACTAAACTTACTAAATCTGCTACTGAAATTAAGCCATTTGGGAATTTCATAAATTTATCTATTAAATCTATACTTGAGAATATTTCACTTATATCTACTAAAAACCAGGGTGCAACCAATACCACGATTGTAATTATTGCGGCTATTATTTGATTTTCTGTAATACTAGAAGCAAGCATTCCTATAGAAGTAGCTGCCATTGCAACTAATAGAAATCCTAGCATAGTTACAATTAATGTTGGTATATTTACATTTCCAAAAAAGCTTATTATTACTGCATAAACTATTGAAAATATCATTGTAATTAGAATTACTGCAACTGCAGCAAAAAATTTTCCTAGTACAATTGATGTTACACTTCTTGGTGATGTAAGTAATAATTGTTCTGTTCCATTTTTTCTCTCTTCTGCAAACATTCTCATTGTAAGTAATGGTACAATTAGTAATAATCCATATCTAGCAGTTGCATAATATAAATCTCCCATAAAAACCGATCCATAAGTAATTGTTGTTATATAGAAAAATATACTATACAATAGCATGAAAATTCCAATTGCAATATATCCTATTGGAGATAGAAAATATGTCTTTAATTCTTTTTTAAATATTGTCCACATTATTTTTTCTCCTCCTTTTTATCATTTTTTACTTCTTTGCTATTTTCTTCTATTTTTTGTTCTTCATTTTTTTCTACAACTTTAGTATCAATTAATTTTATAAATGCATCTTCCAATGTTGTTTCTGTTTTCTTTAATTCAAAAATTACTATTTCTTCTTTTGGCAATACTTCGAATAATCTCTTTCTTAAATCTATATTTGAAGAAGTTGTAATAATATATTGTTTGGTTCCATCTTCATTGTCTTTTACAAGTTCTATGTTATCGATTTCTTTAATTTTTTCTTTTAGATTTTTCATATTATCTTTAAGATCTTCTACAGTTACTGAAATACCATTTTTCTCTCTAGCAGATTTCTCTAAATTTTCTGGAGTATCTATTGCCACTATCTTTCCTTTATTTATTATTACTACTCTTTCACAAATTTGACTTACTTCTGATAATATGTGTGAGCTTAATATAACTGTATGTTTTTTTCCTAAATCTTTTATTAAATTTCTTATTTCTGTTATTTGTTTTGGGTCCAATCCTACTGTTGGTTCATCTAGTATAATAACATCAGGATTTCCAATTAAAGCTCCGGCCATACTAACTCTTTGCTTATAACCTCTTGATAAATTTCTTATTAATTTATTTTTTACTTCTTCTAGTCCAACATCTGCTATTACTTTTTCTACTTGCTCTTTTCTTTCGTTTCTTTTTACCATTTTTAGTTCAGCTATATATGTTATGAATTCTTTTGTAGTCAATTCATAATATAGAGGAACATTTTCAGGCATATACCCTATGTCTTTTTTAGCTTTTCTAGGTCTTCTTGAAATATCATTCCCATTGATTATGATTTGACCAGATGTTGGTTCAATGAATCCTGTAATCATATTCATTGTAGTACTTTTACCAGCCCCATTTGGGCCTAAAAATCCTACCACTTCGCCATCTTTTACATCGAAACTAATGTTATCAACAGCTATGGTAGATCCATACTTTTTTGTGACATTTTTTACTTCTATCACTATTTTTTCCTCCAATCTCTTACTTCCGTATGTTTTTACGTTCATATATTAGCATTATTTTTTTGTATAATCAATATATTTCACATAAAATTCACATTTATTACCATTATTTATTGTAAGGCTTCATGTATTTTTTAGCATTTATTATTGAGCCAGAGTAACATTTCTCTAAAAAATATTTCGAATATGTCAGTCAAGCTGATTTTTATACAACTTCTAAAAGAAATTTTATCAGCGCCCTCACGATGCGCGTGAGATTCCCTAATAAAATTTTTTAAAAAGTTGTATATTCAAATCACATTCCATTCCATATTCTCATATTTTTTAGAGAAATGTTACTCTGCCCAAGAAATAAAATCAAAACCTATAAAATCCGTCTATTTTTCATAATTTTCTTATACACGAATATATTTAAATATATTACTTATTATGGTTATTTGATTTATTGGAGGTTATTATGGAGTTTTTATATCCTCTTTTTATATCTTTTATAATGGTTTTTATTGCAGAACTTGGCGATAAGACTCAATTACTTGTTCTTTCTTTTTCTGGTGGAGTTAGAACTAGAAATATTATTCTTGGTATTGCATTAGGATCTTTTTTCAGCCATGGAATGGCTATATTATTTGGAAGTAGAATAGGACTATTAGATAATGAATATATACAAAATATAATTAAAACTTTTACATATTCTTCATTTATTTTAATTGGTATCTTATCTTTGCTTCCTCAAAAAGAAAAAATTCATTCTGATGATGATAAAAAAGATGGATTAATAAAGAAAATATCTAATTTAAAAATCAATTACACTTTTATAATTGCTTTATCTATTTTAGTAGGAGAATTAGGAGATAAAACATTTTTAGCTTCGCTTGGATTTGGTATACAATATCCTTCTTATAAAATAGTTTTAATTATTGGTGCAATTTTAGGTATGATAGCAAGTGATTCAATTGCAATTATCTCAGGAAAGTTTTTAAGTAAGTATATTTCTGAAGAAAAGATGCAAAAATTCTCTGGAATTTTATTTTTAATATTTGGAATTTTAGGTTTTATTATCTAAATATTATTTTAAATATTTAGATAATTAAATAATTTTTCAAATAAAAAAAATATATATTAAAATATATAAAAATCAGAAGATTATATTAACCATATCTTCTGATTTTTTATTTAATTTATGATTTGTTATATCTTATTTACAGTTAATCCTCATTTATCAATGTCTTAATCCACACTTCTTCCCCATTCTCATTTTTTATCCTTAAGTTTGGAAAAGTTCTTGAAATTCGATCATTTGTAAAATAATTGTTTTCTATGTTTTCCCTTAACTGCGAAATAATATTATTTGATTCAGCTCTATATTCTTTGTTATATAATACTCTATTTTGATATGTCTGTATACCCCATATAGTAACTAAACAATCTATAAATAAGAATATGAATATTCCTAAATCTATAATTTTTATTTTATTTGGTTTAATTTTATCTACCATTTTATCAATTAAAGGTTTTGCAAACTTTATTAATATAATTGATAATACTCCCCAATATATAGAAAATATTAGACTTATTCTTCCATTTAGATTGTATGTTAAGTATTCATAATTCCAAAATCTCATTCCATATACTGCCTCTAAGCCATAGCTTAATAAATATTCTGCTATAGATCCAAATATAAAACCTGCTAAAAATAATTTTACAACACCCTTATATTTCAATTTGTATAAAATATATATTAAAGCTGCTCCACAAACACCATATACTGGGCAAAATGGTCCCCATAAAAGTCCTTTTCTACTTTCTAGTGTTCCTGATGAAATATAACAATAGATTGTTTCAATAATTAATCCAAATACGCTAAAAATCAAAAAATACCAAAACAGGTGATGAATAGTTAATTTTTTATTATTTTCCATATAAAATCCTCTTTTTATTATTTCTTTTATTACTACATTTTATTCAGCTATTATTTATATATTTTGAATTATACACTATTTTTTTATTTTTTTCCATCTTTTTATTGACTTTTTCCATAAAAGATGCTATTATATTTATTGCATTTACAAAAAAATTAATAAGAAGAGACTATAAATTTTAAAATTCATTTGGGTCAGTAGCTCAGCTGGATAGAGCAACGCCCTTCTAAGGCGTGGGTCGGGGGTTCGAATCCCTCCTGGCTCACCAATACCAAAAGTTTTAAGATTTATAGTCTTTTTTTATTTTTTTGCAGAATTTTTCTTTATATTTTCTCATTATCATTCACCACTTTTAATATAATATTTATCATCTATAATTTTCTCTATGTTTAAAACTTTTAAAAGGACGAAAATCAAAAAATTTTTAAATAAATAATGAGACAATTATAACTGCCTCATTATTTTATATCTAGATTAATTTTTATAAAAAGCCATATAACCTTTATATGCTTCATATATGTCAAATTTACTTGTAACTTCATATGGTGAATGCATTGAAAGAACAGGTACACCACAATCTATGACATCCATTCCTTTATTTGCTAAAATATATGCGATTGTACCTCCTCCACCAACATCTACTTTTCCTAGTTCAGATATTTGATATTTTATATTATTTTTTTCAAATATATTTCTTACTTCCGCCACAAATTCAGCATTTGCATCTGATGCTCCAGATTTTCCTCTTGCACCTGTATATTTATTTAATCCTATTCCTCTTCCTAGGTGTGCAGCATTGTTCTTTTCAGATACATTTGCATAAATAGGGTCTAATCCAGCATCAACATCAGCTGATAACATTTTTGAATTAGTAAATACTTTATCTAATAAATTTGGTCTATTTACTCCTAATTTATTTAAAATCTCAGCCATAAATGTATCAAATACATGAGACTCCATTCCTGTATTTCCCATACTACCAATTTCTTCTTTATCAGAAATAATACATACTGATGTTCTGTTTGGCACTTCTTTTAAGTCTAACAATGCAGTAAGTTCTGTGTATACACAAACTTTATCATCTTGGCCATAACCTGCTACCATACTTTCATCAAATCCCATACTTCTACATTTCATAGCAGGTACCAATTCGATTTCTGAGCTTAAAAGATCTTTTTCTGTAATTCCATATTTTTTATTTAGTATATTTAAAATATTTAATTTTACTCCTTCTAGCACATTAGAAGCATATGGAATACTTCCTATTAATAAATTTAAGTCCTCTCCATCAATACCGTTTTTTAATTTTTTTTCCATTTGATCCTGTGCTAAATGTGGTAATAAATCAGTGATTGTAAAAATTGGATCTTCTTCATTTTCTCCAATATTTATTTCGATTTTTTCTCCATTTGATTTTACAATAACACCATGTATACTAAGTGGAATTGTTGTCCATTGGTATTTTTTTATCCCACCATAGTAATGTGTTTTAAGATATGCAAATTCATTATCTTCATACAATGGATTTGGCTTCAAATCAAGTCTTGGGGAATCAGCATGCGCACCGATTATATTTACTCCATCTTCTATACTATCTTTTCCTATAACTGCCAAATACATACTTTTTTCCCTGTTTATATAGTAAACTTTATCTCCTGCCCTTAAACTCTCTACTTCTTTTATGTTTTTAAATCCATTACTATCTGCTATATGCTTACTACTTTTTATAATTTCCCTTTCTGTTTTTGATTGATTCATAAAATTAATATAACCTTTTGCATAATTAAAAATACTTTCTTTATCCTCTGTAGTATTCCAACCATTTTCTTTTTTATTAAAAAGTTTTTCTTTTAATAAATCGATTTCATTTTTCTCTGCCATATAACCTCTCCTTTCTAATTATCACTAATTATATATATATATAATTATTTTTTCAATATTTAGAATTTATTTTTTTAATTTTGTTAATATTATTCCCAATAAATTAATATATATTAGTATATAATATTTACAAATTCTTATTTTTGTAGTTTAATATATAAAGAATAAAAGAAAGGATGTGTTTAAATGGAAGAAAATAAGGAAGAACAAAAAAATATCAACACTGAAGAAATAAAAGAAGAAATAAAAAGTGAAGTACAGAACACAACAAATACTGAAAATGAGAAAAAACAAGAAGCAAAAAATGCAAATTTTAAAAAAGAAGCAAATGAGGCAAAGAATTTTATAACTAATATCTTTAAAACACCTTATTCAGAAATGAAAAAAATCACAGAAAATTCAAAACCATATTTAAAAATTGTAATAGCTGTATTCGTTATATGGGTAGTTGCTGAATGTATTGGAGCAATTATAGGTATATTTAGATCTTTCTCACATAGCTATTATTCTAACATAATGTCATACTTTGCTGATTCTTTTTCAAGTATGTTCAGCGTATTAATTGCTATATTAGTTCCAGTGATTGTTGTTGCACTTCTTTCAGGAATTATTTACTTGTTCATGCAAAATAAAAAGAAACATTATTTAACTATTGTTTCAACAATAACAATAGCTAAAATACCAGTAGTATTAGCAAGCATTTTATCTTTATTTACTTCTATAAGTTCAGAAGTATCTAAGATTACATCATCATTTTCAAGTTTTTGTTCTGTAATATCTGCAATTTTAGTTTATTATGCAATTAAAGCATTATACTCTGAAGAAGATGATAATAAAGTATTCAAAACATATTTGATAGTTATGGCAATTTATTACGGTATTGCTTTAGTTTTAAAATTTTTTAATTTATATATTTAAATAAAATATTATAAAATACTAGACTTTGCATGGTCTAGTATTTTATAGTATTGCTCCTAAAACTAATATTCCAATATTATCATTATATATTTTTTCAAATTGTGAAATTGGTAATGGGTTTTCTCCAAGGCCGGCTTCAATAGTATATCCTGGTCTATTATATTCTTGTATAAACCAATCTTTATATCCCGCAAATGCTGATTCTGGTGGAGTTATATCAAGTGTATATCCACTTGCTTCTGCAAATCTTTGCCCTATTTCTTCAGAATATGGTGGCAAATAGTCAGAATACTTCCAATAAATTACTTCACCTTGAGTATGATATGCTAAAATTAATCTAAAATTATGAATTAAAGTAAAATTGTATAATGCTAAAGCTTCTGGTTCTGTCAATGGACCATACCCTACAAAGTCTCTTGGTGCTGGCATTGTATATCCTTGTGCAAATTTAATCTCTCTTGCGTTTAACCAACCTGCTGGAAATTGTAAATTTAAATCCACTCCTGTGGGTTTAAAAATATACCAACCGAATATGAAAACAAATAAAATTCAGTAAT
>CAMMDS010000005.1 GCA_946495655.1 uncultured Clostridium sp.
AAGTAACAGTTCCGGCTGGATTTAAAATAGCGAAAGATACAGGGCTTACAGTGCAGCAAGGAGTAGTAATAGAAGATGTAAATGCATCAACAGATTCAGCAGTACAAGGAAGTCAGTTTGTGTGGATACCAGTAGGAAAATTTACAAAAGATGATGGAACAGAAAGTAATGAAATAATACTTGGAAGATATACATTTGCAGATGATGCACAAGGGACTCCAACATTACAGCAAGCAGCATATACAGATGAAAATCCAGAGAATTACAAAAATTCCAAAGTAATAGAAGAACTTTATGATGAATATTCAGGACCACATAGAGATGGAGTACCAAATTCTATATATGGAATAAATGCAACAGCAAATGATTTAGGAGCATGGATAGAAAGTGTAAAAGAAAATGGAGGATATTATATAGGAAGATATGAAGCAAGTTATGCAACTGGAAGTAATCTAGAAAACTTTAAAGCAGCAACAAAAGTATCTACAGGTTATAGGACAGAAACAGATGGAAGTATGTCATATACAGAAGGAACATTGTGGAACTGGATTACTCAATTAGGAGCATCAAAGGCTGCAATAAACACATATAAAGATAGTGAAAGTGTAAAAAGCGATTTAATGAATAGTTATGCATGGGATACAACAATAGTGTATATACAAGAATGTGGAAAAGCAAATTATGCTAACCAAGATGGAGAATCAATAAATAGTAATTTAACAAATACAGGAACAGGACAAGATGAAGTATGTAAAATAAATGATATGGCGTCAAATATAAGAGAATGGACAACAGAATACTCTAGTAACACTGATTATGCTGCTCATGTTTACCCTAGCACTAGTAGGGGTGGCGTTTACAATTATATCTATGATTACATGGCCTATCGAGGCAACGGTACATCATATTATACTGATGAAAGCGTTGGCTTTCGCCTCAGCTTGTATATGTAGGTCTGAGACATGATAGAAAAAATAGAGTAAATAAATATGGTGTGTAGATTATTAAAACAAAATAATAATCGCACACTATATTTTCATGCACAGAAATATATAATAGCTATGACAAAATGTTGAATTGCAAGTGGTAAAAATAAAGTGAAAGCATTGTAAAATACAAAAAAAAATGCTAAAATAGATATGGCTTTAAAGCCATATGTTTACAATCCAAATATAAACAATCCGAAAATCTATATAACTCCGGAAGGTACTAGAATGTATAATATAAAATATAGCAATTAAGGATGAAATATTGTCGAATAAAAACAATTAATTTTTTTTATAAAATATCATCTTTAAAAAAGAAAATTAGGAGGAAAAATGTTAGAATTACAGGATATTTGTTTTTCAAGAGATGGAAAAAATATTTTGAAAAACGTAAATTTAAAAATAGATAACAACAAAATGATTGTTATTACAGGACCAAATGGTTCAGGAAAATCAACACTAGCAAAAATTATTATGGGAATCGAAAACCCGGATTCTGGTAAAATAATTTTTGATGGAAAAGATATAACTAAATTTTCAATAACAGAAAGAGCAAAAATTGGTATAGGATTTGCGTTTCAACAACCTGTTAGATTTAAAGGTTTGACAGTTAGAGATTTAATAGAAATATCTGCAGGAGATAGTATTAAGGTGTGTGATGCTTGCGATGTTTTAGCAGATGTTGGATTATGTGCTCAAGAATATTTGAATAGAGAAGTAAATAGCGGACTTTCTGGAGGGGAATTAAAAAGAATCGAAATTGCAATGCTTGCTGCTAAAAAATCAAAACTCACAATATTTGATGAGCCAGAAGCAGGAATTGATTTGTGGAGTTTTAATAATCTTATATCAGTATTTGAAAAAATGCATGATGATATCAAAGGTTCTATAGTTATAATTTCGCATCAAGAAAGAATACTAAATATTGCAGATGAGATTGTATTAGTTACAAATGGTAAAATAGAAAAACATGGAAAAAGAGAAGAAATTTTACCACAAATATTTAACAAAATTAAGCCATGTCATAAATTAGAAAATAATAAAAAATGCGTTGAAGGGGGGCTTAATTAGTATGAATAAAATAGAAAAAGATTTACTTAAACAAATAGCAGATATAGAAAAGACTCCAATGGGAGCATATAATATTAGAGAGAATGGAAAGGGAATCGAAAGGAATACGACTGCTAATATTGATATAGTAACTAAAACAGATAAACCAGGAATAGATATAATCATAAAACCAAATACTAAAAATGAAAGTGTACATATACCAGTTATACTTACACAAGGAGGAATAACTGATGTTGTATATAATGATTTCTATATCGGAGAAAATGCAGATGTAGTAATTGTTGCAGGATGTGGAATTCATAATAGCACATGTGATACATCTGAGCATGATGGAATTCATACATTTCATTTAGCAAAAGGAGCAAAAATTAAATATATAGAGAAACATTATGGTGAAGGAGAAGGAACAGGAGATAGAATATTAAATCCTCAAACTATAATTAACCTTGATGAAAATGCTTCTATGGAAATGGAATCTGTGCAAATAAAAGGTGTATCTTCAACTATAAGAGAAACATATGCAAATATGAAAAAAGGAAGTAGTTTAGTAATTTCAGAAAGAATAATGACAACAGGAAAGCAAACTGCAAAAACAATATTTGATGTAAATTTAGATGGAGAAGATTCAAGCGTACATGTTGCATCTAGATCTGTAGCAGAAGATGACTCAGTACAAGAATTTATTTCAAATGTTAAAGGAAACACAAAATGTTTTGGACATGTTGAATGTGATGCAATAATTATGGAAAATGCTAAAGTAATATCTGATCCAAAAATAGAAGCAAACGATGTTGATGCAAGTTTAATACATGAAGCTGCAATAGGCAAAATAGCAGGAGAACAGCTAATAAAACTTATGACATTAGGTCTTACAGAAAAAGAAGCAGAAGAACAAATAATAAATGGCTTCTTAAAATAATAACGAAGTGAAACAAGGGGACGCACGATTTGTTCCAATTTTGGAACAAATCGTGTGTCCCCTTGTTTCACTCGTTTACTTTAACATTTTTTCTACAATTTGGACTGCATTGGTTGCAGCACCTTTACGAATATTATCTGCTACAACCCAAAGATTAATACCTGATTTTACACTATTATCTCTACGAATTCTACCAACAAATACTTCATCATGATCTGAAGCTTTTGTTGCAAGAGGATATATAGAATCCTTAACATCATCTTGAACTATAATTCCAGGAAATTCTGATAAAGTTTTTACTAAATCATTTATTTCAAAATCTTTTTCAAATTCAATATTTATTGATTCACTATGACAATTAAAAACAGGAACTCTTACAGTAGTTGCAGTTATTTTTAAATCTGGTTTTTTTAATATTTTTCTAGTTTCATTAATCATTTTTTCTTCCTCTTTTGTATATCCATTATCTAAAAATACATCTATATGTGGCAAACAATTGGAAAATATAGGGTAATCAAATTTCTTTAAATCATAAGAAAAATCATTGTTATTAAGATTATTAATAACGTCGTTCTCTTCGTATGAACTATTAATATATGATTTATTAGTGATATAATTTTTTATACCATTTTCTAAATCTAACACACCATTTCTTCCTGCACCTGATACAGCTTGATAAGTAGAATAAACAATTCTTTTTATACAATATTTATCATCCAATGGCTTTAAAGCAACTACAGCTTGAATTGTAGAACAATTTGGATTTGCAATTATTCCATGATTATTAGCAATTTCTTCGGGATTTACTTCAGGGACAACTAATGGAACATCATCATCCATTCTAAAAGCACTACTATTATCTACCACTATACAACCTTTAGAAGCAGCTATAGGAGCGTATTTTTTTGAGGTAGAGCCACCTGCAGAAAAGATTGCATAATCAAATCCAATGTCAAAAGATAAATCATTTAACTCTTGAATTATGTATTCTTTATTCATAAATTTGATTTTTTTACCTGCCGATTTAGAAGATGCAAAAAGTACATACTCATAAATTGGCAAATTCTTTTCCTCCAATACTTTTAACACAGTTCTACCAACTAATCCTGTGGCTCCAACTATTGCTAATCTAGATTTTTTCACAAAGCATCATCCTTTACTAATTTTCTTTTTATACAATATATTAACAAAGAAGGAAAAATGTTAAATCAAATTGATTTAAATAACTAATAAATAGTGATAAAATTAGTGATAATATAAATTAAGAAATAAATAATTTCACGTAAAACTTAAAAAACATTTGAAACTTACATAAAATATGGTATAATATTATACATAGTGGAGGAGATAATGTACAAATTTTTTGTATCAACTAATCAAATACTAGATAAACATATAAAAATAATTGGGGAAGATGTTAATCATATATCAAATGTATTAAGATTACGTGTTTTAGATAAAATAATTGTTAGCAATAAAGACACTGCAAAGAGCTATATTGCCGAGATAATAAACATATCTACAGAGTCTGTTGAGTGTAAAATTCTTGATGAAAATTTAGAAACAACAGAAAGTAAAGTGAATATTGATATATTTCAAGGACTTCCTAAAGCTGATAAAATGGAATTTATTATACAAAAAACGATAGAATTAGGTGTTAGAAATATTTATCCAATAAAAATGGAACGATGTGTTGTTAAATTTGACAAGAGTACAGAAACAAAAAAAATAGAACGTTGGCAGAGAATAGCAGAAGCAGCAGCTAAACAAAGTAAAAGAGATATTATTCCTAAAATAGAAAACATCATACATATAGAAAGTATTTGCCAGAATATTGAAAAATATGATATTATATTATTAGCATATGAAAATGAAGAAGATAATACAATTAAATATGAATTACAAAAATTAGATAGGAATAAAAAATTAAATATTGGAATAGTTATTGGACCAGAAGGTGGATTAAGTGAAAAAGAGGTAAAAGAACTTACACAATCCGGTGCTAAATGTGTAACTCTTGGAAAAAGAATTTTAAGAACAGAAACAGCCTCATTAGTAATGCTTGGTGATATTATATATGAATTTGAACTATAATAATAATTTGATATGGAGGAAATAAAAATGCCTAAAAATGCTGAAAAAGAAAAAAAGCAAGAAAAGGAAATAAAACAAGAAGTAAAAGTAGAAGAAGTTGTTAAAAAGAAAAATACGGCAAATAAACAGAATAACAGCAAAAAGACTACTAAGAATAATGGAGCTAATAAAAGTAATAACAAACAAAATAACACTAAAAAAGTAAATACAGAATCAAAAAATAAAAATGATAATGAAGTTAAACAAAAGGAACAAAAACAAAAGAACAATAAAGAAGCAAAAGAAAACATAAAAGACGTAAAACAAAAGGCTAATAATAAAAATAATGTAAAAGGCAAAAAAGTTAGCAATAACCAAAACAAAGAAAAAAATGGTAAAACTCAAGATTCAAATAAGTCTAAAACCAAAAATACAGAAAAAAAAGAAAAAGAATCTAAAAAAGAAAATGAAACTAAAGTAGAAAAGGATAAAGTAGAAAAAAAAGAAGAATTAGTTGAAGAAAAAGAGCATATTAAACTAATAAAATTTGAAGAAATAAAAAATATTTTTAAAAGAAAAAAAGCAATACCAAAAGAAGATTTAAAGAAAATTAATAAACCAGTTTTTCAAAATGTTATTGTAGCAATAATTATAATGATTTACTTTATATTTTTAATATTAGGTTTTTATAATATTGAAGGAGAGGTATATCAAACAGATTTAAAAGCTTTCGCAATGTGTATATTATTCTTAGCTATAGTTTTACTAGAAAAAGCATATAAAAAGGATAGTGGAGCACTAGCTTTATATGGAATAGAAACAATAATTATTGCAATAATAACACTTGCTTTAATATATGTTAATTTGATGTTTTCATCTAATTATATAAATATTGTGCTAACTATATCATATATACTAGCAATCTATTATGTAATTAAGTCAATAGTAGTCTATATAAGAGGAAGAAAAAAATATTTCGTGGATGACATGAAAGAAATAATTAATATAGATGAATAAAATCTTAATAAATGGAGGTATGTTATGCAATTAATAAATATAGGTTTTGGAAATATTGTTTCTGCAAACAGAATAATAGCAATAGTTAGTCCAGAATCAGCACCAATAAAAAGAATTGTACAAGAAGCTAAAGATGATGGTACAGCTATAGATGCTACTTATGGTAGAAAAACAAGAGCGGTTCTTATCATGGATTCAGGCCATGTTGTACTTTCTTCAATTCAACCAGAAACAGTAGCAGGAAGATTAGAAAAAGATGAAGATAATGAAAATTTAAATGAGGAAAATAAAAATTAAAGTATAAAAGGAGAGATTTAAAATGATGGTAAAACCAACCGTAAAGGAATTATTAACAAAGGTAGACAATAGATTTGAATTAGTTGTTGTAACTGCAAAGAGAGCAAGACAAATAGCAGATGGAAGTGAAGTATTAACAAACGTACAAGAAGAATCACCTGTAACTCTTGCTGCAAACGAAATAGCAGAAGGTAAGGTGAAAATATGCTAGTTCTTTTATCAGGAGTATCTGGAGCTGGAAAAGATACAATAAAAAAAGAATTAATTAAAAGAATGGAAAATGTAGAATCTTTGCCTTCATATACTGATAGAGCTCCAAGAGCAAATGATATACCAGGAGTAACATATAATTTCGTAAATACAGATGAATTTGAAAGAATGATTAAAGATGGAGAATTATATGAGTATTCTGTTCATCATGAACATTATTATGGAACTTCTAAAAAACTATTAAATGATAAAATAAACAACGGAAAAATAATAGTTAAAGATATAGAAGTAAATGGTGTTGAAAATCTTTTGAAACTTTTGAAAGATGATGTAAAAATAGTGACTATCTTTTTAAGAGTGCCAAAAGAAGAATTACAGAGAAGACTAGAGAATAGAATTGACAAACCTACATTAAAAGAAATTCAATTACGATTGAATAGATTTGATTATGAGGAATCAAAAATAGGTATGTATGATTATATTATAAAAAATAATAACTTAGAAAAAACTGTACAGATAATAATGACAATCATACATAATGAATATGACTTGAAAGAAGCAGAATTTTAAAAATATTTTAAATACATATATTTATTAATTATTAGAACAGAGCGATATAGTCGCTCTTTGTTTGGAGATTCGAGCTTTTTGACTAAAAGGAAATAGACAATCCTAAATAATAGGATTGTCTATTGCTAGTTAGAACGGATTGAAATAAACATAATGAGCGGCTTGATTGACTGTAATTTTTTGAGCATGCCCCAAACTTTCATTGATTTTTTCAGCCATTTCTTCATCAGACACATTCTTCAATTTGAAAATGTTTTCTAAAAAAGGAATAGCAGCTACTGACAAATATGTATTCTCAGTAGGAACAGGTGAAAATCGGGTAGAAGAACAAAATGTAACTCCTACAACCTGCCAAAAATAAATAGTACGGGTTTCATAGTCAATCGTGATTGGAAGCATGAATGAGAGAGTTTTTCTAATATCATGTGAGTTGAAATCTTTTGAATTCAACACTTCAGATATTTTCTCAACATCTTTTTTCGAAAGACTTACCCCTTCCAAAGTCCAACCATTAATGTTTATAATTCCTGTAGCCTTTCCCATTGCTGAACCTCCTAACTACATTGGCCTTTATTTAAAGGCGGTTGCATAAAAATTAATTGCATAATTAATTTTACCATAAATTTACAGAAAAATCAATTTTATGGAAAGTTGAAGAAATGGAATTAGGAACAATAATTATTATTCTTGTAAAACACAATCATCTTTGATATACTATATATACTGAAATCAGATGAAATATAATGGAGATATGTAATGATAGCAGAAGTTATAATACAAAGTAATGTAAAGAATTTGAATAGAATATTTGATTATAAAATCCCAAGCCAATATGATGAAAAAGCTACAGAACTTATAGGAGCAAGGGTATTAATTCCATTTGGAAGAAAAAAAGAATTGGAAGAAGGATTTATTGTAAATATTAAAACATATACAGAATATGAGGTTAAAGAAATTGCAAAAATAGAAGAAAAATATTTAGATGAAGAAAAAATTAATGCTGCTAAATGGATGGCGAAAAGATACTTTTGTAATGTGGCTGATTGCTTGAAATTAATGCTTCCTCCAGGTACAACAAGTAAAGCTAATATCAATAGAGTAAAAGATAAAAACTTAAACTTTATTACTCTAAAAAAAGATGAAGAAGAAATAGAATTTGATATAGAGACAGGAAAAATAAAGTCAGACAAACAAATAAGAACTTTAAGATTCATAATAGAAAATGGGGATTCTTTAGTTTCTGATATAGAAATGTTTGCAGATAGTTCAAGAGCAGTAGTAAATACATTATGCAAAAATGGATATTTGGAAATAATAGAAAAAAAAGTAGAAAGAGATCCTTTTGAATTTAAAGATATCCAAAGAACAGAAAAATTAAAACTTACTAAAGAACAACAAGAAGCCTTTGATACAATAAGTGATTCTATGGATGATATGCTATTTTCAGAATTTTTAATATTTGGTGTTACAGGCTCACGGAAAAACTGAGATATATTTGCAATTGATAGATAAAGCATTGAAAGAAAATAAATCTAGTATTTTACTAGTACCAGAAATATCTTTAACACCACAAACTGTAAATAGATTTATTGCAAGATTTGGTAAAGAAAAAATTGCAGTACTTCATAGTAAATTATCAGTGGGAGAAAGATATGACCAATGGCATAAAATAAATGAAGGAAAAGCAAAAATAATAATAGGAGCACGTTCTGCTATTTTTGCTCCAGTAAAAGATTTAGGAATAGTAATAATTGATGAAGAACATGATAGTTCATATAAATCAGAAATGTCTCCAAGATATGATGCAAAAGAAGTAGCAAGATATATATGTAAAAATGGAAATATTCCACTTGTTTTGGGAAGTGCAACACCTGATATAGATACATATTATAAAGCTAAAAATGAAGAAATAATGCTATTAGAACTAAGCAAAAGAGCAAATGAAGCAAAACTTCCAGATATAGATATTATTGATTTAAGACTAGAGCTTGCCAAAGGAAATAAATCAATGATAAGCACTAGACTTTATGAAGAAATAGAGAAAAATCTGAAAGAAAAAAAACAAACAATCCTATATCTAAATAGAAGAGGTTTTTCTACATTTGTAATGTGTAGAAATTGTGGATATACAGTTAAATGCAAGAACTGTAATATTAATTTAACATATCATTCAAATAAAAATAAACTAAAATGTCATTATTGTGGATATGAAGAAAATATAGTTAAAGAATGCCCAGAATGCGGAAGTAATCAAATACGATACTTCGGAACAGGAACACAAAAATTAGAATATGAAATAAACAAAATATTTCCAAATGCAAGTACCATTAGAATGGATGTAGATACAGTAAGTAAGAAAAATTCACATGAACAAGTATTAGAAAAATTTAAAAATGAGAATATAGATATTTTAATAGGAACACAAATGGTAGTAAAAGGACATCACTTTCCAAATGTTACTTTAGTAGGAGTAATTGCAGCAGATGGTAGCTTAAATATAGATGACTTTAGAGCAAATGAAAGAACATTTCAAATATTAACACAAGTAGCACGGACGAGCAGGAAGAGGAAAAGAAAAGGGAAGAGTAATAATACAAACATACAATCCAGACAACTTTAGTATAGAATGTGCAAAAAAACAAGACTACAATTTATTCTACAATACAGAGATAGCTTTAAGAAAACAATTGAAATATCCGCCATTTTGCGATATAATATTAATTGGGTTTACATCAAGTAATGAAAATGAAGTAATGCTAGCAGCTGAAAAAACACATAAATATCTAAAAAGTAGAGTAATAAAAGAAAATATAGGTATAATACTATATAAAGCATTACCATCTCCAATAGATAAAATAAAAAATAAATACAGATGGAGAATACTTATAAAATGTAAATTTTCAGATAATATAATAAATTTAATTAATGAAACAATAGATGAATACTTTAAATTAAAATTAAAAAACACTAGAATAGCAATAGACTTAAATCCAAACAACATGATGTCGTTATAGGGACAGGCCTTAAAGCGACAAGGTTGTCGTCTTGGGGACAGACATTGAAATTTATTAATTTGTGTATTTAAAGTTGAAATTATTTCACACAATATAATAACAAAATAATATAATAAATTTAATTAAAAACAGTATAAAGGAGGGAAAAATAGTGGCAATAAGACAAATAAGAGAAAATGGAGATGAAATCTTAAGAAAAAAATCCAGAGAAGTTGAAGTAGTAGATGATAAAATAAGAGAACTATTAGATGATATGTTAGAAACAATGCATAAATATAATGGGGTGGGTCTTGCTGCTCCTCAAGTAGGAATATTAAAGAGAGTTGTAGTAATTGATTTATATGATGGAAATGATCCATTAAAATTGGTTAATCCTAAAATTATAAAGCAAAAAGGAAAACAAGAAGTAGAAGAAGGATGTTTGAGTTTTCCAAATCAATATGCAAAAATGATTAGACCTGAGGAAATTGTGGCAGAAGCATTAAATGAAAAAGGTGAAAAAATAAAGATAAAAGCAAAAGGTTTACTTGCACAAGCAATTTGTCATGAAGTGGATCATTTAGACGGTATTCTATTTATAGACAACATGATACCAGGTACATTAGAATATGTAGAACCAAAAGAAGATTAAATATATAAAAATCAGACTTGGACAAAAAGGAGTGTTCCTCCGTCCAAAAGGAGGTATAGAAGATGCTTAGAATAGTTTTTATGGGAACACCTGATTTTGCAGAAAAATCACTTGAAAAAGTATATGAAGCGGGATATGAAATAGAAGCGGTTGTTACAAATCCTGATAAACCCAAAGGAAGAGGAATGAAATTAATACCATCTCCAGTAAAACAGTATGCAGAAGAAAAAGGAATAAAAGTATTGCAACCACTAAAAGTAAAAAATAATGACGAATTCATAAATGAAATAAAGAGAATTAATCCAGATGTTATTTGTGTTGTAGCATATGGAAAAATACTACCAAAAGAATTATTAGATATACCAAAGCTAGGCTGTATTAATGTTCATGGTTCACTACTTCCAAAATACAGAGGTGCAGCTCCAATACAATGGGCTGTACTTAATGGAGATAAAAAAACTGGAATTACAACAATGTACATGGATGTTGGAATGGATACAGGTGATATGATTTTAAAAGAAGAAACAGAAATCGGTGATAATGAAACTACTGGTGAATTATGGAACAGACTATCAGTAATAGGTGGAAATCTACTAGTAAAAACTTTAAAATTAATAGAAGAAGGAAAAGCTCCGAGAGAAAAACAAGGAGAAAATTTTACTTTAGCACCAATGCTTAATAAAGGAATGGCTAAAATTGATTGGCAAAACCAAACAGCAGAAGGGATAAAAAATTTAGTTAGAGGATTAAATCCTATTATGGGTGCATATAGTTTTCTCAATGAAAAGAAAATAAAGTTTTGGAAAGTTGAAATATTGAATGAAAGTGAATTGATGTTAGAATTTCCAGAGCTAGAGGAATATTCATATAAAATGAAAAATATTGAACCAGGAACAGTATTATTTTCGGATGCAAAAAAAGGATTATATATAAAAGCAAACGGAGGAATAATTAAAGTTTTAGAAATACAAGGAGAAAACTCAAAGAAAATGTTATCTAATGAATTCTTAAGAGGAAATAAAATAGAAGTAGGAAATATATTTGAATAATAGAAAAATTAGAATTAGTAAAGCTATAGATTGAAATGCAGTCTATAGCTTTATGTATATAAAAAATACATCAAAAGTTTACATAAAAAACATAAATTTAACAAAAATTGTTGCAAAAATTGTAGTATAATAGTATAATATATACTGTGTGAATATAAAATAAAAGTAATACAAACCTAGTTTAAGTGCATAATATAATATAGATAAATAAAAAGGAGAATAAAATGGAATATTTATATATGATCCAACAAGCGCTTGTATGGTTATTAACGATATTTTGGGGTTATCAATTAGTGATAAGTATATGTTCATTAGTAAAGTTGAAAGATAAACCAATATTAGAAGAAAAAACTAATAAATTTATGGCGATTATCCCTGCACATAATGAAGAAAATGTTATAGAGGCTTTAATTGAGAGTCTTAACAAACAAGACTACCCAAAAGATTATTATGATATTTATGTTATTGCAGATAATTGTACAGACAGAACTGCAGAAATAGCTAGAAAATGTGGTGCTATTGTTATGGAAAGATTTGACGAAGAACATAAAACAAAGGGATATGCTTTACAATGGTTCTTAAGTCAAAAAATAGAAGAAGATGCACCATATGATGCATTCTGTATATTTGATGCTGATAATATTGTTGATAAAAACTTTTTAAAAGCTATGAATAAAAAGTTATGTCAAGGAGAAGAAGTTGTTCAAGGCTATAGAGATATAAAGAACCCTACAGATAGTTGGGTATCTGCAGGTTATGCGCTATTTTATTGGACAATGAATAGATTTTATCATTTAGCAAGATATAATTTAGGACTATCTCCCCTAATAAATGGTACTGGTTTTATGGTTAAATTTGATGTTGTAAAACCAGAAGGATGGAATACTAAAACTCTAACAGAGGATATAGAATTCTCTTTAAAAAGAATAATTAAAGGAAAAAGATTGGGTTGGGCAACTGATGCAATAGTATATGATGAGCAACCAGTTGGATTTAAACAATCTTGGAAACAAAGAACAAGATGGACAGTTGGACATATACAATGTTTAAGTCAGTATACAAAACCATTAGCTGCAGCAGTAAAAGAAAACAAAACTCTTATGAATTTTGATGGACTTTTATATATACTTGGTACAATGCCAATGTTTGTATTAACTCTAGTTTTATTAATATTAAACTTTGTAATATTTGCTTCAAATGGAATGACAGTAACAGATTTAGTAATAAATTGTTTAAGATATTTAATACCGACATTCCTTTTACCAATATTTACAGCTATTTTGATAATGATATTGGATAAGAAACCAATAAGACCAATGCTTAAAGGATTAATATGTTATCCGCTATTCTTAGGTTCATGGTTAGTAATAAACTTTAAATGTTTATTCAAACGTGATACAAGTTGGGATAAGATAGAGCATGTTAGAAATGTAAAAATAAATGAAGTATAAATAGAAAAAGTAATGCAAATATAAAATTGCATTACTTTTTTACGTCATTTTCTTGATAGCTATTACATAAAATGGTATAATCTAGATTGGAGAGTGAAAAAAATGAATCTAGGAAATAAAACAAAAGTATATGCTTTTGTTGGACCATCAGGTACAGGTAAAAGTTATAGAGCACAGATGGTAGCTAACGAAAACGATATACATTATATAATAGATGATGGCCTTTTAATAAATGAAAATGATGTAGTAGCAGGAAATTCAGCTAAAAAAGCTCCAACAAAAATAGAGACTGTAAAAAAAGCTATATTCATTGATAAAAAAGATAGGGATGAAATGAGAGAAGCCTTAAGAAAAATAAAACCAGAATCAATACTGATTTTGGGTACGTCTGATGGAATGATAGAAAAAATAACAGAAAATTTAGGATTACCAAAACCAGAAAAAACAATATATATAAATGAAGTAGCAACAGAAACAGAGATGGAAACTGCAAGAAGAATAAGAACTACTGAGGGGAAACATGTAATACCAGTTCCAACATTTGAAATAAAAAGAGATTTTGCAGGATATATATTAGATCCGCTGCAAATATTTAAGTATAGGAGAAATGATACTCCGTATATATCTGAAAAATCAATAATAAGACCAACATTTAGCTATCTTGGAAAATTTACAATTTCAGATACAGTTTTTAGACAAATAACTGAGTATGTGGCTAAAAAAACAGAGGGAATACACAGAGTTTCGAGAGTAAGAGTGGAAAATTCAGTAGGAGCCACTAATATTTATGTGGAAGTTTATGTTATATTCGGGTATAATATAGTGAATGTTTTGAGAGATTTTAAACAAAAAGTAAAAAAAGAAATAGAAAGACTAACAACAATGAATGTTCAAGAAGTATCTGTAGTGGCTAAAGGAATACATATGCCAGAAGAGCAAAACAAATAAGTAATATTTCTTGGGGATATATTTATTGTTAGAATAGGAGGAAAAAATGTCATTTATAGTAGCAATTGATGGGCCAGCAGGTACAGGAAAAGGAACAGTTACGAAAATTTTATCTAAGAAATTTAACTTAGTAAATATAGATACTGGTGCAACATATAGATGTGTAACACTAGATATGATAAATAAAGGAATTAAAATAGATGAATTAGATAAAATAATAGAATTATTAAAAGAAATAAAAATAGATTTGAAAATTGAAAATGGTAAACAATTAGTATTTTTAAATGGAAAAAATGTTACTAAAGAAATTAGAAGTAAAGAAGTTTCAGAATTAGTATCACAAGTTTCTAGCATTAAAGAAGTTCGTTTGAGTATGGTAGATTTACAAAGAAAAATGGCAGAAGGAAAGAATGTAATTATGGAAGGTCGAGATATCGGCACTTACGTATTTCCTGCAGCAGACGTAAAAATATATTTAGATGCTGATCTTGAAGAAAGAGCAAAAAGAAGATTCAAGCAAAATAAAGAAAATGGTATAGATATGTCATATGTAGACATATTAGAAAATATTAAAAAAAGAGATGAAAATGATAAGAAAAAAGAAATAGGTGCATTAAAAGTAGCACGTGATGCAGAAGTTATAGATAGTACAAGCATGTGTATTAATGGAGTCGTAAGAGAGATTAGTGCTATTATAAAGAAAAAACAAAAAGACTTAAAAATGCAAGAAAAAATATATAAGATGCGCAAAGAAACTGGATGGAAAAAGTTTGTTAGAAAATTAGTAAAAGTAGTTTTAAATGCCGTATATAGAATTGCATTTAGAGTAAAAATATCAGGAGAAGTACCAAATGAAGGTGCGTACATTTTATGCTGTAATCATATAAATTATCTTGATGCTGCAGCAATAGTTCTTTTTAATAAAAGAAAAGTAAATTTTGTTGCAAAAGAAGATTTATTCACACATGGAATTTTGATGTGGCTTGGACATTTATTTGATGCCATACCAATAAAACGTGATATGCAAGATATTGAAGCAATGAAAAGATGTTTAAAAGTTCTAAAAAATGGAGAACTTTTAGGTATATTCCCTGAAGGAACTAGAAAAGGTATGGAAAAAAACATGAAAGCTAAGAATGGAGCTGCTTTTATGGCAATAAAATCAAATGTGAAAGTAATACCAATAGGAATACATGGTACATTCAAACCTTTTAGTAAAGTATACGTAAATTATGGTGAACCAATTGATTTAAGTGAATACAAAGGACAAAAAGAAAAACTAGACGAAGCAACAGAAAAAATTATGGAAGCCATAGTTATGTTGACAAAAAAAGAAGATTAGAGTATAATAGAGAAGTTGGATTTTTTAACTTTTCGATTGAATCATCAAGTTAAACGTGTATTTCTCAAATTTTTTTGTACCTTGTGTGTCGCAAACATATAACCACAATTAAAAATAAATTTTTAATTGTGCTCGTTTGCTCCAGTTCGCACTCGTCTTTTGAGAAAAGACTCGTTTGATCGCTTACGCGGTACTGCAAAAATTTTTGAAATATACGTTTAACTTAATAATAAAAAATATATAAGTAATAAATTTGAAAAGATTTGTGCATTAGAAAGGATTGAAATTAAAAATGAATAACCAAAAAATAAGAAACGTAGCAATAATAGCACACGTAGATCATGGAAAAACTACATTAGTTGATGCACTTTTAATACAAAGCCATGTTTTTAGAGCAAATGAGCAAGTAGACGAAAGAATAATGGACTCAAATGCTATAGAAAAAGAAAGAGGAATTACAATATTAGCTAAAAATACATCTGTAATGTATAATGGAACTAAGATAAATATAGTAGATACACCAGGACACGCCGATTTTGGTGGAGAAGTTGAGCGTGTTTTAAAAATGGTTGATGGTGTACTTTTATTAGTTGATGCTTTTGAAGGGCCAATGCCTCAAACAAGAGAAGTATTAAAAAAATCATTAGCACTTAACTTAAAACCAATAGTAATTATTAACAAAATAGATAGACCAGGTGCAGAACCACTTAAAGTAGTAGATAAAGTATTAGAACTATTTATAGAACTTGATGCAAATGATGAGCAATTAGATTTCCCAGTAATATATGCATCTGCAAAAAATGGAATAGCAAAAATGCATTTAGAAGATGAGAGTGATAATGTAAATTGCATATTTGATACAATAATTTCAAATATAGAACCACCAAAATGTGAAATTGATGGAGCTATGCAAATGCTTGTATCAAACATAGATTATGATGATTATTTAGGAAGAATTGCAGTAGGAAGAATAGAAAGAGGAACAATCAATTCTGGAATGAGTGTAGCAGTATGCAAGCAAGACAAAACAGAAAATGGAAAACTTGCTAAACTATTTACTTATGAAGGATTAAAAAGAGTAGAAACAGAATCTGTATCTGCAGGAGATATAGTATGTGTTTCAGGAATTCCTGATATAAACATAGGTGATACAATATGTGATATAAATAATCCAGAAAAAATACCATTTGTAGATATAGACGAACCAACTGTATCTATGACATTTAGTGTAAATAATGGACCATTTGCAGGAAAAGAAGGACAATTTGTAACATCAAGACATATACGTGATAGATTAATGAAAGAACTAGAAAGAAATGTAAGTCTACGTGTTAGAGAAACGGACTCAGCAGATAGTTTTGAAGTATGTGGACGTGGAGAGCTTCATTTATCAGTATTAATTGAAAATATGAGAAGAGAAGGATTTGAACTTTTAGTATCTCGTCCAAAGGTAATTTTCAAAGAAATTGATGGAGTAAAATGTGAACCAATAGAAAGATTAGTTGTAAATGTACCAGATGACTGCATAGGAAATGTTATAGAAAAGCTTGGAAGACGTAAAGCAGAAATGATAAATATGGAACCGCTTGACACAGGACATACAAAAGTAGAATTTAAAATACCAGCAAGAGGAATTATAGGATACAGAACAGAATTCTTGACAGATACAAAAGGTGAAGGTACAATGAATAGCATATTCGATTGCTATGAGCCATATAAAGGTGATATACAAGCACGTACAAGAGGTGTACTAGTAGCATTTGAACAAGGAACTTCTGTAACATATGGATTATATAATGCACAAGAAAGAGGAGAGCTATTCATAGGGGCTGGTGTAGAAGTATATGAAGGTATGATAGTTGGAATAAACTCTAGAAATGAAGATATTTCAATAAATGTATGTAAAGAAAAACATTTAACAAATACAAGAGCTTCAGGATCAGATGATGCATTAAGATTAGTACCACCAATTCAGCTATCACTTGAAAAGGCAATAGAATTCATACAAGATGATGAGTTAGTAGAAGTAACACCAAAAAATATTCGTTTAAGAAAGAAAATATTAGATAGTAAAACAAGAGAAAGAGAAGCAAGAAAAAAATAAATTGGGACAAGGGGACGCACGATTTGTTCCAAAAATGAAACATGGGGACAGACTTGTAAATTGATTTTTATATATGTCTGTCCCTTTGTTGCAAAAATGAAACAAATCGTGCGTCCCCTTGTCCCAGAAAGGGAGAAAAAATTGAATAGATTAGAATTAGCAAAGATAAAAGAAAAAGCTTTAGAAAACCATATTCCAATAATTATGGATGATACTCTAGAAGTAATAGAAAAAGAATTAGAGCAAAACAAACCTAACAAGATATTAGAAATTGGCACAGCAGTTGGATATTCTGCTATTTGTTTTTCTGAATTTTTACAAAAAGATGGCATAATTGATACGATAGAAAGAGAGAAAGATAGAGTTATTGAAGCAAAAGAAAATATAAAAAAAGCAGAAGTTGAAAATAAAATTAATATTTTAGAAGGAGATGCAGTAGAAATTCTCCCAACATTACAAGGAAAATATGATGTGGTTTTCATAGATGCATCAAAAGGAAAATATCCATTTTTTCTAAAAGAAGCTTTAAGAATGCTTGCACCAAAAGGAATAATTTTTGCAGATAATGTTTTATATAAAGGTTATGTTTTGAGTGACTATAATAAACATAAACAACGTACAGCAGTGAGAAATTTAAGAGGATTTTTAGCTGAATTACAATCGAACGAAAACTTAGAAACGAAAATATTAGAAGTGGGAGATGGATTAGCAATAGCTAGAAAGAAAGAGTAAAATAATACGGTTTACATATTAAATGTAAACCGTATTAGAAGGTTATGCTTGTTTGAGACGTTCAATGATTTGTAGAACCCGTGGATCAGAAGTTAATGGTAAATCATACTCTTCATCAAAGGCTTCCTTAAGAAGTTCTTCAATTTCAGTATAATCTTGCTTTTTCAAAGCATTTTGAAATCTTCTGTTCCAAAAAGATTCATCTTGCTGCCTCTCAAATTCTTGCATCCGTTCTCCATAAGTAGCCTTCCGCATTGTGCAAACCTCCTTGCATAAAAAATTAGTATATAATTATTATATACTAATTTTTTTAAAATGTCTATATTAAATACTTTATACAAGAAAGTACAGTATCGGTAACAAAAACTAAAATAAGAATGTTTACTACTACTATCTGAACTTTATAAGGTATTTTAGAAAGAATTATATTAATTTTCTTTTTGAAAAATGGATACACGAAATTTATAAATAATATAGCTATAATACCCCATGCAAAAGTATAAAATATACTTACACGACCATTTAAATTCATAAATTCGCCTGTATAATCCCAACATTTTAAAGAAAATAATGCTTCCATACCAAAACTTACTAAATATTCAAATACTGTAAAGATTAAAGCAGAATATATAAAAAGCTTTAAATTATGCTTTTTATATGTACTGAAAAACATTATTAATATTAAAGCTCCCCAACCATAGATTGGACAAAGTGGTCCAAACAAAAATCCTCTTTTAGTAAAGTGGCCTAAAGAATAAAAGCTAAAGCAAGTTTCTAATAACCATCCAATTATTGCAAATATTAAAAAATATATGAAATATAAATATATCCTTGGTAATTTCTTTTTTACAATCTTTTTTGTCTTGCTTTTTTTTATTGCTTTGTCTTTGTTTAAATTATCTGTTTCTTCCTCCATTTTAAACTCCCCTTTGATTAAGTACAATATATATAATATCAAATTTATTATAAAATGTAAATCTTATTAATAAAATATTAAGTGTTTAATTAAGATGTAAAGAGTAAATATATATTAAAAAGTTGAAGAAATTATGTAAACATGATATAATAATATATGAAGTTCTATAAAAATGCAATGAATATATTATTCGTTGCAATAAACACATCTATAAATAGGAGGACATTACAATGGCAAAAAAGAATGAGGAACTAATTCAAAAGAGATTGGAGGCAATTAAAGAGGCAAGTGAAATATCTTGTACATTACGGGAAATTTGTAATTATACGGATTTAACTTATGCTCAAATGAGCTATTTGCTTAAGAAGTATTCAGAAACGAAGAAAATTGTTGAAAAAAATGTGAACAAAAACAAGTCTGAAAAACGGTCGAAAACAATCAAGAAAATAGCTGAACCAAAAGAGGTCTCAATAGCAGCAGAACCTGTTGAGGAAGAAAAAGAAAAATTGGAAGTGATATTAGACTCTTCTATCGCTGGAATTCCAAATATTTTGAATTTGCTAAAATTTGAATTTTCTGACAGAGTAAAAGTTCTTACGACAATAACAGTCAGTGAACTCGAAAAAATGAAAAAATATAAGAATTTCGCAGGCATTAATGCAGCAAAAATTTTAAAAATGGCAGCAGATGATGAAGAATCTTTTAGAAGTTACTATGTATGCATCAAAGGAAACAATGCACATATGTCATTTTTGAGATTCTGTGAAGAGCATAAAGACAGAGCAATATTACTTACTGCTAATACTGGAATGGCTGTAAATGCAAGGGCCTTAAAAGTTAAAACTAGATTTATAATGAAGGATTATACAGATAAAGAAGCTCAACAGCAATTTAAAAGCTGTACTAAGCAATCCATTATAACTCTGTTTGATACTTGGAAATTTGGCAATCAGTTATTTCTAAGAAACTATCCAAGTAAGAAAATTTTCGTGAATGGAATATTGTTAATGGATAGAATTCATGAATTAAATGTTGGAGATGATATATTCATAATCAAAAAGAATGTAGAATACAGTACATTTTCACATTTTCGTATAATTGCTTTACAAGAAAATGACAATGCAAGCTTTATATATGGTATAAGGCTTTACAAAAAAATTCCGATTGATTTTGGAAAGATTCCAAATCAATATGCTAAAGCGATAAGACTATATTGTAATTTGTAAATAAAAGGATGTGTAAATTAATCCATCTCACTTTGTGGGATGGATTAAACTTAATATAGCAAAACATGTTGGCATTATGAGAAAAATGTAGTATAATAAATATTGCAGAATTATTAAAAAGGAATAGAAGGAATAAATATGAAATTAAATATAGTTTTAGTAGAGCCAGAAATACCACAAAATACTGGAAACATTGCAAGAACATGTGCAGCTATTGGAGCTAAGTTGCATTTAGTATATCCATTAGGTTTTAATATATCAGAGAAAGCAGTAAAACGTGCGGGACTTGATTATTGGGATAAATTAGATATAGAAGAACATATATCTTTTGATAAATTTTTAGAGAAATATAAACCAGAAGAAAATAACATGTTTTTTGTAACTACAAAAGGAAAACATGTATATTCTGAACCAAGTTATGGTAATATGTAAGAAGTATTTGCATTATTTGGAAAAGAGACAAAAGGTCTTCCAGAAGATGTTTTATTAAAATACATAGATAAAACCATTAGAATACCAATGAGGTCGACTTTAAGATCCTTAAATTTAGCTAATTCAGTTGCAATTGTAGCATATGATATTGTAAGACAACAAAATTTTAAGGATTTAGAAGAAATAAGTAGTTATTTTAATGAGAAATTAGGGACAGACCCCAATTTCTCAAATTAATAAAAATAGAAAAGGATGTAAAATTTATGAAAAAAGTAGAATTATTAGCACCAGCAGGTTCATTTGAGAAAGCTAAAACAGCATTTATGTATGGAGCAGATGCTGTATATTGTGGAACAGGAAGTTTATCTTTAAGAAGTAGAGCAGAAGTAGATGATAATGATTTGGCAAAAACAATAGAATATGCACATAGTATTGGAAAAAAAGTGTATGCAGCAATTAATATATATGCATGGGATGAATATTACGAAGAAATAAAAAAACAAGCTAAAATGTTGAACGATATAAAAGTAGATGGGATTATTGCATCTGATGGTGGAGTAATTGAAATTTTAAAGGAATATGCGCCAGATGTGGATATACATATTAGTACACAAGCTAATACTGTAAGTTATCATTCAGCTAATTTTTGGTATAGAAATGGTGCTAAAAGAGTGATTTTAGGAAGAGAAATGAATAAAGAGCAAATTAAAGAGATTATGAAAAACAAACCAGAAGATTTAGAAGTGGAAATGTTTATACATGGGGCAATTTGCTTTGGATATTCTGGAAGATGTTTTTTAAGTGATTTCTTAGCTTCAAGGAGTGCAAACCTTGGAGATTGTGCACAAAGTTGTAGATGGGCATATAATGTTTATGTAGAGGAGCATAATAAGCCAGGTAATTTAATGCCAGTAGAACATGATGATAAGGGAACTTATATTTTTTCTTCTAAAGATTTATGTTTAATTAAAGAGATTCCAGAAATTATAGAGATGGGAATTGATAGCTTAAAAATAGAAGGAAGATTAAAAACAGAGTATTATTTAGCTAGTGTAGTAAATAGCTATAGAAATGCAATTGATGATTATATAAAAAATCCAGATGAATATGATTATACTAAATATTTAAAAGAATTAGAAAAGACGAAAACAAGAGGTCTTACAACATTTTATTTTAATGATAGGAATAATAAAGATTTTCAAGAATATGATGGAAAGCAATATAATCCAGATTATGAATTCGGAGGAAAAATATTAGAATACAATGAAGATAAATCTATTATCGAAATAAGAAACAAATTAAAAATTGGAGATGTAATGGAAATTCTAATTCCTGGAAATATAAATCCATGTATATTTACAATAGAAAAATTATGGGATACTGATACAAATCAAGAGGTAGAATTTGTAAACCCAGGAAAAGCAGGACAAAGTATAAAAATGCATTTGCCAATTGAATGTAAATCAGGCTGGATTCTAAGAAGAAAAAAATAGAATGGGAAACACCTTTAGAACTAATCTATAAGGTGTTTTTCTAATTTGTTTTTACGTGATTTTTTCTAATTTACCAGCTAAAATAAAGCCAAATAGCATTAAGATGATAGAAATCAATCCAGTAAAATTCAAGCTTATAGGGCTAAATAAAACTAAAACACTTCCTAGTGTGAAACCAATTATTGAATAATATGTTTGCATATAAAAATTCTTTAAAAGATACTTGATAATAATCAGAAAGAATATGCAACCAATAACAAGACCAATTCCCATAGGTATTAAAATCGATAAATTTAAACTGGCTATAGCATCAATATATATATGATAAACTCCTAAGCACATTAGAATCAATGTATTACTTACACCTGGCACCACAACACCGATAGACATCAAAAAGCCAGATAATATTAAAAAAATATTAGAAAATCCTGTAACAGTACTACTAAAATTGAAATTATTTTCTAAAGCAACTAAAGAATAACCTAAACAAAATGAAACTATTGCAAATAAAATATAATATAGTCTAAAATTATTTTCTGAGTTTATCTTTTTTACTAAAATTGGAATACTGCCAAGTATTAATCCTATAAAACAGAAACTTGTTTGTGTTGGAAATACATTAAATAAAGACTTTAATATATTACCAAATAAAAATATTCCAATAAATCCACCTAAGGCAATAGGAAGTAAATATAAAAAGTTTTTCTTAAAATCCTTAAATAAATTAAGAACTGAATCTATGAGCTTATCATATATACCTATAATAACACAAATTACACCACTACTCACACCAGGAAGTATTGCTCCTGTTCCTAAAAGTATTCCAATAAAAATTCTAGTTATCAATAATAATCATTCCAATCTTTTATTATAAATTAATATTCTTTAATTAATAAATTATTACAGTAATTGGTTTAAAAATTGACAATATTTATTTTTTTACAAGGTCATGCACTTTCAAATTTCTTACACATATAATTGATGTATAAGGAAATCGGAGGTGCATTTATGTTTACTGCATTTTGTGGAGGAATTGGAACATTAACTTTTTTAGAGTTTTTAAAATCAGCAGTTTTCTTACTAGGATATATATCAAGTAACAACTTATTTCCAGAACCATTATCACCTGAGGAAGAAAAAAATTATTTAGAACAGATGAAAGGTGGAAGCGAAGAAGCGAGAAATATACTAATAGAAAGAAACTTAAGACTTGTTGCACATATTTGTAAAAAATATAGTACTGCGAAGGCAGAGCAAGATGATTTGATTTCAATAGGCACAATAGGTTTAATAAAAGGTATAAATAGTTTTGAAGCTTCAAAAGGTGTAAGACTTGCTACATATGTTGCAAGATGTATAGATAATGAAGTTTTAATGTACTTAAGAAGTGCAAAAAAATTAAATGCAGAAGTATATCTTGAAGATCCAATAGGAAAAGATAAAGATGATAATACAGTTACTCTTCAGGAAGTATTGGAAAATGATGAAAGAAGCATAGAAGATGAAGTGGATTTAAAATTTAAGATAAAAAAATTATATAAAAAGATGAAAGATGTGTTAAAAGATAGAGAAAAATCAATTATTGAACTAAGATTTGGGCTTAAAGGAACAAAACCAAAGACACAACATGAAATAGCAGAAATGATGGGAATCTCTCGTAGTTATGTATCTAGAATTGAAACCAAAGCAATAGGAAAATTAGCTAAAGAATTTAAGGAAATATAATTGTAAAAAAATAATAAATATGTTAAAATATGTTTTATCTAATAGAAATGGAGAAACATATGTATAATAAATATATTTTTATAAACAATAATAGAAAGAAAAAACAAAAAGAATTAGAAGAAAAAAAGAAGTTAGAAGATTCACAAATTTCATTTGATATGCTAATACCAAAAGAAGAAAAAAATACTAAAAAACAATATTTATGTCAAAAAAATAATAATTGCTTAACATCAAAAAAAGGAAAAAATTTAAATGGATTTGTTGATGATTATGTGTTGGTAGATATTGAAACTACTGGATTATCTCCTATAGCAGATGATATAATAGAGATAGGAGCTATAAAAGTAAAAAATAATGAAATGGTGGAACAGTATAATGAACTAATTAACATAAATAGAAATTTATCTCCTTTTATTACAAATTTAACAGGTATAACAGATGAAATGTTAAAAAGTGGAAAAATGCCGAAAGTTGTTTTTGAAGAGTTTGTTGATTTTGTTGGAGATAATGTGATTATTGGTCATAATGTAAATTTTGATTTAGGTTTTTTATGTGATAAATGTAAAAAATATTTGAACTATAATTTGAACAATGATTACATAGATACATTGTACTTAGCTAGAAGATTAGTTCCAGGTAGTATTAATTACAAATTGGGTACACTTGCAAAGTTGTTTAATATCAGCTATGAAGGAGCACATAGAGGGTTAAAAGATGTAGAAATTACTTATGAAGTATATAATAGATTGAGAAAAATAAAATAATATTAAAAAATTTAAATATATAATAAAAAAACTAGCCTTGAATGAAAATATTCAATTCATGGCTAGTTTTTTTATTAGCGATACTTTACATGTTCCCTAACAGCAACCCAAGTACCATCAGGTAATTGCTCTGTGTAACCGCTAATTTCTTCCCAACCAAAAGCAGAAGAATGATATTTTCTTATCGAATGTAAAACTTTTTCTGCTTGTAATTGAGTAGGGACTGGAGGAGAAATAAATTTTTCCTCGTAAACTTTTTCCCGTTTTGATTCATCCATAGTTGCCATAAGTTTTTCCCTCCAATATCTTTAGTATAACTTAATTATATCATTTTTTAAAAAATTTTTCAAAATTTTAATAGTTCAAAAAAATGGAAAAATAAAATAAAAAAAATTTCACATAATAATATTGAAAAAATGTAGGTACCATTAAACCAATTTTTTCAATATTAAAAATTAATGGAGAAAGGTTAAATTATGAAGAAAAAATTATTAAATTTTATATTAATATTGTCATTATTATTCTTTTTATTCCAAATAAACGTGTTTGCAGCTTCAGTACCATTAGGAACAGTTACTGTAGATGTAACAAAAGTAAAAATAGCGCCTGGACAAGAAGTAACTGTAAATATAGAATTTGGAACAGAACTCCGGAGCATATACATTTGATGTGGCTTATGATAATAATATTTTTGAATATGTGCGTTCTGAAGGAGGAACAGAAAATGATAATGGTACAAGAGTAAGAGTTACTTATTATGATAGTGCAGGAGGAACTAATCCTAGAACAAATATGTCTGTAACATTTAAAGCTAAAGAAGAACTTACAAGTACAAATCCTACTGATTTTTCAATTACGGCAGAAGGATTAGCAAATAAAGATGCATCTCAAGAATATGATGATATAACTACTCCTATAAAAAAATCTGTAACAGTAGAACCAAATTATGTGGATTATAATCTACAGTTTACTTACTCAGGAAAGATTATAGTTAATGAAGAAAAAGCCATGGAATTAATAACTAAATCTACAATGGGTAAAAACTATGACCATGTAAAAATGACAGTAGAAGTAACAAAAAAACCATCTGATAATGCTACAGTGCAGTTATTGACAACTACAAGAACTAGACAAGAAGTTGATTTGATTCAGGATGGCTGGGGAGAACCTGATGGTTATCAATTAGGAGGAAAAGATGTAGAACAAATATTAGATGTTAGAGCATTGTTCAATGAGATAGGTGAATATACAATAAAAGTTAGCCTTTTAGATAAAGATTCATCAAACGCTGTAATTGCCACAAAAGATTTTAATTTTAATATAGAGAAAGAACAAATTACAGATAATGAAAATAACAATGAAGGCAATACAACTACAGAAGGAGAAAACAATCAAGGTACAACAGGAGAAGAAGAAAATATTATTAATGAAGGAAATGAAAATGGACAAACTAATACAGAAGAAAAATTACCAGAAAGTTTGCCAAAAACAGGTATGACACAATATGCATATATAATAACGGCTGTTGCTGTACTAGGCTGTGCATATATAGCAACTAAAAATATAAAGAATGAGAACAAAACTAAAATGAAGTAATTAATGTAATTAAGTCTTTAATCTAATAGGAAATGAATATTTCCTATTAGATTAAAAAACGTAAATATTATTGCCTGAAATTACATAGAAAGGACATAATAATAAAATGCTAAAAAATTTTATTAAATTACTAATTATTTTAATAATATCTATGTTAATAGGAAATATGGCTTATGGTATGTATAGAGAAGCAAAAATAGGAGATGGACCAAATAGTAATTTGGCAGAAGAATTCAATGAAATTAATAACTTAGACAATCATATAAACACTACAATCAACCAAAATTCAACAACTAATAATTTGCAAGAAGAAAAAATCGTAAAAGAATATAAAGGATATGTAGTATCCGCAAAATTAGAAATTCCCGAAATTAATTTAGAAACATATGTATTAGATTCAGATGAAGAAGAAGCAATGTGGCTATGTCCTACAAAATATTTTGGACCAGATGCAAATGAAACAGGTAATTATTGTATAGCAGCTCACAATTATGATAAAGAAAATATGTTTAATCATATTATAGAGTTAAATAAAGGAGATTATATATTTTTAACAGATAATAAAAATGGACAAGTAAAATATGAAATATATGATATATACAAAGTAAAACCTACAGACACACAAGTTTTATCACAAAAAACTAATGGTGAAACAGAACTAACATTAATTACTTGTAGTGATTATTCAAGTAAAAGAATTATTGTAAAGGCAAGAAAGGTCTAATAAAAAATCAAATGAAAAGATATTAGATTAAAATTTTTTGAGTTGTATTAGTAATTTTAGGAAGGAAAAATGTAATGAAGAAAAAAATAATAATTATTTTGAGTTCAATAATTATTTTATCGATAATGTTCATAATAGTATTTAATTTATTAAAAATAGATAATGTCAAAAGTGAAACAATTTTAACAAGACAGATGATGTTATCAGATATTTTTCCTGATAACTATAAACCATATATAAATGAATTAAAAAAACAATATCCAAATTGGGAATTCAAAGCTTTATATACAAACTTAGATTGGAAATATGTAATAGATAATGAAAATATTTTTGGAAAAAATCTGGTTCCAAAATCATATTCAGACAGTTGGAAAAATACAAATCCAGGAGAATACAATGTTGAGGTTGATAGTGGTTGGGTTGATTCTTCTAGAACGGCAGTAGAATATGCAATGGACCCAAGAAATTTTTTAAATTATGTAAGAGTGTTTCAATTTGAGGAATTATCGTATAATTCTAGAACCAATACTACATCAAGTATAGAGAAAGTACTTTATGGAACAGAATTCTATAATAAAATAGTAGAATATAAAAATTCTAGTGGAAATAATATAGTAACAGATAAAAAATATTCAGAGCTTATACTTTCTGCTGCAAAAACATCTGGAGTAAGTAGCTTTCATTTGGCATCAAGAATTAAACAAGAAGTAGGGCCATTTTTATCACATAGTTCAATTAGTGGAACTGTAAGTGGATTTGAAGGACTATATAATTTCTATAACATAGGCGCTACAAGTTCATCAGAACCAATGGGTGCAATAAAAAACGGACTTCAATATGCAAAAGATGGAAAAGGTGCGACTGCTGCGACAAAGGAGAAATATTTAATACCTTGGAATACTAAAGAAAGAGCAATTATAGGAGGGGCAATATTTATAGGGTCTAGTTATATTAATCAAGGACAAGATACAATATATTTACAAAAATTTCATGTATATGATACTGGTAGTGATGAATTATTTTGGCATCAATATATGACAAATGTTTTAGCTCCATATAGTGAATCAAAATTAATATATACAGGTTATTCTAATGCTAATTTATTAGATTCTTCAATGTCTTTTGTAATTCCAATTTATGAAAATATGCCGGATTTACCATGTACTAGTCCTGCGATTTCAGCAAGCGATTTTTCTTCAGATAATACTGAAGTTTTTGCTAATGTGGATACTAGTTTAAATGTGAGAAGCGGACCAGGTACATCATATGAAATTCTAACAAGTGTACAGGCAGGTACTAGAATGACAAGAATAGCAAAAGGAAAGCAAAAAGGAGAATTATGGGATAGAGTAAAATTGGATAATGGATTAGTAGGTTATGTATTTCAAACTTACTTAGAAGAAGTACCAGATAAACAAGTAGAGAAGATTGAATTAAGTGTTGATAAATCAACTATAAATAAAGGAGAAAAAATAAAAATAAATTATACAATCTCACCTAGTGATGTAGCTGATAAAACATTGAAATTTACTTCTAGTGATACAAAAGTTGCAACAGTAAGTAGTGATGGATATATATTAGGAATTGGATCACGGAACTAGTACAATTACTGCAAAAGCAACTAATGGAGTAAGCAGTAGTATAAAAATAAATGTATATAGTCCAGTTACTGATATTGTATTAGGTACTGAAAATATTGTTTTGCAAGTTGATGAAACTTTTAAAATAGTGGCTAGTGTGGTACCTAATGATGCTAATAACAAAAAAATATTATATAAATCAGAAAATGAAGATATTGCAAAAGTAGATGCAGAAGGAAATGTAACAGCAATAGCAGAAGGAGATACTAATATAATAGTTAGTTCGGATGAAGGAAATATTTCAAAAAATGTTAAAGTAAAAATAATTAGAAAATTACAAGAAGGAGAAATTATATTTGATGAATCACTAAATATAAATGGAAATGAAATTACAGGATTAGAAAACAAATACAATACTGCTGATAAAATGCTAAATAAAATAAATACTAATTATACAGTAGAAATATATAATACAGAAGGTGATAAATTGAATGGAACAGATTTGGTAGGAACTGGTAGCATTATTAAGATTTTAGATAATAATAATTTGATTATGGAATATAATGTAATAATGTATGGAGACGTAAATGGTGATGGAAAAATAAATAGTATAGATTTACTTGTGCTTCAAAGACATATATTAGAAATACAGAAGTTTTCAGGAGTTTATATAAAAGCCGGAAATGTTAGAAAAAATAATAAAAATCCAAGTTCTGTAGATTGTTTGTTAATACAAAGACATATTTTAGGGTTACAAAATATAGAACAATAAAAATAAACAGAGAGAGGATATAGAAATGAAAAAAAGATTTTTAATAATTGTAAACTTAATATTTCTAATACTTTTAACTATATTATGTATAAAGAGTCAAGCAGATTCAAAAATAATATTAACATGTGATAAAAATAGTATAAATAAAGATGATGAATTTAAAGTAACAGCTGATATTAATAATACTGATATTGCAGCATTTACAATATGGATGTATTTTGATAATGAAAAAGTAGAATGCTTGACTAAATTGGATAATATTAATATATTAGAAAACAGAATAATATATACTTGGTTTTCAGATACAGGAAAAAACAAGTCTTTAACAGAATTATTGGAACTTGAATTTAAAGCTAAAGACAGTGGAATAGCCACATTTTCAATAATTGGTGAATTCTATAATCAAAATGGAGAAGAAATAGATATTCAATATAACAATTTAGATGTTAATATAGGGGAAGAAGAAAAAATAGAAACTCAGTCAGATACTATAGAAAGTCAGAATATAAGTGATGATAATTCTAATCTTGAAATTATGAGACTAAATCAAGAAGGTATTACTCCAAATTTTGATCCAAATATACAAGAATATTATTTAGTTATAGATGAAAGTATAGATGATATAGATGTTACAGCTATTCCAGAGAACAAAGAATCACAAGTAAAAATTACGGGAAATAAAAAATTGAAAATTGGAAAAAATATTATAAATATAGAAGTTACATCAAAAGATAAAACTAATGTAAAAAATTATAAAATAAATATTACTAAAACAAATAATATCTCAAAAACAAATACAAATTTAGAAACTCTTGCAATAGAAAATTATGAATTAATTCCTGAATTCAATAATAATACAACTAATTATAATCTTGAAGTTTCTAAAGATACAAATAGTCTAATTATACTTGCTATTCCAAGTGAGATGGATGCAAAAGTAGAAGTGGCAGGAAATGAAGATTTAAAAGAAGGTAATAACAAAATGATAATTACTGTTACTGCTATAGATAAAATAACTGTAAAGAAGTATAACATTAATGTATACAAAAGAAATGAGAGTGAAGAAAAAGAATATAAAGAAAATGAACAAAAAAGAATTGAAGAAGCAAATAATGTTCTACAAAAAATGAGTACAGAGAGCGTAGTAAATCCAGATGAGGAAATAAGTGAATCAGAAGAAAATGAAAATCAAACAAAGCAGATGCAAAGTACTAATACGGCACAAGACAAGATTTTTATGATAGTAGGAACGGCTGTATCATTATTAGTTTTAGGAATAGTAATAATAAGGATTAAGAAGAATATATAATATATTAACATAATAATCCAGAAGTTGACTATTTTTCCAATTTATGATATAATAATAAAGTCAGCATGAGAAAAATATAGTAAAAAACGGGGGTAAATATATGGATAAAATGAATTTTGTTTTTGGACACCAAAAACCAGATACTGATTCAATAGCTTCAGCAATATCTATGGCTAATTTACAAACTAATATGGGAGATTATTCTGAAAGTTTTAGATTAGGAAATGTAAATAGAGAAACAGAATTTGCATTGAAAACATTTGGTGTAAAAGCACCTGAATTATTAGAAAAAGTAGATGAAAATAGTAATGTAATAATGGTTGACTCAAATGAATTTGATCAAAGTGCAAAAGGTATAGAAAATGCGAATATAAAAATGATTGTTGACCATCACAGATTAAATTTACAAACATCAAACCCTGTATTTTGTATGGTTGAACCAGTAGGATGTACATCTACAATATTATATAAATTATATAAACAAAATGATATTGATATAAAACCAGAAATGGCAGGATTAATGCTTAGTGCTATAGTATCAGACACTTTATTATTTAAATCACCAACATGTACAGAACAAGATAAACTTGTAGCTAGTAGATTATCTAGTATAGCAGGACTTGGTATGTATGAGTATGGATTAAATATGCTAAAAGCTGGTACAAATTTAGACGGATATACACCTGAAGAAATTATTAATACAGACTCTAAACCATTCGAAAAAAATGGAGTTAAGTTTGTTATATCACAAATAAATAGTGCTGATGTAGATAGTGTATTAGATAAACAAAAAGATTTAGAACATGCAATTGAAAATGAAATATTGTTAAATAATTTGGATTGTTATGTATTTATGGTTACAGATATATTAGAAGCTTCATCAAAAGTAATAGTTCTAGGAAATAGAAGAGATATATTTGAAAAAGCTTATGAAACAAAATTATGCAATAATATAGCAATTTTAAATGGTATAGTTTCAAGAAAGAAACAAGTATTACCAAAAATTTTAGATGCGATACAATAAAAATAATTAATAAAATTATAAAAAATGAACTAAGATACTTGAATTTTAGTTCATTTTTTGCTATTATAAATAAGTCAATAATAAAAATATTACAGAATTGTATAAGTTATATATTTTAAATATTTAATTTTACTAAATGCCGATGTGGCGGAACTGGCAGACGCACCAGACTCAAAATCTGGCGGGAAACCATGTGGGTTCGAGTCCCACCATCGGTACCAAAATACATATTGAATTTTTTTAATAAAAGTTGTATAATATAAAAATACAACTTTTATTCATTCTAATAGAGAGGAGAGAAAAAAATGAAACGGAAAAATCTAAAAAGAATCGTTGGTGCTTCAATACTGATATTAACCGTGCTATTTTGGTGTTATGTTGGAATATGGCTGAATCTTATTTGGCCATGTATACAACTAGTCAATTTAGCATTACATGGTGTAGCAGTTAATGTATTTATTGAAGTACTGAAAATTCTGGGAGGTTTTATAATCACTCTGATTATAACCGTTCTTTTATATCTTTTGGCCTTTATCATAATTAAAGATAAAGACTAAATGCACTATTGGGAATGAAAAATAGGAAGCTTCATTAATATGAGGCTTTCTTTTAAATTAAAGCTTTTACTAAAAAACATCGAAAAACAAAAAAAGTGTTGCAAAAAGGAAATAATATGGTAAAATAAAAATAGTTTAAAATATATAAGAAAAAACAACCAAGGTCAAAGGTGAATGATAAAGTTATATAGTTTTAATTTTTAATAAGAATGGAAAGAGGAAAACAAATGAAAATAGAAGATTATGAAAGCATTGAAAGAGTAGAGAGAGAGACAGAGAGAGAGAGAGAGCTATATTTAGCGAAATAGCTTTTATTAATAGTGCAAAAAATAGGGATAGATTGACATATAACAAAGAGAGAACAAAACTTGTTCTGTTATATGATGATCTATCCTTTTTGTAGTTAAGAATAAAGATATTCCAGAAATATTATAAAAATATAAAAAATAGATTTTATTGAAAAAATTATTGAAAGTAGGAGAAAAGCGAAAATGGATAAAAAGAAAATAGAAAAAAAGCAAACTTTTCAAGAAACGTCAAATTGTAAAGGAATAACATTAGCTGCCCTTGTAATAACAATAATAATATTAATTATACTATCCGCAGTAACAATAACAGCAGTATTGGGAGACAATGGATTAATAGAACAAGCAAAGATAACGAAAAACATAACAGAACAATCAATTGAAGACGAGGCGGAAAAATTAAATAGATTATCACAGGAATATGCAAATTTAATGTCAGAAGATGAAACAATAGATGTTCCGAAATTCCCAATACCACCAGGGGGAAGTGTAACAGAAGATGGAGTACCAATACCAAATGGCTTTTATTATGTAGGAGGAACAAAAAATGATGGAGTAGTAATATCTGATAATCCAGAAGATGAGAACCAAGGAACAGAACACGATAAAGTATCAGGATTACAAGGAAATCAATTTGTGTGGGTGCCAGTAGAAAATCCAAGTGATTATTTTATAGAAGAAACAGAAAAATTAAATGGAGTAGAAACAACAACAAATGTGTATAGTAAGTTAACAATAAGAGATGGAGATAAAGAAAATTATACCTCAGTAAAACCAGGAAACGAAAGTTCAGCAAGAGAGCCAGATGTATTAAGTAATTATGATACGGATGCACAGTATTATCAAGAAATATTAGGATATGGAAGTACGAAATTAATGGCAGATAGCTTTGTACAAGAGTATACAGAAATGTATGAAAGTATAAAAAAATATAAAGGCTTTTATATAGGAAGATATGAATTAACAGGGACAGTAGATACTCCAACAGTAAAAGCAGGAGAAGTATTATCTGCAAGTAGCTCACAAGCAAAAAATTGGTATGGATTAAGAAAAGCATGTACTGAGATAATAAAAAATAATGCCAATGTAACAAGTACAATGATATATGGAGTAGAGTGGGATGCAACAATGAACTGGTTAAAAAGAACAAAATTTGCAGAAGAGCCAGAAAAAGTAGATGAAGATTCAAGTAGTTGGGGAAATTATTATGGTACTGGAACAGGAAAAGTTGAGCCAACAGGTTCACAAGAAAAATGGAGTGCAAACCATATCTATGACCTAGCAGGAAATTGTTATGATTATACACAAGAGGCGCTCAACACCAACTATCGAGTTCATCGTGGTCGGCGGTTACGACGTTTCAGGTTCGATTCCTCCAGCATCAGACCGTGGCTACAACTATCCTCACTATTCCCTCAGCTACCATTCAGCTCGTCCAGCTTTAATAATAAAGTAGGTCTAGATGTTGATAGAGAAAATAGAGTAAATAAATATAATGACAATACAGAAAAGTAAATGTTGGACATATTGTCTAGCAGAAAATGGCACCAACTCTTAACGGAGCATGGTGCTATTACTGTGTTTTACTGAAAAACATCAAAAAAATTATTATTTTCCTTGATTTATTATTGTACAAATGATAAAATATTTAAGTAAAAATATATAATTATATATTTTTGGTACAAATTAATAAATGGTGATAAAAATGCCAATTTATACAAAAGCTGGATTACCTGTAAATGAAATTTTAAGAAAGGAAAAAATACAAATTTTAGAAGAACTAGAAAGTAAAAGTTCTTTGACTGGAAATAATCAAATACTAAATATTGCAATATTAAATTTAATGCCTTTAAAAGAGGACACAGAATTGCAACTTTTAAGAAAACTAGCTACATCAGGTAAAAACATAAAAATAACATTTGTAAATGTTGTTTCATATATCAGTAAAACAACAGCACCTGAACATATGAAAAGATTTTATTCTACATTTGAAGATATAAAAGATAAATATTTTGATGGATTAATTATAACAGGTGCACCAGTAGAACAAATGGATTTTCAAGATGTTATCTATTGGAATGAACTTACAAGAATTATGGACTGGTCTGAAAATCATGTTAAATCAACTTTGCATATTTGTTGGGGAGCACAAGCGGGATTATTTTATCATTATGGAATAAATAAACATTTAACAAAAAACAAGATATTTGGAGTATTTAAGCATAAAATAGATGATAAAAATTCTAGAATACTATATGGCTTTAAAGAAGATTTTGAAGCACCACATTCAAGACATACTACAGTATATAAAGAAGACATAGAAAAAATACCAGAATTAGAAATTGTTTCAGAATCTGATAAAGCAGGAGTTTTCATTGTGGAAAACAAATTGAAAAAACAATTATATGTAATGGGACATTTAGAATATGCAGTAGATACGCTCGATAAAGAATATAAAAGAGATCTCTCAAAAGGATTAGAAATAAATATGCCAGAAAATTACTATTTGTACAATAATCCAAATAATATGCCTATATTTAGCTGGAAGGATAATGGAGATAAGATATATTCAAATTGGGTTAACTATTATTTGATTTAAAAGAAAATTATATTTATCTATTGATATTTTATTGATTGTATTATATTATATGAAAAGTGATATATTATTTGAAAATTAAGGAGGAAGTACTAGATAATGAAGAAAAAAATAACTGCAATAATCATGATAGTTATACTTACTTTAGGATTACTAACAATTACAATATTTGCTACAGATACAAATGCTACCAATACAGCAGATTTAAAAAACGATTCTACTGTTAATTTGGTGCAAATAAAAGATAAAGAATTAGAAACTTTACAAGATTATCAAGAATCATACGGAGACAATACATATGGTTTAGTAGCATATATATTGAATATAATTAGATTATATAGTATACCATTCGGATTTGTGGGAATAGCAATCAGTGGTATATATAGATATATAATAGGAATAAGAAAATTAGATGTTAGAGATAAAGGCTTTGGAGCTATGATTGGAATTATAACAGTTATGGTTATATGCCAAATACTACCATTAGTATTTGCAATAGTTGTAAAAGGCTGGAGGGGTTAACAAATGAAAGTATTATTTGCCGTTAATAATGAGAGTATTTCAGAAGCGATTATAAAAAAATATCAGCAAGAATACAAAGAAATCATATCAAGTAAAAATGTTTATTATTTTGACGCAATAACAAGAGAGTTACAAAAGGATAAAACTTATGACAGAATTGTTATAAGTGAAGATGTAGAACCATTTACTAATAATAATTATGGAGTTATAGATAATTTTATTTTTAAGAGATTAGACAGTATAAGTGATGAAGCAACAACTCCTAGTGGACAAGATATTCCAATTATTTTAATATGTGCAGATAGAAGAACAAAATCTGAAAATATATTAGTAAAATTATTTGGAATTGGAATATATAGTGCATTAATTGGACAAGATAGAACAATATCAAAAGTATGTGAGCTTATTAATAAACCTCGTAGTAAAAAAGATGCTAAAATTTATTATAGAATAGAATCTGAAGATGTAGAATATAAAGCAGAAAGCGAAGGAGATGTAAATGAAGTTGAAATTCAAAACATATTAGCACATTATAAAAAATTAGGAAAAAATGAAGCTGAATATGTTAAGAGTTTTGATAATATAGCAGAGCAATATACAGATGCACAATTAAGAGTTATTTGCAAATTTTTACCATTAAATGTTAAAGCAGTGTTAGAAGCAAGTTCTCCAAAATATCAGGAATTGATTACTTTTGGAAATGTAACTCAAAGTGCTAATAAAGCAAATGGAAAACAATCTAAATATGTACCTAATCAAGAATATCAAGCAAGAAAAATGAAAAACGATGGCAATAATAAGAAATCAGATATTTTAGAAAAAAGCATTGGAAAATCAGAATTAACTAAACCAGTTGTAATTCCAGGTGTGGTTGGGAAAGTGAAAAAAGAAAATAATATTTCTAAAGAAAATATATCAGAACCAATGATGAAAAGAAAGCCAGCTCAACCAGAGCCAATGCAGACTACACAATCTGCTCGGACAAACATTGAATCAAAGTGAAATAGAAAACATATTACAATCAGTAGAAACTAATATATCAGAACAAAAAAATATAGAAGAACCTGCTAAAAAGAAGAGAGGTAGACCTAGAAAAATTCAAGAAAATATACAACCAGCTGAATCTCAAGAACCAAAAAGAAAAAGAGGTAGACCTAAAAAAGTTCAAGAACCTGTAGAAGAAGTTATCAAAAGCAATGAAGAACCAGTAGATTTATTTAATTTAGGAGCAGAAAATGATGAACAGGAAAATGGAGGACTAATACTACCAGGATTGGATGAAGAACCTTCTATAGAACTAAGTAATCAATCTAATCAAGAAAATAATACAGTAAATCTATTTGATTTAGCAGAAGATGATGAACAAGAAGAAGAGAATGCTAGTAATTTTAATGTACAACAACATACATATTCACAATATAATAATGATACAAATCTTACAAATCAAAGCTCACAAGAATTAGATACAATGAATCAATATAATCAATATGATGATTCAGAATTAAATAATCTTTTAAGTATGTCTAATAAATTGGTAGCATTTGTAGGAACATCAAAAAATGGAACATCTTTCTTAGTAAACAGTATGGCTGAAATATTATCAAAAAAAGGAATCAAAACAGCTATCTTGGATTTAACTAAAAATAAAAATTCATATTACATATATACTCAAAATGATGAAAGTTTAAGAAATATAGCGTTTTCTTGTATAGAAAATTTACAAAATGGAATTGTTAAAGGAATTGATGTAAGTAAGAATTTAACAGTATTTACAACATTGCCAGATAAAAATATAGATTTTAATAATTATCAAGGAATACTTACTACATTAATGCAAAATTATTCTCTAGTAATAATGGATTGTGATTATGAAACAAATTATGCATATTTTAAATATGCACAAGAAATATATTTAGTACAAAGCTATGATATTTTGACAATACAACCTTTAACAGCATTTTTGAGGAATCTAAAATCTAAAAATATATTAGATCCTAACAAATTAAGAATTGTATTAAATAAAGTTTTAAGAGTTAGAAGTATAACAGATAGAGTGGTTATTGGAGGAATGTCTTCATATAATGATCCATCAATGTCATATATGACAGAACTTTTTGATAAAGATAATGTAAAATATTGTACAATACCATTCGACCAAGAGGCATATTCAAGATATTTGGATGGGTTAGTAAATTGTGAAATATCTACAAAAGGATATCCAAAAAATCTAATGGCGAGTTTAGAAAACTTAGGGAACATGATATATCCTTTATTAAATAATGATAAGCCTGCAAACAAATTTAATACATATAATCAAAGAACAAGCAATTTCTCAAGTGATATGAATGCAACATTAAATAAAATGAAAAATAGATACTAATAAAAATAGAAGAGGTGATATCTTTTGATAATAGGAGTAATATTAATACTAGTAGTAATTATCATATTACTAATGGTATATAATATGTCAATACACAAAAAAATAGAAAGCTTTAATAATCTTAATCAAAAAGTTATTAATCTAAATATACTTCAAGATTTTATGGATACTATAAGCAAAACATCTAGTGTGGATGAAAAAATCAATCAAATAAATGATATTATTGTTGAAAGATATCAAATTAAATATTCTACAATAGTTGTATATGACGGAACTAAATATATAGTTAGAGCATCAAATGTTGATAAAAAGCATTGGGAAGCATTAAGTGATTTACAATCAGAAGAAATATTTAAAGAAAGTATACAAACTTCTGTACCTAAATATGTAACAGTAGAAAATGAAAATGAAAGATTGCCATATCAGAAGATGGAATTTGCTAGAGCTAGATGTGCAATGTTCTTCCCTTTATACATAGACAATGTTTACATAGGCTATTGGTTAATAGAGGGAAACATACCACATGAATTTGATTCTTTGGACACTACAATATTAGAGGTTATTAGAAATAATATTGTATCAATATTAAAAACTGTTCAAAATCAAAAAATAATTGAAAGTATTGTAAGAGATGATAAGTACAGTGAATTGAAAACAGCAGAGTATTTATATGGAGAAGGAAGAAAAACAATTGATCAGTATACAACATCGGCTGTTTGTATGTTAAGAATAATAAATCTAGAAGAAATTAATGAAGATATAAGTAGGAAAACTGGGGACACAGTTATTACTAAAGTATGTGAAGCGATAAAAGAAAATCTATCAAATCAATATATTTTTGTTAGATATATGGGACCAAAATTTGCAATAGTATTTTCAGGTATTGAAAAAGATGCAGTTGCAGAATTTATGAAACAAATAAAAGAACAAGTAGAATCTTTAGAAATAGAACCAGTAGATGTAGAATTTGAAGATGAAGAAAATGTACTTGCAAAACCAAAAATAAATGTTATAATATCTACATATTATAAAGGTACTGCATTAGAAGGTGTTTTACATAAATTGGAGGAATACTTAGATAATGCAGATAAAAATGAAAACAAAATAAGTGAATTATAAGGAGGTATGTAATATGTCAATGATGGATGAAACATTAAGTTTTAAGGTAGAGAAAGATAAAAGCATTAAAGCCAGAGAAATTCTTAAAGAAGTGTATAATGCTTTACAAGAAAAAGGTTACAACCCAATAAACCAAATTGTAGGATACATTTTATCTGGTGATCCAACATATATAACAAGTCATAAGAATGCAAGAAATTTAATTAGACAAATTGAAAGAGATGAATTACTAGAAAGAATGGTAAAAAATTATATAGGATTAGATGAATAAAATGAGAAAACTTGGAATTGATTATGGAGATGCAAGAGTAGGACTAGCTATTACAGACGAACTTGGAATAACTGCACAAGGGTTAGAAACAATTCACCATAATGGAAATGACAAAATAGTATTAAAAAGATTAGAAGAAATTATTAATGAATATAAAGTAGATACTATAGTGATTGGACTTCCAATAAATATGGATGGAACTAAATCTGAAAGAGTAGATGTTACAGAAAAATTTATTCATAAACTTAAATGTAAATTTAATAAAATAAAAATAGAAGAAATCGATGAACGATTGACTACAGTAGCAGCACATAGAACAATGAACTATTTGAATATAAATAAAAATGAAAAAAAGAATATTGTAGATACAATATCTGCAGTATATATACTAGAAACCTACATGAATAAATTAAAAAATAGCATATAATTGTTAAAGTGCGAGATAATATAAATATATAGTTATTAATTTTAAAATAATATAAAAATATATGATTGAAAGGAGAATTAAAGATGGATGAAGATTTAAATAATGTTCCAAATGGACAAGAAGGAGAGGAACTTGATAATATAATAGTACTTAATGATGAAAACGGAGAAGAAATTGAATTTGAATTTCTAGATTTAATTGAGTTTGAAGGAGAAGAATACGTAGTATTATTACCACACGATGAAGAAGATGATGCAGATGAAGTAGTAATACTAAAATTGGAGGATACAGATTCAGAAGACGAAGAATCTTATGTGAGTGTTGATGATGAAGATGTATTACAAGCTGTATTTGAAATCTTTAAAGAAAAATTTAAAGATGAATTTAATTTCATAGATGAATAGAAAAAGATAATTTTTTAAGCTCTTCTATTTATAGTATATATTAAAGATGTGTACTATATAAATGGAAGAGCTTACTATATATTTGACTTGATTTACATAATTGTTGCAATAAATGTTAATAAGAGTTATAATAATATTAGTACTTGTGGATACAGCAAGTATTAAATAAATGTATCATTTAAAGAATCTTCATAAATAATTTTAGGAGGTAGTTTAATTATGGAAACAAATTCTCTGTACCGGAAAGAAAAGTTAACTAAATGCATTGTGGTTCTGATATGGCTCATTGTATCAGTAATGGTTTCATATTTCTTAACATATGAATATATGATGCCTCAAGATTACAGTGAAAGCATCGAAACATACAAAAGTATTGCACAAGAACTGTTGAACGGTAAAATAGAAGCGAGTGAAATCCCAGAGGATACAAATATAAGTTTTACAGATGACAATATCAAAATTGAAAATGAAAGATATTTGTATTCTATAACTATTAATCGTTCAGATGACAAAATAGTCATTGCTGAAGAAACAGGAGACTTAATCCGAATTGTTCTTACAGTAGTGATTTTTGCAATAACATTTATAGTTGGTCTTTTTACTATAGTACTTACTACTTTCTCAATTATAAATGACATATTTGCAAGAAAAAGAAACCAGCTGTTTAAAAACAATTTAGAAATCACAAAATGAGCCACAAAAATACAGAGGACAAGAGTGGAGGTATATTTACCTCCATTTTTGTCGAATAAAAAATTATAAACTAATGCAAAAAACTTAAATATATGTTACAATATATTTAAGTTTTAAATTTTAAGGAGGAATTTTACATATGAAAAATTTTTCAAGTTGGTTAATAGCAATGTTTGCATTTATGTTTTGGGGATTTAGGTTGATAGGTACAGTTCTTAATTCTATAGGAATTGACTTCTTATTTGTACCTAGTAATATGGCGATGGAGATAGCATTACTTTTCATCACATTTATTTGTATATGTTTTATGATAAAAAGAAGGCTATTAGCAGCATTAATATATTTGGTTGCACATTTTATGTATTATGGTCCAACATTTGCAGGACACTTTATGCAGATCTTAGATAATACACTACCTTTTGAATCTTATATGAGTGTATTATTTGAATTTTTCGCTTTAGTATTAGCAATAGCTGCTTTATTTGATGTTTTGCTAGATAAGAATAGGAAAGCACATCCAACAGATAGTAAAACAGATTGGTTTTATAAAAATAAAGATTATGATAGAAAATTAGATGAAAGAGCAGATAAAAATAATTATAGAACATTATAAAAAATACCTTTTTTGAAAGAGAGAAAAATTATGAATGAAAACAATATGAATATCAATTGGTATCCTGGACATATGGCTAAAACAAAAAGGCAAATTATAGAAGATTTAAAATTGATAGATATAGTAGTAGAAATTTTAGATGCTAGAATACCAATATCTAGTCGAAATCCAGATATAGAACAATATATAAAAGATAAAGATAGATTGATAGTTCTTAATAAATATGATTTAGCAGACAAAGAAGAAAATAATAGATGGATTAGTTATTTTAATAATAATGGAATAGAAGCAGTACTTGTAAATTCGAATACAGGGGATGGTATTAATCAAGCTATTAAAAAAATAGAGGAAATCTATGCAAAGAAGCAAGAAAAATACCAAAATAAAGGTAGGTTAGGGAAATCAATTAGAGTGATGATAATCGGTATACCTAATGTAGGAAAATCTTCTTTTATTAATCGTATTTCTAAGAAAAATTCAGCTACAGTAGGAAATAGGCCAGGAGTAACTAGACAAAAACAATGGATTAGAATAAATGGAAATATTGAATTATTAGATACACCAGGTGTTTTATGGCCAAAATTTGAAAATGAAGAAATAGCATTAAATTTAGCATATACTGGAACTATAAAAGATGATGTATTGCAAACAATAGAAATAGGATTTAGTTTATTAAAATTTTTGATTAACAATTATTTAGATAATTTGTTAGATAGATATAAGATGAATAAAGAAGATATAAATAATATACTTAATCAATCGGAATTAGAAGAAAATGAAAAAATACTTGAAATTATGCATGCAATAGGAAGAAAAAGGGGAGCTATAATTTCTGGTGGTAATATTGATGAAGAGAAAACAGCGAAAATAATATTGGATGATTTTAGAAATGGAAAAATAGGAAGAATAACTTTGGAAAAAGTAAAGTAATAATATTTAAGAAACAAAGAATAAAAAAATAAATCGAAAATTAATAGAATTTAAGGAGCATTAAATGATAGAAGTTATAGAAAGATCAGAAAATGGAGCAGAAGTAAATACTATGTCCCCGCTTACATGGGCTTACATTGGAGACAGTGTATATGAATTATATATAAGAATGTATTTAGTAAATACAACAAAATTAAAACCACATAAATTACATATTGAATCAATTAAATATGTTAAAGCAAAAGCTCAAGCCGAAATTTTAAAAAAATTAGAAAACAGATTAACAGATAAAGAAAAGGAAATAGTTAAAAGAGGAAGAAATGCAGAAAATCATCATCTTCCCAAAAATGCAACAGTGCAAGAATATATGTATTCTACAGGATTTGAAGCATTAATTGGATATTTGTATTTAACAAAACAAGATAAAAGACTAAAAGAAATTTTAGAAAACTGTATATTTATATAATAAAATAAAAACACCTAGATGACTTATATTATAAAGTTTCTAGGTGTTTTTATAATTGGTGACCCCTACGGGAATCGAACCCATGATTCAGCCTTGAGAGGGCTGCGTCTTAACCGCTTGACCAAGGGGCCAAAATAAATAACATATATATTTATACCATATAATGACTAAAATAGTCAATATATAATATTAAAAAATTACTGAAACTTAGTAATCCAAAAATAACAATATACTTTATCTTTTGGTGGAGATGAGGAGAGTCGAACTCCTGTCCAGTAATCCATCCATATAAACTTCTCCGAGTGCAGTTTGTTAAAAAATTCCCTAAAAATAAATTAACAAACAAATTTAATCTTTAGGTATCCATTAAATTACCCTTTATCCTAATGGAATTAGATAAATTCGTTTCCTACTAAATTATCGCCTTATCTTAAACCGTAGGAAGTTTGAGTAAGACGTGCTGCTAAAATTAAGCAGCAGCGTAAGCTAATTCTCTATTATCAGCGTTTATATTTTATTTTCGCTTTTTTATAGTGGCCAAAGCGACCATCCACTACTCGCTATTCATACTTCAGAATTATTGTCGAAACCAAATACATCCCCAAGTACAAATTAAATTATACCATATTATATGAAGAAAGGCAAGGCCTCTCTATCCATAATACTGTATCCCAAATTCTATTAATTGATATATACCATAAAAGTTTATTATAGCAATTGGGATTATTAATAAAGCATATAATATATTCTTTATTCTAGTATGATCTTTAAATAAAGATTCGAATAATTTAAATATTAGACAAACAAATGCCCAAGAAAAGTAATATGAATATAATATAAATCCATTTTCATCTGCACCATAACCAATTATAGGTAATAATATGATGGAGAATAATATCCATGCAAAACAGATTTTAGAAAATGAATCTTTTCTGTTTAAAATAAATCCCAATATCGCCATAGCTAATATGATTATACCAAAGATATTGATGGTAGTATTTTCTACCTGACTAATAGAAGGATTATACGCTAAAATGTGATATTTGTAACCATTTGAAATCATTGTTTGGCTTGCTAAAATTGAATTATTAACTTCTACTTTAGGAGCTATTACTGTGTTTAATGCAAAATTAGTATACATATTTACTTTATCAATAGGAGTTAAAGTGTCAGCATAAAAATTAGAAAAAGTATCAATTTTCATTTTTAATTGATTTGGCAATAATAATAGTACTTTAGAAGAAATTATTAAAATTGCTACAAATTTTAAAAAAGTAAAGAAAATGTTTTTTATGCTTTGCTTAAAATTATTTTTTTCTCCTAATAAAGGAAAAAATATTCCAGATGTCACTAAAGTTCCTGATGCCATAATAAAGAGCATATCTTTATCTTTAATGTGATTAATAGACATATAAATAAATACAATCAAATAAAACACATGTATAACATATTGTTCCATATTAAATAAGAATAATAATGTAGGATATGTAACACAAGAAAATATCATAAACAACAATTTTGATAATCCTTTTAATTTCATCATTTTTTCTAGTAGAATTATTGAAACAAATACAATAAATCCTTGAACAATAGCAATTAGAAACGGATATATTTCAGTAAAACTTATGCTTGAAATAAATTTTGGTAATATTGTAAATGGTAAAGAAAATATACCGAAAAAAGGTTGCCTAAGATCATTTTCTACAGCATTTATATTATTGTAAACATCCATATCTAAAAGAAATTGTGTATCAAATGTGTATAGTAGATTCCCGATTAATGGCACTATAAATCTTATCTACAAATTCCTGACCTTGTTTTCTACTCTCATCGTTTTCTTCAGAATAAGTTAAAGAATATTTTCTGTCTTCAACAGGAACACGAGCATCTGTAAAAACACTTGTAATATTATATATAACTATTATTGCTACACAAAAAATACTTGTAGATATAATTAGAAAATTTCTTTCTAATTTATCTAAAGATTTAATAAATAATTTAAAATAATGCCATAATTTTGTATAAAAATAATATAAAAAAGTAATGACTGCTGGAATAGAAAAAATTACAAATGTAATATTTAGATAAGTTGTAGAATAATCTATCATATATGAAAACGTTTGGCTTAAAGCATATATTCCTAGAAAAAAACTAATAAACAAAATTATTTTGTTTATACTTTGATATGTTTTTTTTAACAAATTGAATTTTAAACTAATAAACAGCATTATAAAAAAAGATAGTGTGGGTAGAATAATATCTAAAACTGGAGATGATTTTTCGCCTACAATTAATATTGCTGTTAAACTAGCAGTGGATAAGCTAAATAAGATATTGATTATTATTTGTACTATTTTATTATTATAAATCTTACTTAAATCTATTGTTTTATTTAATTTATTCATTTGTTTTCCCCTTTTATTTTTTACTTTATAAGACAAAAAAATTATAGCATAAAACTTATAGGTTCACAAGTGAAATAAATATAAAAAAATTATCAAAAAATGTTTACTTTTAATATATTTTTGTATAAAATATATTTAATTTAAAAAATAGGAAATCAAAAGAAAAATTGAAAGGGGCAAATGGCCAATGAAAATATTAATGTTAACATGGGAATATCCACCAAGAATAGTAGGTGGAATTGCAAGAGTAGTACATGATTTATCAAAAAGACTAATAAAAGATGGACATGAAGTTACAGTAGTAACATATAAAGATGGAGATACTCCATATTATGAGAATGATAAAGGTGTAGAAGTATATAGAGTAGATAACTACATGATACATCCAAATAATTTTATAGATTGGATTATGCAATTAAACTTCAATCTGATTGCAAAAGCTACAGAAATAATGAATAAAAATGGAAAGTTTGATGTAATACATGCTCATGATTGGCTAGTTGCTAATGCTGCTAAAACATTGAAAAATTCATTTGATATTCCAATAGTATCTACAATACATGCAACAGAATCAGGAAGAAATTCTGGAATACATGATGAAACACAAAGATATATTAATGATACAGAATGGTTATTGACATATGAATCTACAGAAGTTATTGTAAATAGTAATTACATGAAAGGTCATGTACAAGGATTGTTTGGACTTCCTTTTGATAAAATAAATGTGGTTCCAAATGGAATAAACTTAAATAATTTTACTGGTGTAGATAGAGATTATGATTTTAGAAGACAATATGCAATGGATAATGAAAAAATAATTCTTTATATGGGAAGATTAGTATATGAAAAAGGTGTACAACATTTAATTTCAGCTATGCCAAAGATACTAGCAAATTACCATGATGCAAAATTAATTATTGCAGGAAAAGGTGGTATGCTTGATGAACTAAGATCTCAAGCACATAACATGGGATTAGCTGATAAAGTATACTTTACAGGATATTTAAATGCAAAACAAGTACAAAAAATGTATAAATGCGCAGATGTTGCAGTATTTCCAAGTACGTATGAACCATTTGGAATAGTAGCATTAGAAGCAATGCTTGCAGGTGTTCCAACTGTTGTATCAGATATAGGTGGATTAAATGAAATAGTAGAACACAAAGTTGATGGAATGAAAAGCTATGCAGGAAATCCAAATTCAATAGCTGATTCTGTATTAAATTTACTATATGATGCTCAGCTTTCAGCCAATGTAGCTAAAAGAGCTAAAGCAAAAGTAAAAGAACAATTTAATTGGAATAGGATAGCCCAAGATACACATTATATATATGAAAAAGCAATTTGCAAAACAATGGCAGAAAGACAAGCAGAACAAATTGAACAGGAAAAAGCAAAGAAAGCAAGCAAAGCAAAAAATTCAGAAAAAGAAATTACAAATTTGTTAAGTTTCAAAAAGAAACATGCTTATGCTTAGACAATTGGGGACAGGCACCAATTAGTAATTTTTACTAATTAGGGACATACATGACATAAAAATTGAGTAAGGAGAATTAAAAATGAATGTTTATGATACAGCTAATAGATTAGCATATGAAATACAAGAATCAGATGAATACAAGAATTACAAAAAACTAAAGAATGAAATTATGTCAAATCCAGATTCAAAAAATAAGATTGAAGAGTTTGAAAAACTTAGATATGATGTACAATTAATGCAATATACTGGAGAAAATAAAGATGAAGAAAAAGCTAAAAAGTTAGAAGAAATGTATGTTATGCTAGTTCAAGACAAACAAATTAAAGATTATTTCGATTTAGAAGTAAAATTTAATATTATGATAGCAGATGTAAATAAAATAATAGCAGAAGCAATTAGAGATGTACTTTAAATATAGTTAATTTGTTGATAAAATGTGGAAAAATAGTTGTTATAATATAAAAAGAAAGGATAATATGTATGGAATATATAGTAATTATTGTAGTAAGTATTATAACAGCTATTTTATTAAAAATAGGATTTAATATACATTTAAAAGATGTAAAAAAAATAAAGGAAATAGGATTTGATAAAAGATTAAATGATATATCAAATAAATTTCCGGAAAACAAAAAAATATGTGAAAGTATTTTAAAAAAGTTAAATAATAGTAATGTTAAAATAGAAGAAAATAGAGAATCAAATACAAGTCTTTATATAGCAATAACCAATAAGATTATTATTGCAAATATGAAAGATACTTTTGCTAGGGTTCAAACTATAGCACATGAATGCTTACATTCTGTACAAAATAGAAAGATGTTATTATTTAATTTTATATTTTCTAATATTTTTTTATTGTATTTCATAATATCAGCATGTTTAATATTGTTTAATGTAGGAAATAACCTAATATACATATTAATATATATTTTTTTGGGCTTTATATATTGTATCATAAGAGGATATATAGAAATTGATGCGATGAGTAAAGCAATTTATGTAGCTGAAGAATATATGCAAGAATATAAAAAAGAAGATGAAAAAATATCTGAAGAAGATATTAATGTAATAGTAGAAAATTATGAAAGAATAAATAAAATAGGGATTCCATTAACAATTTTTTCATTAGTTGCCGGAGTATTAATAAAAGTGATAATACTTTGTATAATAACATTTATATAGTATATAGTAATTTCTAAACATGATATAATTAAATTAGTGGGAATAATATTTCCCACTTTATTTTTTTTACAAATACCTCTTTAAAAAAAGTCATATTTGTAGTAAAATAAATAGTATATTGTAAATTTTAAGGAGAAATTAATGAATAAAAAATGGGAATGCTATCAAGTAGATGAAAATAAAGTTGAAGATTTAGTAAAAAATTACCACTTAAATGAAATTCTAGCTAAAATTTTAGTTAATAAGAATTTAACTAAAAAAGAAGATATTGAATTGTTTATGAATCCTACAAGAAAAGATTTCCATGATCCATTTCTGATGCCAGATATGGAAATTACAGTTGACAGGATTTTAAAAGCTATAGATAATAAAGAAAAAATTATCATTTATGGTGATTATGATGCAGATGGAATTACAAGTATTACTGTACTAAAAAGCTTTCTAGAAGAGAGAGGATTAGAAGTATCTTCATATATTCCAAATAGATTGGATGAAGGATATGGATTAAATAAAGAAGCAATCAAAAAAATATATGATGAAGGATATAGATTAGTCATTACTGTAGATTGTGGAATATCTGGAATAGATGAAATAGAGTATGCAAATTCTTTAGGAATTGAAACATTGATAACAGATCACCATGAACCAGCAGAAATGTTACCAAATGCTTTGGCTGTTGTAGATGCTAAAAGAAAAGATAATAAATATCCATTTAATCAGTTAGCTGGAGTAGGCGTTGTATTTAAACTAATACAAGCCATATCCATAAAATTAAACTTAGAAGAAAAAGAATATTTGAAATATCTAGACATTGTGTGTATTGGAACAATTTCAGACATAGTTCCTTTAGTAGATGAAAATAGAGTTATTGCAAAACTTGGATTAAAATTAATAGCTCAAACTAAAAATATAGGTTTAAAAGCTTTGTTAGAAGTAATTGGATTTAAGGAGATTGATTCTACTGCGGTATCATTTGGTGTAGCACCAAGGATTAATGCTTGTGGAAGAATGGGAAATGAACAAGTAGCTTTAGATTTGTTCTTATCTAAAGATTATGAAGAAGCAAAAAAACTTGCATTGAAACTTAATGAGTATAATATAGAAAGACAAACTATAGAAAAGAAAATATTTGATGAAGCAACAGAAAAAATAGAAAAAGACGAAAGAGATAATACTTGTATAATAGTAGGAAGCGAAGGATGGCATCATGGAATAATAGGAATTGTTGCATCTAAAGTAACAGAAATGTATTTTAAACCATCAATATTAATCTGTTTTGAAGGTAATGAAGGAAAAGGATCTGGTAGAAGTATACCTGGATTTGACCTACATGAAGCATTAATGAAATGTGGAGATAACCTAGAAAAATTTGGTGGACATTCAATGGCAGTTGGAGTAACAGTAAAAAAAGAAAATTTTGACAAATTCAAGCAAGAATTAGAAGAATATTCAAAAAATCATGATGTAGATAAAATAGTTCCAGTTGTAAATGTTGATAGTGAATTATCACTAAAAAATGTTGATACAGATAGTGTGAAAAGCTTAAAATTGTTAGAACCTTTTGGTGAAGCAAATAAAATGCCACTATTCTTATTTAAAAACTTAAAGATAAATTCAATAAGAGCATTATCAGATGGAAAACATTTAAAACTAACATTAAAAGATGACAATTATATGATAAATGCTATAGGATTTAATATGGGAGAGTTATCAGAAAAGTATTTATTAGATGATAGAGTCGATGTTGTAGGAAATCTAGATATAAATTCATTTAATGGAAACGAAAGTATTCAAATTGTATTAAAAGATATGCGTAAGTCATATTAAAAAGGGGGAATGCACGTATGTCAGAATATAAAGATGTAGGAGTAGAAGATTTAATATCTGTAGTAAAAAAGAGAAAAGGCAGACGTGATACTAAAATCATTCAAAAAGCATACGATTATGCTAAAGCTAAACATGGAGATCAATTAAGAAAATCTGGAGAGCCATATATTATACATCCTGTGCAAGTCGCATATACACTTGCAAATTTGGGCATGGATGATAATACTATTTGTGCAGCCCTTTTACATGATGTATTAGAAGATACTGAAACTACATATGATGATTTAGTAAAAGAATTTAATGAAGAAGTAGCATATATGGTAGATGGTGTTACTAAACTTAGTAAACTTCAATATGCAAGTGTAGAAGAACAACAAGTAGAAAATTACAGAAAAATGTTTCTAGCAATGGGTAAAGATATTCGTGTAATTTTAATAAAACTTGCAGATAGACTTCATAACATGAGAACATTAAAATATTTAACACGTGATAGACAAATAGCTAATGCAAAAGAAACTATGGAACTATATGCACCACTTGCAAATAGACTTGGTGTGTATTCTTTAAAATGGGAATTAGAGGATTTATCTTTCAAATATCTATACCCAGAAGATTATAGAGAAATTGTTGAAGGAATAGATAGAAAAAGAGAAGAAAGATTAAAATTTATTGAGCTTATCATGGACCAAATAAAGGAAGAACTAAAAAAACAGAAAATAGAAGCTGAAGTTACAGGAAGAGCAAAACATTTATATAGTATATATAGAAAAATGAAGAGAGATAATGTAACATTAGATCAAATTTATGATTTATTTGCATTAAGAATTATTGTAAATTCAGTAAAAGATTGTTATGCTTCTTTAGGTGTAGTTCATGATTTATATAATCCAATGCCAGGTAGATTTAAAGACTATATCGCAGTCCCAAAACCAAATATGTATCAATCTTTACATACAACATTAATTGGACCAAAAGGAACTCCGTTTGAAGTACAAATTCGTACATGGGACATGCATAAAGTAGCAGAATATGGTATTGCTGCACATTGGGCATATAAAGAATCTAGCTTCTTAAGTGGTAAAAAAGCAAATGTTAAAGTAGAAGATGATAAACTCGCATGGGTAAGAGAAACACTTGAATGGCAAAGTGAAATGCAAAATCCAGAAGAATTTATGCAAACTTTGAAAAAAGAGTTATTTGAAGACGAAGTGTACATATTTACTCCAAAAGGAGCAATAAAAGTACTTCCAAAAGGCTCAACTCCAATAGATTTTGCATATCAAATACATGAAGAAATTGGAAATCATATGGTTGGATGCAAAATCAATAGCAAAATGATGCCAATTGTAACTAAATTAAAAAATGGAGATATTGTAGAAATAATAACTTCAGACCAATCAAAAGGACCAAGTAGAGATTGGATAAAATTTGTAAAAAGTTCTAGAGCAAGAAATAAAATACTTAGCTGGTTTAAGAAAAATTTAAGAGAAGAGAATATAGAAAAAGGAAAAGATTTAATAGAGAAAGAATTAAAGAAATTAGGATTAAAACATGAAGATTTATTTAAAACAGAATTTATACAAGTAGTTTTAAACAGATATAAATTTAATTCTATTGAGGATATGTATTCAAGTGTAGGATTTGGTTCTATTACAGCAGGAAGAATTATAACTAGAATGCTTGAAGAATATAGAAAAGTACACAAAGAAGATGATATAGAGAAGACTTTAGAAGCTTTAGCAAAAGAAAAAGTACATAAAGTAAAACCTTCACAAAATGGTATAGTAGTAAAAGGAATAGACAATTGCTTGGTAAAATTATCAAAATGCTGTAATCCTGTTCCGGGAGACGAAATAATAGGATATATAACAAGAGGAAGAGGAGTTTCAGTTCATAGAACAGATTGCGTAAATACAAAGAATCTATTAAATGAAGGAAATAGAATAATTGATGTATACTGGAGTGATAGTAAGAAAACTGCCTATAGTGTTGATATTGAAGTATATGCAAATGACAGAACAGGGCTTTTAGCAGATATAATTAAAGTAGTTGGAGATAATAAATGCAAACTAATGGCAGTAACTTCAAAAGCAAACAAAGAAAAAATAGCCATAACAGAACTGACAGTTGAAGTGGAAGATATAGAAGAATTAAATATATTAATTAAAGCAATAAGAAAAATAGATAGTGTTTACGAAGTAAAAAGAAAGAAAAACTAATGGCGTAATAGGGACAGGCCTCAAAACGACAAGATTGTCGTTTTGGGGACAGACTTTGAAAGGATGTTTAGAAAAAAAGACAATAAAAGACAAATTTGGAATTTCTTACGAGGAGAATAAAAAATGATATTAAAACAATTGAAATTAAATTCTATTATAGACAATATAATTACAAATTGTTATATTATAGTAGATGAAGAAACTAAAGAAGCTATGGTGATTGATCCAGCAGGTGAAGTGGATAAAATTATAGAATTACTTGAAATTATGAATGCAAAATTAAAGTATATTTATCTAACACATTGCCATGGAGACCATATAGGTGGTGTGGAAGAACTAAAAAAGAAAAAAGGTGGAAAAATACTTATTCATTCAGATGATTATGATGGGTTAAAAAATCCAGATATAAATTTGACAGGATTGCTATCAAAAGAACAAATTATAATAGAAGCGGATTCAAGAGTGAATGATGAAGATATATTACATATAGGTAATTTAGAATTTAAAGTTATTCATACTCCAGGACATACTAAAGGTGGAAGCAGTTTATATTGTGAAGAAGAAAAAATGCTTTTTTCAGGAGATACATTATTCAAAGGAATGTGGGGAAGAACAGACCTTCCAACAAGTAATTTTGAAGATATTATTAAATCTATAACAACCAAGTTACTTGTGTTTCCAGATGACACAATAGTATATCCAGGTCATGGAATGTCAACTAAAATATCAGAAGAGGAACCGATTTATTATAATTTAATGCCAGGAGAAGATTAAAATAAATTTTATGTATAAATGTAAAAAGGACTGTCCTCAAAACGACAACCTTGTCTTTTTAAGGCCTGTCCCTATAACGACAAAGGAGGGATTTTATGAAAGTAGAACCAAGAACATTACCAGGATTTATGGAGTTACTTCCAAGTGAACAAATACAATTTAATGGTATGATAGATAAAATAAGAAAATCATATGAAAAATTTGGTTTTTTACCAATAGATACACCAATAATTGAAAGCTCAGAAGTGCTTCTTGCAAAAGCAGGAGGAGAAACTGAAAAACAGATTTATCGTTTTAATAAAGGTGAGAATGATTTATCTTTGAGATTTGATTTAACTGTTCCACTTGCAAAATATGTTTGTGAATATTATAACGATATAACATTTCCTTTTAAAAGATATCAAATAGGAAAGGTATATAGAGGAGAAAGACCTCAAAAAGGAAGGTACAGAGAGTTTTATCAATGTGATATCGATATAATAGGTGATGAAGATTTAAGCATTATCAATGATGCAGAAATGCCAAGTGTAATTTATACAACGATAAAAGAGCTTGGTTTTGAAGATTTTACTATTAGGATTAATAATAGAAAACTATTAAATGGTTTATTTGCAGAGCTTGAATTGAAAGAAGAATCTGTAGAGATAATGAGAATAATAGATAAATTAGAAAAAATAGGAAAAGATAATGTGATTAAATGTTTAGAAGATTTAAATGTAGAAAATGATAAAATCGAAAAAATATTAGCGTTTATAGGCATAGATGGAAACACAGATGACAAAATCAAAGCATTAGAAAATCTAAATTTCAATAATGAACTATTTTTAGAAGGATTGAAAGAACTTAAAGAAGTAGTAAAATATATACGATTATTTGGAGTACCAGATACTCATTTTAAAGTAGATTTAACAATTGCAAGAGGGCTTGATTATTATACTGGAACTGTATATGAAACTTTCTTAAATGATTATAGAGAGATAGGAAGCGTATGTTCTGGTGGAAGATATGATAATTTAGCAGGATTCTATACAGATAGAAAAATGCCAGGTGTTGGAGTTTCTATAGGACTAACTAGACTTTTCTATAAATTAAGTGAATTAAATATCCTAAAAGAAGAGCAAAAGTCTATTTCAAAAGTATTAGTTGTTTCTATGACAGAAAATTTAGATAAAGCATTAGAGGTAGGAGAAAAATTAAGAAATGCTGGAATAAACACTGATGTATATTTAGAAAACAAAAAAATTAAAGCAAAATTTAAATACGCAGACAAACTTCAAATTCCGTTTGTAGCAGTTATTGGAGAAGAAGAAGAAAAGAATGGTACAGTAAGTCTAAAAAATATGGAAACTGGAGAGCAAAAAGAAATAAAAGTTGAAGATTTGATTGATGCAATATAATAATAATAGGATATTAGATATAACCTAAATAAATTTTAGGTTATATTTTTTTATGCCCAAGCATATATTTATATATAGTAACTTGTACTCTTATGATTAGAATTTTATAATAAAAATAGAAGGGATATATGTATGATCAATTTAGCTGTTATAGAATTAAAGGATATAGTTAAATACTTAATACGAATAACATTGATAATAGTAGTGGTTGTATTTTTAACAAAATATTTCTCTAATTTTAAAACAAAATTAAATACACAAAAAAATTCTTTTCTATCATGTTTAGATACAGTTGTTCCAAGTATTAAAACTGTGAACAAAAAAGATGAAAATATTAATACAAGTAATAAAATAGAACCTTTAAAGTTGGCATTAGGAATTGAATTAGGGGTAATTGATAGTATAGAACAAGATTCAAATGATACAACACAAATGGAAAATCAAGTAGAAGACAATATAGTTGTAAATGAAATTGATGATGGAGAAATTCAAGAAGCTGAAACGGGCTTAAAGACAGAGGTATTAAAAAATAATGTACCAGAGAAATACACAAGTGAATATAATGGAGTCAAAATAAGAAATGAAACTGATAATATTAAACTAACTAAAGAAATGCTTGTACCTGAGGTTGATATTAACACTAAAAATATACTAATTTACCATACTCATACATGCGAAAGTTATACGCCTACAGAAAATTATAAGTATAAAAAATCTGGAAATTTTAGAACAAAAGATTTAAATTGTAATATGGCAAGAGTTGGAACAGAACTTGCAAAATATATGAAACATTATGGATATAATGTAATACATGATACTACAATTTATGATTCATCATATAGTGAATCATATGATAGATCATTAAAAGGAGTTGCCAAATTATTAGAAGAAAATAAAGGAACAGATATTTTATTCGATATACATAGAGATGCAATAGGAGATAGTTCATATGCGCCTACAGTAAAAATAGGTGATGAAGAAGCGGCACAAATGATGTTTGTAATTGGTAGTAACGGAGGAGGAAGTGAGCATGACAATTGGAATGAAAACTTGAAGTTTGCTATAAAGATACAAGAAAAAGCAAATGAACTTTATCCAGGATTATTTAAACCAATTATATTAAGAGATAGTAGATATAATCAGCAATTAGCAAAAGGTGCAAGTATAATTGAGGTTGGAGCAACAGGAAATACTATGGAGCAATGTTTAGCAAGTATGAAATACTTGTCAAAGGTTTTAAGTGAAGTGTTGAAATAAAGAATAGGCATGAATTATATATTCATGTCTATTTCTATATAATTATTCAAATTTTCAATTGATGTGAAAATCTGTACAAAAACTTGTAAACATTCCTTGACAAATTAAATAAAATTACATATAATATACTGTTAGTTGCCTAACAATAACTTGGAGGTGGTTAGAATAGAAAATATAGATATAGGAAGGTGTGTACATATATTATCTAGGCAAATAAAAAGAAAAGTTGATGAATCTGTATCAAAGTATGATGTTACAGCAGTACAATGTAGCTTTATTAAAATTATAAATGAATGTACAAAAAATGGAGATGTATATGCAAAAGATATAGAAGCTAAATTTAATATGAGGAGAGCAACTGTTGCTGAAATATTAAGTCTGATGGAGAAAAATGGATTAATAGTAAGAGAATCAAATAATGGTGATGCTAGATTAAAGAAAATACTTTTAACTCAAAAATCATTAGAAATACAGAGTAGTATAGAAAAAGAAATTAAAAAAGTAGAAGATAATTTAAAAAAGGATTTAACAAAAGAAGAAATAACTCAATTTATGAAAACTATGAAGAAAATGTCTGAAAACATAGAATAATTGATATTTTTTCAGTTAAAAGATAGATATTCAAAATCCGTTCCATCTTGCTGGCAGATATATTTTCTATTCTCCAAGTATTCGAATAGAAAATATATCTGCCACGTGGAACTACTTAGAAAAAACATTATATCATATAAAAATAATAAAAAATGGAGGTAAAAAATGATAAAGAAACTTGCAAAATATGTAAAAGACTGTAAGAAAGATGCAATTTTGACACCAATCTTTGTTATTTTTGAAGTTGTAATGGAAGTTGTAATTCCATACTTAATGGCAAAAATAATAGATGTTGGTATTCAAAATAATGATGTTAAATACATCCTAGAAATAGGAGTATTTTTAATTGTGTCTGCAATATTATCACTAGCCTTTGGTATGCTATCAGGAAGATTTGCAGCAAAGGCATCTGCAGGATATGCAAAAAATTTAAGAAAAGCTATGTTTGATAAAATACAAACATATGCATTTGAAAATATTGATAAATTCTCAACATCAAGCTTAATCACAAGACTTACAACAGATGTAACTAATGTACAACATGCGTTTCAAATGATTATTAGAATACTAGTAAGAGCACCAATAATGCTTATATTTGCTTTATTCATGACTTTTAATATAAGTGCAAAACTTGCATGTATATTCTTAGTTGCAATACCAGTACTAGGATTCCTTTTAATATTTATAGCGAAAAAAGCACATCCACATTTTGAAAGGGTATTTAAGAAATATGATAAATTAAATAGAGTTGTTCAAGAAGATTTAGCAGGAATAAGAGTTGTAAAAGCATATGCAAAAGAAGATTTAGAAAAAGAAAAATTTAAAGATGTAAACAATGAAGTATACACTATATTCAAAAAAGCTGAAAAAATCGTTGCTTTTAACTCACCAGTAATGCAATTTACAGTTTATACATGTATTCTATTAATATCATGGTTTGGTGCACAATTTATTGTTGGTGGAGAAATGCAAACAGGACAATTATCTAGTTTAATTACATATGCATATCAAATACTTATGAGCTTAATGATGCTTTCTATGGTATTTGTTATGGTAATAATTGCACAATCTTCAGCTGAAAGAATTGTGGAAGTTCTAGAGGAAGAACCAGCAATAAAGAACAAAGAAAGAACTGTAAAAGAAGTAAAAGATGGAGGAATTGTATTTGACAATGTAAGCTTCTGCTATAGTGATGAAAAAGATAGAACAAAATTTGCTTTAAGGAACATTAATTTAGAAATTAAACCAGGTGAAACAGTAGGTATTATAGGCGGAACAGGAAGCTCTAAATCTACTTTAGTTCAATTAATTCCAAGATTATATGAAGCAACTAAAGGAAGAGTTAAAGTAGGTGGAGTAGATGTTAGAGATTATGACCTAGATACTTTAAGAGATAGTGTTTCAATGGTGTTACAGAAAAATGTATTATTCTCAGGTACAATTAGTGAAAACTTAAGATGGGGAAATAAAGAGGCTGATGATGAAGAATTAGAAAGAGTATGTAAACTTGCCCAAGCAGATAGCTTCATAAAACAATTCCCTGCAAAATATGAAACAGTATTAGACCAAGGTGGTACTAATGTGTCCGGTGGGCAAAAACAAAGAATTTGTATTGCTAGAGCATTACTTAAAAAGCCAAAAATATTAATACTAGATGATTCAACAAGTGCTGTTGATACAAAAACAGATGCTTTAATTAGAAAAGCATTTAGAGAAGAAATACCAAATACAACAAAAATAATTATTGCACAAAGAATTAGTTCTATAGAAGATGCAGATAAAATTGTTGTATTAAATGAAGGAAGAATTGATGGAATTGGTACATCAGAAGAATTGTTAAAAACAAATAAAATATATAGAGAAGTGTATGAATCTCAAATGAAAGGTGATGAAACAGCAAGCAAATAATTACAATTTTGACGGTGTCAAACTTCATTTGAAATTTAATCAACGTACAATTAGTACGCCTCATAAATTTCAAACTTGTTTTCCTTGTCAAAATTTAATTCTTTGCTTGCCAGATTGTGTATAAAGAAAGGAGATAAAAAGTGGAAAAGAAAACTAAGAAATCAAAAACAATATTTAGACTTTTAAAATATGTATTTACAACATATAAATTACAATTTTTCATAGTATTAGTTGCTATAATTGTTAGTGCGCTTGCCAATGTTATGGGAATTCAGTTTATTCAAAGCTTAATAGATAATTACATAGTACCATTAATAGGACATGAAAATCCAGATTTTTCATCATTGCTACAAGCAATTCTTTCTATGGGAGCTATATACTTAATAGGTGTTTTAGCAACATATTTATATAACAGACTTATGATTAATATTTCACAAGGAATATTAAATAAAATACGTACTGAAATGTTTGAACATATGCAAACTTTACCAATAGGATATTTTGATAGCCATTCACATGGTGAGATAATGAGTACATATACAAATGATGTTGACACATTAAGAGAATGTTTAAGCCAAAGTATTCCTATGGTATTTTCTGCAGTAGTTTCAATGATTACAGTGCTAATTTCAATGTTTACAACTAATATATACTTAACATTGGTTGTAATTGCAATGGTAATAATTATGACATTTGTATCTAGATATTTAGGTGGAAATAGTTCAAGATATTTCGTAAAACAACAAGAAGATTTAAGTAAAGTAAATGGATATATAGAAGAAATGATGGAAGGACAAAAAGTTGTAAAGGTCTTCTGTCATGAAGAAGAGTCAAAGAAAAAATTTGATGAATTAAACGAAAATTTATGTGATAGTGGTGCTAAGGCAAATACGTATGCAAATATTTTAATGCCATGTATATTAAATATTGGTAACTTGGGATATGTTTTAGTTGCAGTAATAGGTGGCATACTTTCAATAAATGGAATATTATCAATAGGTAATATTGCAGCATTCTTACAATATGTAAAAGCATTTACAAATCCACTAGGTCAGGTTTCACAACAAATGAACTTTATAATTATGGCTTTAGCTGGAGCTGAGAGAATATTTAAATTAATAGATGAAAAACCAGAAGAAGATGATGGTTATGTAACTTTAGCAAATGCTAAAATGGAAAATGGTAAAATTGTTGAAACAGAAGAAAGAACAGGATTATGGGCTTGGAAACATCCTCATCATGATGGTAGAATTACTTATGCAAGATTAAGGGGACGTGTTACATTTGATGATGTAGTGTTTGGATATACAGATAAAAAAGTTGTATTACACAATATTTCTCTTGAAGCTAAAGAAGGACAAAAAGTATCTTTTGTTGGTGCAACAGGAGCTGGAAAAACAACTATTACTAACTTAATAAATCGTTTTTATGATATACAAAGTGGAAAAATTAGATATGATGGAATAAATATACAAAAAATCAAAAAAGCTGATTTAAGAAGATCACTTGGTATGGTATTACAAGACACTAACTTGTTTACAGGAACCATCAAAGACAATATTAGATACTCAAGACCAGAAGCTTCTGATGAAGAAGTTATAGCTGCTGCGAAACTTGCAAATGCAGACACATTTATAAAACACTTACCACAAGGTTATGACACAGTTATAACTGGAAATGGAGAAGGATTATCACAAGGACAAAGACAATTACTTTCAATTGCAAGAGCAGCATTGGACAATGCACCAGTATTAATACTAGATGAAGCAACATCAAGTATCGATACTCGTACAGAAAAAATAGTTCAAGATGGTATGGATAAACTTATGAAAGGAAGAACAGTTTTTGTAATAGCACATAGATTGTCTACAATTAGAAACTCAGATTTAATTATGGTACTTGACCAAGGTAGAATAATTGAAAGAGGAAATCACAATGAGTTAATAGCTAAGAAAGGTATGTACTATGGACTATACACAGGAGCAATTGAAATAGATTAGTGAGAAATTGGGGACAGACACATTTTGCTCAAATGATAAATTGGGGTCTGTCCCCAATTTATCATTGTACATTATATGACCAATACGGTTGAAAAACCACCTTTTAACAGTTATAATATAATTGTTAGAAGGCGTTTTTTTAGTTTGTACTAAAAAATTCTAAATGATATAATGCAAATAATAAAATAGAAGGAGATGAGTAGTATGTCTACTAAAAATGGAGTTGATAATAGAGCAGTATCAGAGGATTTAATGAATGAATTAATTAATGGTGGTTTCAAAGAATTTGTAAATTTTGTAAGACAATCAGAAAAGCCAAATAGTAAGTGTAAATTGGCTTTATGTTTTAGAGGTAATGATAACCCAGATAGTGTGGTTATATATTACAATAACCATATGGTATGGAAACTTAATATAGAGAAAAACGGATCATTAGCGGTAACTATTAGCTATAATCATGCAAGATATAGCAAAGATTGGAAAGAAAAACTGGAGTTATTATGTAGTAAGAAATTTGGCTTTAAAGGTAAAAAAGAACCAGAAGATGGCTCAATAGGATATTTAAAAGCAATAGGAAATATATTTAGTAAAAACTTTGTAGAAGATAGTTTTAGAATTTTAAAGCCTCTTATCGATGATTTCTTTAATACAGATTTAAAGTTCGATTATTTTAAAGAGGAAAATGTAAAAACACATAGAAATTATATAGAAAAAATAAGACAACAAGAATTATATATGGAATTTGATAACTTAGATAATGGATTATTTGTTTATGATTTGGAATTTGCTCAAAAAAGAGTAGAAGAAGTATCATTAAATAATAATCAACCTGACATGCTTGGAATTAGATTTAAAAATGGTAAACCAGAAAAAAGAGTCTTTATAGAAGTAAAATCTACAGAAGCAGCGGTAAAAGATTCAAAAAGTGGATTGAAAAAACATCTTATTGGAATGGAAGAGTATATAAAAGATGAAGTTGCGATTAGTAATAGAATAAAAGAAGCTTATCAAATTCTTGAACAGTATAAAGAATTAAATCTAAGAAATGTAACTAATGTAAATGCAAATATGTTTGATACCAAATTACCAATAGAAATTCGTTTTATCTTGACTGATGAAGCAGCAGAATATTTTAAAAGAAATAAAAAATATTGGGAAAATAAAAAAGATGATGAAAATTATATATTAGAGAAATTTATGAAAAATAGAGGATATACAGTTGAATATGTAAATGCTGAATGTATTGAAATCTGGAAATAGAAAGTAAAGTTAAGAATGTAGTTGAATAGACATATAATGATAGGAGACCAGAAATAATGAAAGTTATAATACATAGAGGTACTCATCAGATTGGAGGATGTATTACTGAAATACAATCTGAAAAAGGAACAAAAATTGCAATAGATATTGGTGAAAATCTACCAACCATGGATGGAAAAGAAAAGATAGAAGTTGAAGTAGAGGGGTTAAATAAGGGAAAAGCAAGTTTTGATGCAGTATTTGTAACGCATTACCATGGAGATCATATAGGGTTATATAATAAAATTTTACCTCAAATACCAATATATATAGGGGAAGACTCTAAACAAATATATAAAATATTACAATCAAAGCTCGAAAAAGCTGGGATTGTGTCTAAACAGGAATTAGAATTAATTGATAGTTTTAAAACATACAAAATCCCACAAAAAATCAGAATAAGAGATATTTTGATAACTCCTATAGAAGTTGACCATTCAGCTTTTAATGCGCATATGTTTTTGATAGAATGTGATGGGAAGAAATTACTACATACAGGAGATTTTAGAACTCATGGACAAAGAGGAAAAGCAGTCATACCAGCTTTGAAAAGTTATGTTGGACAAGTAGATTGTCTAATTTGCGAGGGCACTACACTATCAAGGAATAGAGAAGAATTAATGTCAGAAACAAAATTACAAAATGAAGCGGAGAAAGTTTTTAGAGAAAATAAGTATGTATTTGTAATGTGTAGTAGCACTAATATTGATAGAATTGCTGCTATACATAAAGCAACATTAAGAGCAAATAGATTATTTATATGCGACAAATACCAAAAGGAAATTTTAATGTATATAGATTCTATTTCAAGAAGTAGTTTGTACAAATTCTATGGCAAAGTCCTAAGCTATGATAATAATATACTTCAGATTATGAAAGATAAAGGTTTTGTAATGCTTGTAAGAGACAACTATATTTCAAGGAAAGCCATGAGATTATTTCCAAAAAGTATATTCATTTATTCACAATGGGAAGGATATTTAAATGAAAAATTTACGGAATATAAACATATGCAAAAATTTGTACCTAAAAACTATATCTATTTACATACAAGTGGACATGCAGACTTTAATTCAATAAAAAAGGTATGCGAAACTGTAAAGCCTAAAATGATTATACCAATACATAGTGAAAGTCCAGAAGAGTTTGAAAAAATGCGGATTAAATGCTTGTACTATAAAATTAGCTAATGACAAGGAAATAATTATATTATGAGAAATTGGGGACAGACCCCAATTTCTCATTTTTTTTTAGTAAAACTACTTGAATAAAAGTCATTTGTATAATATCATATAAGAAATGTTTGAATACACTATACAAAGGAGGAATTTTATGGGAAATATTAAAGTGGATTTCAAAAATGCGAGAGTTTTTGAAAAGAATGTTATGAAATATGCAACTCGAGTATCAGAAATACATAAAAAATTACATATAAAAGCAAATGATACAAAGGAGTTTTGTGGATGGATTAATTTGCCTACAGATTATGATAAAAAAGAATTTGAAAATATAAAGAAAGCAGCTAAAAAAATACAATCTGATTCAGATGTATTATTAGTAATAGGTATTGGAGGATCATATTTAGGAGCTAGAGCAGTTATAGAATCACTTACAAATACTTTCTATAATATGCAAGATAAACAATCAAGGAAAACACCTCAAATACTATATGTGGGAAATAATTTAAGTACAAATTATATAAATGATTTGATAGATTATATTTCTGATAAAGATATTTCTATTAATGTTATATCAAAATCAGGAACTACAACAGAGCCAGCTATTGCATTTAGAATATTTAGAGAAATAATGGAAAACAAGTACAGTCTAAAAGAAGCAAGAAGTAGAATATATGTAACAACAGATGCGAAAAAAGGAGCTTTAAAAGAACTAGCTAAAAAAGAAAAATATACAACATTTGTAATTCCAGATAATGTAGGTGGAAGATATTCTGTTTTAACAGCAGTAGGGCTATTACCAATTGCCACAGCAGGAATTAATATAGATGAATTAATGGAAGGTGCAAGGCTTGCTCAAGATAGATATTCAGATGATAATTTAAAATATAATGAATGCTATAAATATGCAGTAATTAGAAATATGCTATATGAAAAAGAAAAGAATATAGAGATTTTGGTTACATATGAGCCTAAAATGCATTATTTCATAGAGTGGTGGAAGCAATTATTTGGAGAGAGTGAAGGAAAAGAGCAAAAGGGTATATATCCATCAGGAGCAGAATTTACAACAGATTTACATTCACTTGGTCAATACATACAAGAAGGAAGAAGAAATCTATTCGAAACAGTAATTAATATTGAGAATGTAGATAGAAATATTGATATGAAGATGGAAGAAGATGATTTAGATAAGTTAAATTATCTTGAAGGAAAGACATTAGATTATGTAAATAAAAAAGCGATGGAAGGAACAATTGCAGCTCATGTAGAAGGAGATGTTCCAAATATAGTAATAAACATTGATAAGCTAAATGCAAATAGTATGGGACAATTAATATATTTCTTTGAGTTAGCTTGTGGTATGTCAGGATCAATATTAGGAGTAAATCCATTTAATCAACCGGGCGTAGAAAAATACAAAACAAATATGTTTAAGCTATTAGGAAAACCAGGTTATGAGAAAAATAGAAAAAGTTAGTTAAACAAATTTTGAAAAAGTGTTGCAAAAATAAAATCGTATGATAAAATAAGAATGACTTAGATGGAAAAACGAGAAAGTACGAAAAGAGTTATACAAAAGTATAATTCAAAGGTAGTATTAATTAAATAGTGAAGTTCTTTGAAATCAAAAGTATTAATAATACCAAAAAGTACTTTTGAGTAAGAAGATTTAAGTTAAGAAGGAACAGTAAGGAAAAACAAAAAGAAAAACAACAAAAATGAATAAAGCTAGAAAAGAATGGCAAGACTAATAAAGATGAATAGGAAAACAAAGGAAGGAGAAGATAAAAAAATGGAGAAATCAAAGAAAAGATTTCAAGGAGCTTCAAAAGTAAAAGCAAATAGCAAAGGTATAACACTAGTTGCCCTTGTAATAACAATAATTATCATAATTATATTAGCAGTAGTGGCAATAAGTTTTGCATTTGGAGATAATGGATTAATAAAAAGAGCAGAGGATGCAGGAAAATATTATGCAAATGATACAGCATATACAGAAGGATCAATAACAAATGTAGAGAGTTATATAAATGACATTTTAGAAGGAACAGGAGGAAATTCAAGTGGAGGAAGTACAACAGAAGATGGAGTGCCAATACCAGCAGGATTCTATTATGTAGGAGGAACAAAAGAAGAAGGAGTAGTAATTTCAGACAATCCAGCAGATGAGAATAAAGGAACTAGCCATAGTGTAGCAGAAAATGAGCTAGTGGGAAATCAATTTGTGTGGATTCCAGTAGAGGATGATAGCTTGTTTCAGAGATACGACAGTTATATGAATGGCGAATTATTTGCAGGAGTTACAGACATGTGTAGTGAGCCATATGCAGGCGGATACGCAAATGAAGAACAAGAATTTAATGAAATGAAAGCAAGTGTGCTAGCAAATAACGGATTTTATGTAGGAAGATACGAAGCAGGAACAACAAATCCAAATAGAAATGAAGAATCAGGCATAGAAGATAAAGTTTTAGTACAACAAGGAAAAAATGTATATAATTATGTAGGCTGGAATAATAGTGAAACAGATGCAATGAATGATGAAACAGGAGGAGCAGTAGAGCTAGCAAAGAATTTTGATACAGCCAATGGATATACATCGGTAACAAGTACATTAATATATGGAGTGCAATGGGATGCAATAATGAACTTTATAGACCCGAAATATGCAACAGAAAATTGTGATGCTAGTTCATTTGTAAGAGATTCAAGTGGAAAAGGATGGTACGAGCAAAGTTCACCAACAGTAACAGGATCAAATGAAAATTACGCAGTAAAAAATATATATGACCTTGGAGGCAATGTATTCGAATGGACAATGGAAACAATTGAGGTAGAAGACAACACCTATCGAGTTTTTCGTGGTCGGCAATTATGACTTTTCGGGCTTGGAGAGTCCAGCCTCTTTTCGTGGCGGCGACAGCACCTCTGGCAGGGACGACATCATTGGCTTCCGCCTAGCTTTGTATTTAAAGTAGGTCTGAGACCTGATAGAAAAAATAGAGTAATTAAACATAAAGTTAACATAAAAAAAGTAGACGTATTTGAACATACGTCTAGCGAACGAAGTACGCTAGTAGTGGAAAATTTTAGACGTACGGGAAAGACAAAATAAATTTTGGATTTCCCGAAAGGAGAAAATTTTCCATTTCTAACGGAGCATGGCGCCAGTCTCCTAACGGAGCATGGCGCCATTACTGCGTTTTAGAGCCTTTGAAAACAATTTTGGTGCCACTGCTTCAAAAAATTTATAGGTGGTGGTTTAAATGGCATTTAGTCAAATGTTAGAAATATTAAAAGAGAAAGAAAAAGGAACGATAGTATTTGTAAAACTGGGAACATTTTATATAGCAGTAGGGGAAGATGCAGTTTTAATGCATAAAAAATTAGAATTAAAATGTACGTGTTTTAAAATGAATATATGTAAAGTGGGTTTTCCTGTTGTGGCTTTAGAAAAATATATAGAATATGTTTTAAGCTTTCTTATAAAGCTTCCTAGGATAGAAAAATTCAATATAGGAAATGAATATAAAATAAGTGTATATAATGTACTAAAAAAAAGCTATATACATAAATAAAGTAGGAAATAGGATAGAATATGGCTCTATGAAAGATTAAAAAATATGACGTATAAACATAGTGGGTATAGTGTATTTTATGTAACAGAACCAAAATTAAGAAAAATAGAGAAGAGCATTTATTTAGATAGAATAGTACATAGATGGGTAGTGGATAATTTTATAGAACCATATTTTGTGCCAACATTTATAAGTACAAGTTATGCTTGTTTCTATGCCTTTATAGATATATATTGAAGAAGTATATAGAAGAGTAGAAAATTAATAAGTTTTTAATATAAATAGATTTTTTAATATATAATTAAACGAAGTTCAGAGGATAAGCGAAAATGAATATAGTAATAATATCTGGTGAAGTCATATCAAATATAGATTTCCGATTTATATATGATAGATTTAAAAGAAATAATACAAATAAAGAAACATATAGCCATACATCTATAGCAAAGTGTAAGATGAGGCTGATAAATGGTAGTATAGTAAATGTCTATGGTTATGATAATGTAGCAGACTATATGTTTAGAAATTGGAAAGAAGGAATTAATTGTTGCACAACAGGAAGGTTAGATAGCGATGGAAGGGTGGAAATAAAAGAAGTTAATTGATAAAATATAAGTATATATACACATAGTAACAAATGGTGAAAATTTTCCGGAAAACCTGGGTACGAGAAAAAATAAAAAAATGTATTGACATAATATTAGATAAGGATGTATAATAAAAACATATTGATATTGGAAAAACAGAAATGAGACAAAGTAAAATAAAGGTTATTTTAAGAGAGGAATGGTCATGGGCTGAAAGCTATTCTGAATAAACATATTTGAAAAACTAGCTCATTGTTTCTAGCAAAACTTAAACATTATGAACTGTTGCGATTATCTAAAGAATAGAATAAAAGGGACAGAACTATGTTTATGAAGAAATTAGACGTAATCCTTGCGTTAAAAGGAAAATTAAGTTAAACAAAGGGTGGAACCGTGTATATAAGCACCCCTTTAGTAATTATTCTGATTACTAAAGGGAGTGCTATTTTTGTTTTTGATGTTTGATAGATGTCTGTCCCCTTGTTCCAAATTTGGAACAAATCGTACGTCCCTTTGTTTCAAAAAAGAAAGGAAGTTGATTTTTATGAAGATTACACTTAAAGATGGATCTATAAAAGAAGTAAAAAAAGGTATTAGTGTATTAGATTTAGCAAAAGAAATTAGTGAAGGTTTAGCAAGAGTAGCTACTTGTGGGAAAGTGAATGGAGAGGTTAAAGATTTAAGATATAAAATAGAAGAAGATTCTGAAGTTGAGATACTAACTTTTGACAATAGTGAGGATGGTAAGAAAGCATATTGGCATACTACATCTCATATTATGGCACAAGCTATAAAAAGAATATATGGAAATGATATTAAATTAACAATAGGACCTTCTATAGATGATGGGTTTTATTATGATTTTGATGTGAAAGAAAATATTTCTTCAGATGATTTTGAAAAAATAGAAGCTGAAATGAAGAAAATCATTAAAGAGGATTTACCAATTGAAAGATATTCACTTCCAAGAGATGAAGCTATTAAATTTATGAAAGAACAAGGAGAAGATTATAAAGTTGAGTTAATTGAGGAACTTCCAGAAGGGGAAGAAATCTCTTTCTATAAACAAGGTGAATTTACTGATTTATGTGCTGGACCTCATTTGATGAGTACAGGAAAAGTAAAATCTGTAAAGATACTTTCTTCTTCAGGTGCTTACTGGAGAGGGGACGAGCACAATAAAATGCTTCAAAGATTTTATGGAATTTCATTCCCTAAAGCAAGTCAGCTTGAAGAGCATTTACAGTTATTAGAAGAAGCAAAACAAAGAGATCATAGAAAAATAGGAAAGCAATTGAATCTATTTATGACACATGAGCTTGTAGGTTCTGGTCTTCCAATGTATTTACCAGATGGTGCTACAATAAGAAGATTATTAGAGCAATACATTCTAAAGAAAGAAATTAAATTAGGATATAAGCATGTATATACACCATCTCTTGCAAATGTTGCACTATATAAAACAAGTGGACATTGGGATCACTATAAAGATGATATGTTCCCAGTAATGAAAATGGACAATGAAGAAATGGTATTAAGACCTATGAACTGTCCACATCATATGTTAATTTACAAAAATGCAATGCATTCATATAGAGATTTACCAATAAGAATAGGAGAACTTGCACATGATTTTAGATATGAAGCAAGTGGAAGTGTATGTGGACTAGAAAGAGTAAGAGAAATGTGTCAAAATGATGCACATATATTTGTTACTCCAGAACAAATAAAAGAAGTTATTGGTGAGGTTGTTAATTTAATTCTTGCTGTATATAAAGATTTTGGATTTACAGATTACACATTTAGATTATCATTAAGAGATAAAAATGATAAAGAAAAATATTTTGATGATGATGAAATGTGGGAAAATGCTGAAAGTCAATTAAGACAAATATTAAAAGAATTAAATATTAATTTCTATGAAGCAGAAGGAGAAGCTGCATTCTATGGACCAAAACTAGATGTTCAAATAAAGACTGCAATTGGACATGATATTACAATATCAACTTGCCAATTAGATTTCCTATTACCACAAAGATTTGAACTAGAATATATTGGAGAAGATGGAAAAGCACATAGACCAATTGTTATTCATAGAGCGATTCTAGGTACATTTGATAGATTTATATCTTTCTTAATAGAAGAAACAAAAGGAGCATTCCCAACATGGCTTGCACCAACACAAGTAAAAGTACTTCCTATAGCAGATGCGCATAAAGAATATGCAGAAAAAGTAAAAGCAGAGCTTGAAAAAATTGATGTACGAGTAGAAGTAGATGATAGAAATGAGAAAATAGGATATAAAATAAGAGAAGCACAACTTCAAAAAGTACCATACATGTTAGTTGTGGGAGATAAAGAAAAAGATGCAGGAACAGTTGGTGTACGTTCTAGAAAAGATGGAGATATTGGAGCAATGAAGGTAGATGAATTTGTTGCTAAAATAAAAGAAGAAATAGAAACTTTTGCTAAATAGAGTGAAAATAAAGAAAATAGAATCAAATGTATATAAATATATGAAAAGGAGAACGAACTTAATTTTCGTTCTCTTTAATGTTGAAATTTACATAATTTGATAGATTAAAGAAAATATGGTATAATTAATATGTGGTAAGACAGTTTATTTTTACAAAAGGAGGAAAAAATGGAGACGTTAAACTTTCCAGATTTACAAAAGGTACTAAACGAGTCATACACATTGGAAGAAGCATGGAGTGGATATATAGATTTCCTTCGGGAAAATCCTTCTATCCAGACTAGCTTGTATGCAAACAAATTGCAAGAGCTGTTAAATATGTTGTCAGATGACAAACTAAGAGAGCTCGAGCAAGAATTCCATGAGGTCAAAAAGCAAATAGTGCTTTTGAGCCAAAAATATGGAGTGAAAATCAGCTTAAATAGAAGGCGGAAAGATTTTATTGGTCTAAATGAGAAAATTAGACTTTATTTGACCAATAACAGGCCACTGAGTAAAATTCAAGATTTACTTGGATTTAGGATTACTCTTTGTACCAACAGAGAGGATGATAACAATTCAATAGCACTTTGTTATGAAGTACTAAATGAATTGATTCAATTCTTTGTGGTAGATAGAGGTTGCATCTTGGCAGAGGCAGAACCCCTTTTAAGCACTGGCTTAAAGTTTTCAAAACATCCAGAAATAATCGTACCAAAAAAATCAATGATCCTACAAGGATTTGAGGACAATGTGAAAGACTATGTAAGATATCCGAAAAATAACGGGTATCAGAGTCTACACACAATCATTCAAAAACCAGATGGTTTGGTTTTTGAGATCCAAATTAGGACCATGGCGATGGATATTCGAGCTGAATTTGGTTCAGCGGCACATGGACCATACAAGCAAAACAGGTATGAAGGTTCGACCATAGTTCTGGATTTGTCCAAACTTAAACTACAAGGATTCGTTCTTTGGGATAATGGAGAAATCTATGACAAGATAGGTCTATGTAAAGCTATAGATCCGTTTAACCTTTTGTAACCACCTCAAGCGACTGGGTAGAATTCAACCTAGTTGCTTGTTTTTTATGAGGGTGTCCTGAAATAGGAACCCAAGAAACAAAAAATCCAGCTCGATAAGAGTT